>NZ_QBUB01000014.1:0-208404 GCF_003058125.1 Paraburkholderia sp. GV068
TGCGGTCGGCACCGCAATAACACTACAACCCGGTGTATCAAATCTGAAGTGCCGATGCCGACAGAAACTGTATCAATTCCTGAGTGCCGTTGACAGCGTCCCTGCGGCTCACCGGTTGATGGAGTAAACGCTGAGGCCTTGGTCAACGGTGCGCACCGGCGAAGGCTTCCGTCACTTGGCGTTCGGACAGAAGCACTCTTCTCTGTATGCCCAATGGAACTCAAGTTTCTTCGTGGTATTCGCGTACTGCCCGGGTACCACACACATGTTCGCAACGTCTATGCGGTTTATCCGTCTCGACAGTTTGTCGACGCGAAAATCAAGCGGTTCCTCGAAGCGTTGAAGACACATGCGGGGGACTATCTGGACGCCTACGCCAAAGAACGCAAGACGCGCTGATGCGGGACGAAAAAAGAGCCGCACGGCACGGGTCTCGTTGTAGATGCTAGACGCTGCTCTTGACTGGAACTGTGCACGTTTCGACAGGCGGCTGCTGACAGCGTCGAGGTCGTCGATACGGCTGCACGACTCGACTCGATGGCCCGGTCTCAAGCGATAAAGATGCTTGTGAGGGCTGAGCAGAATGGGGTATCGCCGAAAAGCCGGTTAGAGCGGGAGTGCGGGGCTTCGTGGGGCTTTCGTTGCCGGCAGCAATGAGTCCTGCGCCTGAATTTTCGGTTGCCGTCATCACAGTGGGCACGGTTTCTCGGACAAAGCGTGGGCGGAGGCTCGGTGTTGCGAACGGTTAAGTCGGGCAACCCAACTGCGTCGCCAGGTCGTTCAGGTCTGCCGCCTCATAATCCCACGGTTGTTCAGCGCGTAAGTCGCTCTGTTGGTCCGGGCCATGTTCGACGGGGCGAAGCACAAACGCGGTCTTTAGGCCGCATTGACGCGCCGCCGCCAAATCGCCGTTATGCGCCGCGACCATGCAAACCTGCGCTGGGCTAAGTCCAAGGATTTCGGTGGTGTCAGCATAAACTTGCGGCGATGGCTTGTACGCTCTGACGACTTCCGCGCCGAGAATGGCGTCCCAAGGAAGCGCGGCACGCTTCGCCATGTCCACCATCAGTCTGATATTTCCATTTGAGAGGGGTGCGATAATGAATTGACGCTTGAGTCTCAACAGCCCTTCTACAGAATCGGGCCACGGGTCTAGCCGATGCCAGGCAAGGTTGAGCTTGTCAAGTTCGTCGGCAGTTGCTGAGTCGGCATCAATGCCGAAGTTGCGCATGACCTTAATCAGATTTTCCTTGTGAAGGACATCGAGCCGGACAAACGGCCGTCGTCCACTTCGAATCTCTTCCATCGCAGGCGAGTATTCGCGGCGCCACGCGTCGGCGAACTCGGTTGCTTCAACGGCGATGTTGTGACGACTGAGAAACGGCGCTACGTCTCGCGCGACGCCGCTTCGCCAATCGACGACAGTGCCAAAGACATCGAACAGAAAAGCCTTGATTGTGTAATCCATGGCCATTTGCTGAACCTCGCAATCGGTGCACTGAGCCATCAAGCGCGCAAAGGTTACTTCCAGTCGGGTGACCAAGTTGCTCGGCGTACCAGGATACGACGTGACCCTTCGGCGCGCCGGCGTTATCGTTCCGAAAATTATGACTGTGCACGCCTGTCTGAACCTCTCGACGTGGACGTCGCTTGGCTATGCGCAGGTCAAGCGTAGACCACAGCATGTCATGGCAGTTTTCACTCGCGCGAACTCACAAGTCGTTCCGCTTGTCCCGACTCACCGCCGCGCCCGAACCGAGTGCGAAGTCCCCTCCATTGACAGGTAGCACGGTCGAGATGGCATGTTTGAAAACAAGTTGTGAACCCGAGCCAGACTCCAGCACAACCGCGAATCGGTCAAAGGCGGCCAGTTGACCTCTCAGCCTGATGCCGTTCACAAGGAACACGTTTACGGCGGCCTTGTCGTCTATAAGCACCCGCAAAAAATCTTCTTGTACGTCCGGCAATGCAGCCATGTCAGCGGTTCCGGCGAGAGGTGTTTCATTCTAGCGGCGATAGCAGACCCATAGCGGTCCAGATGAAGTGTATTACTGCCACTCGGCGGCGTTAAGTTATATCAATCGGACACGAATCGCCTCCGATTTCTCCGCTCATTGCGAATGAGCCACGCATGGCAATACGAAACGGATAATTTACTACGCTTATCGCGATGGCTGACTTGGGTGCGGCGGTTGAATCGTTCGCGGCGGACACTGAACGTCAGGCCGAGGTAGCGCAGCGAGGTGCGGAGATTGACATCACTTCACACGTGGTTCGACAACAACTTTCGGACCACGGTGCTGACGCGATGGATGGCCAGATGCATCCCCACCAAGCGATGACTCAGCCATGAGAATCTGGTCCATTTCCGCTGCATCGTCTTCATCTGCTCCTGAAGCTGCGCCAGATTCTTGTCGAATTCAGCGCGCCTGCGGACGGTGTTTTTGAACCGCTTTGTGGGGCAGCTGTGTCCTTGGATGCAGCTTGCACGACCGGGGACGTCAACGCGATACCAGCAGCGAAACCTGTTTCATGCGCGTAGTGCAAACCTTCATTGTTATACAGTGACGAGGGTGAAAGAATCGGTGCGCGAATTCGTATTCGCATTAACGCTTCTTCACGCGCGCTGGACAAAACGATGAATTCGACAGATTGCTGGGCTTTGGCACGTCGGTGTGCTATGTACCCTGTGTTGACCGGCGTAGCGGCCCGTACTCCCTCCGAGGCGACTATCTCGTCCGGACCCTGAAGGCTCGCGGAGTGACGCGGCAGCGCCGGACACGTCCACACCATTAAGCTAATAGAGCGACGCCCGGAACTACATATGCTTTCCAGAAACCTCCTGCAAGGCGTAGCGGGCATCGCTCTAAGCGTCTCCCTGTATGCATGGGGCGACGCAAGCAACGCATTGACTGCGGTCTCACCACAGAGTCAGTTCTCGACCTCGACGCCCATCAAGCACCTCGTTGTGATTTACAACGAGAACGTGTCCTTTGACCACTACTTTGCGACCTACCCGAATGCGACCAATCAGGTGGGCGAACCGGTCTTCACGGCTGCACCGGGCACTCCAACGGTCAACGGTCTGAGCGGCGCCCTGCTGACAAACAATCCAAATTTCATCAATAAGCTCAACGGTGCGGGTGCAGTGAATCCATTCCGGCTCGACCGCACACAGGCTGCGACGGCCGACCAGGACCACGCCTATACCGCGGAGCAGCAGGCCTATAACAATGGCGCCGCCGACATGTTCCCGTTGTACGCTGGTAAAGGGTCGCGCAGAGGCGCTGGCGCGTTCGGCACGACCGGCCAGGTGATGGGCTACTACGACGGCAATACTGTTACCGCCTTGTGGAACTATGCTCAACACTTTGCGATGAGCGATAACGCGTATTCGGATACGTTCGGTCCGTCGACGCCGGGTGCCCTGGAGGTTATCTCCGGCCAGACTAACGGCGTTCAGCTGGTCAAGACCAGTCAGCAGCCATTCAATCTGACGACGGCTTCAAATTCGTATTACGTCAACGATGGTCAGGGGAGCGTTACCCTCATCAATGATGTGGACCCAGCGAACGACCTGTGCTCCAGCACGACGGACCAGATTCTGATGTCAGGCAAGAACATTGGCGACCTGCTCAACGCCAAGAACATAACGTGGGGTGGTTTCACGGGCGGTTTCAATCTGACGACGACTAACGGCAACGGTACAACCGGGTGCAAACGCAGCACGGTGACGCCAGCGGTCGGACGCATAACAGCCGATTACATCCCCCACCACAACTGGTTCCAGTATTACGCATCGACGTCGAATCCGAAGCATTTGCGTCCTGGCGCCACGGCAGCCATCGGCTACACGCTGCAGTCCGACGGCAAGACGGTTGACCCGGCAAATCACCAGTATGACTCTGACGATTTCTTCGCCGCTGTGAAGGCGGGGAACTATCCATCGGTGAGCTTTATCAAGGCACCAGCGTTCCAGGACGGCCACGCTGGTTATTCGGACCCGCTAGATGAACAGGCCTTTACGGCCAAGGTGGTCAACTTCCTGCAGCAGCAGCCAGACTGGAAGAGCACGGCAGTTATCGTCACGTGGGACGATTCGGACGGATGGTACGACCATGCGTATGCAACTCCGACCAGTTCGTCGTTCGACGCGCAGGCGGACCAATTAAACGGTCCTGGCAAATGCGGTACGGGCTCGGCTCCGCCCGGGCTCAACGGCGCTCCGGTTAACGGCCGATGCGGCCCTGGTACCCGTATCCCGTTCATTGTGATTTCGCCTTGGGCCAAGGTCAATCACGTTGGCCACACGCCGATTACGCAGGCATCAGTGGTTCGCTTCATCGAAGACAACTGGCTCGGCAGCCAACGCCTTGGCGGTGGCTCCTTTGATGCAACAGCCGGTAGCATCCTGGGCCTCTTCGACTTCAGTGGTAGCGGCAGCAATCCGACCGTGTTCGTGGACCCGAACCGGGGCCTGGTGGTTCCTTCGGTACCCGCCTTCTAGTCCCGAAATTCGGTTCAGAGCCTGATGCGGATGGCCCGAAGGCTGAGGAGAGCAATACACAGCCGCAATGAGCCACTCTTGGCAAGCTTCCGTTAGCGTCGCCCGATGTGAGGCGCGGACAAGGCCCGGCCTATCTGCCGCTTATTGACGGATTCCTCATAGCGACAGCTGCAAGCGTCACGACTTCGGCCTCGGCTCGGGCCAAGGCCAACCTCTCTTTTCACCGCGCACATCCGCCTCCACGGGCGACACGTCCGTATCCGGTGCCTCGACCGGACTCGCCTCATCGGTGGCATCGTGCGACGGTTCGGCGCGAGCGCCCTCTCTAATATTCGAAAGCCCGGTCCCAAACCATTTCACTTTGTTCTGGACGTGGCTGACATACGCCTTCCAGCCGTTAGGGTTACCGTCAAAAAGGTTGAGCTGTACCGTTGACGCCAGTGCGTCCCGGTTGAGCTCCCCCTCAAGCAGCTCCCTTGGCCACACGCAGAATGCGCTGGTGACCCGTTGAGTAAATTCAGCCATCGTCATTGTTGACGGCAGCGCCCCGAGGAACTCGAGGTCCTGCAAAGAGTTTTCTCTCCGCGCGAGCTGCACCACCATAGCGTCGGGGCGGCCCATCCGGGCTAAACAGTTCAATGCTTCGAGAATATCGCCAAGATGAAGCAGCAGTTCCCGTCTGTCAAATCGGTCGTCCATTGCAATTGTCCGTTCATTTCGTCGCTGGCGAGACGCGCCGTGTTCCGGCGCGACGCCTCGTGCGCCAGCGCGTCATCGCCTGGAACTGTCGCATCTCGGTCAATTGTGCTCACGGAGCATGGCACTCCGCTACCGAAAACCTGCACAGCATCCGTCGCTTCGCGACACGCCTTCGCAAAGCATAAATGCGAACCGAAGTCCGCATTTATGGACGTATAAGGTCCGGGAGAGACGATGAGGCTTACTGAACGGTGGAAACTTTCGACACGAACTGCTTTGCCGCCTTGTTGGCCGATTCATAGACGGTATTGGCTGTGGAGAAGGCCGAGTTCCATGCTGCAATGGCCGATTCGCTTCCTGCCGGGGCATTCTTCGTGAGGTTTTCGACGAACCCTTGTGCCTCCCGCTGGAACTGCTGGCCCTGCGCTGTCGCGGCGGCTGAGATTTCGCTCTGAACTCCGGCTACGATTTCGTGAACCTGGCGACCGTAGGCGACCGCCTTTTCCGCCGCAGGCTGGGAAAGACTCGCTTGCAGTGCGAGCAGCTCACCCGGGTTGCCGCCGGAGACAGCTTTAGTGAGAGTTTCGTGGTTTTCGGCGAGAGCTGCTTTGCTAACCTGCAGATTCAACGCGACCAGTTTTTCGAAACCATCGAACACCTTGCTCGTTAGACCAAAAAGTGTTTCCAGGCTGGTTTGCTGGGCGGCAACCAGTTGTTGCGGAATAAGAGTGCTCATCACTGCTCCGTAAGGGTAAGGCAGACGGCAGAAGGACGGGTGGTTCTAAACAGAACCGCACGACACGAGGGGAAGCAAGGTAAATGCTGCGCTGCAACAAAATTCATTGTACGGGGCAATGCCGCGAAGTCAATGAAATTCGCGATACCGCGGGTGTGGGGGGCGCTCGGTCGGACAAACGTCTGAGTTTGCGAGCGGGGACGCGACGATAACCCAGAAGCCACCTCCGTTCTGACGGCGAGTAACGGCGGGCGGTGGACGACTGCTGCGGCTTTCCGGCTCCGTCAACCGATTGGTCCTGTTGATTGCCTTGCCAACGCGTGCGGTCGCATCGAGAGGGGAAAGTCGGCTACCGGGACTCGAAGGCATTGAGGCGCGCCTGCTCCGTCTCATTCGAGTGCTGACGCTGATACGCTTCGAACAGGCGCCAGCAGAGCTGCGTCAGTCTCGCGGAGTTGCGGCCTGGTCCGCATACTCGGTGTTCATTGCCGATTGCACGGCGTTACGCCGGTAAATCAACTCTTGATTAGTAAGTCGCGGCCATCGGAAACAGCCACGGGGGCAGACTATGCGTCGTGCCCTGTAGTCACCGAGCGACATGCGAGCATGCCGCAACGGTCGACATTGCCGGGCGCTGCACCTTCTCGCTCGATGAATTGCGCTATGAGTATCCGGACGAACTCGTGCCGCCTGGATTGACGCCGGGCGCCTATCTGCGGCAGGAGACCTACATCGGCGCACAGCGGCGCTTTCCGTCGGGCATTCCGCATCAAGTGCAGGAGCAGATTGAGCACGAGCTCGAACTGATTGGCGACCTGCAGTACGAGCCGTATTTTCTGACGGTCTACGACCTGGTCCGCTTCGCGCGCAGTCAGCACATCCTGTGTCAGGGGCGAGGGTCGGCGGCCAATTCCGCGGTGTGCTACTGCCTCGGTGTCACGGAGGTGGACCCCGCACGCGGCAACATGCTGTTCGAGCGCTTCATCTCGAAGGAGCGCGGCGAGCCGCCAGACATCGACGTGGATTTCGAGCACCAGCGGCGTGAAGAAGTCATCCAGTACATATATCGCAAGTACGGTCGCGACCGCGCAGCGATTGCTGCGGCCGTCTCGACGTACCGCGCCCGGGGCGTTTTGCGCGAAACGGGCAAGGCGCTGGGCGTCGACCTGCAGATAGTCGATGCGGTCGCCAAGTCGCATCACTGGTTCGATAACAGTGCGGACCTGCTCAAGCGCTTCGAGGAGTGCGGGTTGAATCCAGACACGCCGCTCATCCGCGCGTGGGCGTCGCTCGCCGCACAGCTCTATGGCTTTCCGCGGCATCTGTCGCAGCACTCAGGCGGCTTCGTCATCAGCCGGGGCAAGCTCACGCGGCTCGTTCCCGTTGAGAACGCCGCGATGCCCGAGCGTAGCGTCATCCAGTGGGACAAGGACGACCTCGAATCGCTCGGACTGCTCAAGATTGATGTACTCGCGCTTGGCATGCTCTCAGCCATCCGCCGCACGCTCGACCTCGTGTCGGAGCAGCGCGGTGAGCGCTTCGAGATGCAGGACATTCCCGCGGAAGACAAGGCCACGTACGACATGATTTCGGCCGCCGACACGGTAGGCGTTTTCCAGATTGAGTCGCGCGCGCAGATGTCGATGCTGCCACGCATGCGACCGCGCACGTTTTACGACCTCGTGATTGAAGTGGCCATCGTGAGGCCCGGTCCGATTCAGGGCGGAGCGGTTCATCCTTATCTGCGCCGCCGCCAGGGCTTTGAGCCGGTCACCTATCCGAGCGATGCCCTGAAGACCGCACTGGGCCGCACGCTCGGCGTGCCGATTTTCCAGGAGCAGGTGATGCAGGTCGCCATTCTCGCCGCGGGCTTCACCGCGGGCGAGGCAGACCAGTTGCGGCGCGCGATGGCCGCCTGGAAGCGTAAGGGTGGCCTCGGAAAATACTATGACCGCATCGTCCTTGGGATGCAGGAGCGGGGTTATGACCTTGCGTTTGCCGAAGCCATCTTCGAACAGATAAAGGGCTTCGGCGAGTATGGTTTTCCGGAAAGCCATGCGGCGAGTTTCGCGCTGCTCGTGTACGCGAGCAGCTGGCTGAAATGTCACGAGCCTGAGGCATTTCTCGCCGCGATGCTCAACAGCCAGCCGATGGGCTTTTATTCACCGTCGCAACTCGCGCAGGATGCGCAGCGCCATGGCGTCAAGGTGCTGCCGGTCGATGTGACGATTAGTGGATGGAATTCGTCCCTCGAACCTATGGCTGGCGAGAAGCGGCCCGCAGTGCGCCTGGGTCTCTCGCTGCTGCGTGGCATGAAGGAAGGCACGGCCGAGCGGATTGAGAACTCGCGCGCGGTACGGCCTTTCGCGAGCGTGAAGGACCTCGCGCGCCGCGCGGCGCTCGACCGTCGGGACCTGCATATTCTCGCCGACGCGAATGCGCTCGCCGCGCTCGCCGGCAACCGGCGCGAGGCGCTCTGGCAGTCGGTGGCCGCTGTCCCTGAGAAGGACATGCTGGCGGCCGCGGCCGTCGAGGATGAGACGCCGGAACTCGGCGCGCCCTCCGAAGCGAACGAAATCGTGGCGGACTATCGCTCGGTGGGCCTGACGCTCGGTCGTCATCCGCTGGAACTCTTGCGCCCGCAGTTGCTCGCCAATCGCCTCATGCCGGCAGCCACGTTGCGCACCTACCGGGACGGCCGGCTTGCGCGCGGCTGTGGTCTCGTCACCGTGCGCCAGCGGCCTGGCACGGCCAAGGGCGTGGTGTTCGTTACGCTTGAAGACGAAACGGGCAACGTGAACGTCATCATCTGGCCGAGTCTGCTCGAGAAGCAGCGCAAGGAGGCGCTCAGTGCGTCGCTGCTCGCCGTCTACGGGGTCTGGCAGTGTCAGGGCGAGGTGCGGCATCTGGTGGCGCACAGGCTTGTCGACATGTCGCATCTGCTGGGCGGCCTGCATTCTGTCAGCAGGAATTTCTGCTGACGCTTGACCGCTTCATGCGGTTGCCAACGCCGACCGCCGGCGGGCAGTAAAGGTGTAGATTCGGTGTAGATTTCAGCTAAGGGCTCTTCATCAGCGGCCCACTCATGTGATGGATACCGGAGGAACGGATGTGCTACTCGGCCCAGATAGTCGCGGACTACCGAAAATTTGTTCGCACCTTCGGCGCCATCATGGACATTCATGAGTTTGCGCGCCTGTTTTTTGAGCGAGCCGAAGACATCAGCAAGGCGAAGGTACCGAAGGCCATGGAGGCCGCATTCGCGCAACCAGAGAACGAAGCGGAACGAGAAATCGCTACCCTCATCGGCCGGTTCAATGCCGCACAGGCGACAAAGCTCGAGCAGGAGCTGTTCAAACAGCGCAAGCGGCTGGCCGATGCCGAGCGCGCTCTGGAGACCAAAGTTACGAAGGCGGCCACCGAAAGTCGGCGCATAGCGACCGACAAGATTGCCTGGACCAAAGCCAGAATTGATGACCTCCAGCGCACGGAGCCTGAACCGCGTGACTCGCGCATTTTCCCAGGTCACTACGCGCCCGTGATGATTTCAGAAAATGGAAAGCGCGTCGTCAAGCCGATGCGTTATCAATGCCGCATTGCTGGTAAGCCGGCGTCTTTCGATATCAAATTCCCTGGAACCTATAACGCCCGCAGGGACAGTCTGCAAGGATTCTGGAAACCTTGCTTTGGACATACTCACGGCATTCTGCTGGTCGAGGTCTTTTACGAAAACGTGAGCAAGGCCAAATTTGAAGGCACGCTTCTCGAGACGCACGAGCGCGACGAGAACGTAGTGCTGGAATTCCGTCCGGCAAAAGGCGAACTGATGCACGTGGCTTGCCTCTGGTCGCGATGGACTGCGCCCGGTCAGCCGGATTTACTCTCGTTCGCTGCCATCACCGACGAGCCGCCACCGGAGATTGCAGCTGCCGGTCACGACCGGTGCATCATCCCCATCAAGCCGGAAAACGTCGACGCCTGGCTCAACCCTGACGCGTCGAACCTGGAGGCAATGTACGCGATACTGGACGACAGGGACCGGCCATACTACGAGCACCGGCTGGCCGCCTGACTCCGTTTAACCGAACTATGGCTGACGCGACAGAGTGAACAACCCGCTTAACCTGGACTTGCGCGCTCGCGCAGAACTGCTTGCCTATCTCGTCGCAGCGCACCTGCTCGCCCGGCAGATGACAGGCGAATGGCTGTCGGTCGCGCATGTCGTCGAGTCAACGCAGCTCTGGCTCAGAACGAACGGGGGAGGCGCCGACATCATGCAGCGGGTGATGCTGTCCGCCCAGGCAGTGGATATCGCGCGACGTCTCCGGAAGACATTGCAACCGGCCGTGACGCCCAAATCCGTCCCGGCGCTCTTTTGCGAAAACCTGCGGCTCGACTTCCGCTCGCCCCTGGCGCGGGAAATCTACCAGCACTGCCTCACGCACTTGGTTGATTCGGGCGCTTTCTGAAGCAAAGTTTCAACTGTCTACAGACACCTCTTTTTGCGTCCTTTGCTTCGATGGGCGGCAGCTACCATGCCGCCGCCCACTTCGTAGGCAAGCTTCATGCGACGGCCCGGCACAATCGCGTGGCCCGCGTCCTGCACAAGGCGCTCCAGCACCGCAGCGTAATAGGGTCGGCGCGACTTAAGCCAGACCGCCGCGTAATCGACGAACAAGATTTCTTTGTTCGCGTTTGCATGGAGGTGCCGATAGTAGGCGCGTCGGAACCGTTCCTCTGAGGTATATGGGCATCGCTCAGCGAACGGAGCTTCACCGACTTCGGGTTGCGATTAGACCTAGGGCTGGCGTAAAAAGCACAGTGGGGGGCAGCAAGTAGAGCGCGCCATGAATATTCACTACCGCATGCGTATCGCACGCCCTATAACATAGATGCAGGGCGATTATTACGTGTCGAGGGTCCACAAAATTCGTTGACACTGCCAGTTCGCACGCCACCTTCCGTCCGGGAACTCCGCTCGGCGCACTGCGCTTCCGTTTTTTCCAACGACCTAGAACTTTGGCCTCGGGCATCAAGCCCGGAGACCCGAAGGACGCGTGTCTGAGTATCTCGGGCGAACGACGATTCCGGCGTTCGCGAATGACCAATCACATCGATTGGAAACTCAATGTATTTCAGGAGCCAACGTGAAAACGCGACTGATGGTTGCTTCCGCAGCAGGGCTGGTTGTTTTGGCCGGTCTGGCGCATTCGCAAGGAATGCCAGATACGACACAGCCTGCCGCACCTCAAAATGCTGTGACTTCAGACGTCGCCCCGAGTGCGGCGACCCAAGCATACGGCGGCATGCCCGATACGAAAGTGCAAGGCGGCGTGAAACGTGCAAGACCCTGCGGCACGACCCCACAATGCGACATCTTTTTCGGTGGGAGCTAGAAACAGACTGGCAGCGTCCGGCACAACGAGGAAAGGACCGGGCGCTCGCTTCCAGTGGAATGGCTAGAGTCATCTTTAAACAAGGCACGTCGCCACCGCAACTCCCGCGTAGCGGTCGTCCATCGCGTGCGCCCGGACGCAAAAATGAGAGCATGTTGCCTGGATTGTCTATGTCGTCGCAGTTCCTCCAAAAGTCTCGGAACGGCCGTGCACGGTCTGAGGCAGTATGGCGACGGCACGGGGATACCAGCGTCCAGCGCCGTCGGAACGGGGGATGACCTTTTTGTGCGCCGGTTGACTTGCTTCTGCAGCAGGCCGGTGCCTGCGAGATGTGGTTGCTGCGCCGGTCGCGCCACGTCCTGGGCAAGCAGTCGGGCATAACGGTGCAGCCGCCGCACATGCCGAATGGCCTGGGCCTGAGTGCATCGGGTTGTCGCCCGAAGCTGGAGGGGCTTACTGCAGGCAGCACTCCGTAGCCACCGTCTCGATGGGGGCCTACGTTGCGACGGCAACGGCTGTCAACGCCACACCGTGCGCACGAATTACGGCAATCAGCTCTGACGGCGTTATCTCGTAGCGCATTTCGCGGTGTATGCCGGGCTTTCGCTCATCGACTTCCAGGAGCACGACGGCTCGTCCATCGGTCGCCGATTCCTGGTCAAGGGCCTGTTTCCTGCCAAGGCACTTTTCGGTCGCTTCTCGCAAATCGCTCTATCCGTTTCTGCGCGCCATGCATCACGCCGACCGACGTACCCGCAAGTTGTTCGTCGTGAAGTGCGAGCAGCCGCTCTCAAACTGCAGCGTCATCTGGGCTCATCTTCCAGACGAAGGTCGTTGTTGCCCGGGCCGCGCTGCGCTCAAGCGCCCCGGCAGCTTCGCGAAACAGTGCGTGGTCCGCCATTCCAAAGCCGGCCGTCCGCGATTGGGGGATTTGCGCTCGCCATTGCGGCTTCAGTTGAAGCATTAGCTTTCGCGGTTCTTCCGCTTACTCTGTTCCTTATCGCGATAGGATTGGTAATCTTGTGGATGAAAGAACCGGAGTGACCGAATTCTTGGGGCGTAGCTACTTTGGCACGAATAAGAAGGGCAAAGAGGGGCACTACGAGACAATGGCCGAAGAATTGAAAGCATACAACGGCCTGGGGGCTTAAGAGGAATCGCTATGGCATTGGAAGGAAGTCTCTGGGTTAAGCTGAATCGGCCCCTGACAGACGAAGAAAGACAGCGCCAGTTGCGCGTGGATGCGCCCGCCAGCGATACGCCGAGGGACAACTTCTCGGTGTTTTCGATGAGTGACGTGTTTCTGGAAACTACAAATTCGCTCTTTCGCCAGCGAGGCATGCTGACCTATGCGTGCCTGTTCCTGATTCCCTTTGGGTTGTATATTCTGTTCGGTCAAATCTATGACATGACGCATATCCCGGATACGGTCGCACGCGATGCCACGTTGACGGCGGTAATGGTCGGCATGGCTCTCATACTTGTCGCAATTCTTGGTCTGTTGGGCATCACTATCTGGGCCTTTCTCCAAGAAAATTTTACTTGGACACGTACTCCGATTCGCTTCAACCGCCGAAATCGGATGGTCTACGCGTTCCGGGGTGCTGGTGCAAAGGAAGTTATCGCAGTCCCTTGGGATAAGGCCTTTTTCTTTGTCGAGAAGCGTCGTAAAGACACGGTCTCGCGCGTCACCCCATACCTCATCCGGTGTCACGTCCTTGATGCGGACAGCAACGTAGTTCAGTCATTCTCCGTTGGTAGCAGGGTTACCAGTTTCCTGGATGAATCCACGCCCACGGGGCGCGAAATCGTCAGGGGACTTTCGGACCAGTTTGAATATATCCGCCAATACATGGAGAAGGGGCCAACAGACCTCCCGATACCGGACCTCGTTCCGACGCGCGTTTCTCTTGCCAATTCGTTCCAAATCTGGACGCGCACGGACCGGGAACTAGTGCTGGAGGGTAATGCTCAGGCGCATCGCCTAATACGCATGTTCAGCGGATTTGTTTTTATTACGGCGGTTCTGCACTACATCGGTCAGCTTACAAGCCGCCAGCCCGCATGGCCTAGCGACGTTTTACGGGACTGTGAAAGGACGGCCATAGACGAGCCGATGAAGGTCTGAGCCTTCGCCGCTCAGTCCAGTGCGAAAAGGGCTTGCTCAAGAAAGGGCGCGGACGTTGCATCTGGTTGCATCACGAATGAGGCGCGACCCCGGCGCAAGCCTAACGCAACGCCGCCAGCAAAGAGATTGTTCATGGAGACGAGGCACGGGACGTAGATTCATTGTCCAGGGCGACGCGACTGACCGTAACAGTATCGTGACGGACGGTATCAGTGGGTCATCCCTGGACGGGAAGCCGCTGGCTTGAATCGGCGGCGCTGTCAAATGTCATAGCTGCGACAAGGGAAGCGTCATCATCACTGACGGAGCGCCACATACCGTATCAGTAATGGGCAAGCAGGTCGCTTTGGAAAATGCCCTCTGCAAATGCACTTGCGAACCGCTCCCTAGGCTCATTGCATCTCAGACACTTGGCTCCCAATCCACTTAGCGCTGGCTAGGTATCAGGATTACGCCTCGCCGGTTATTCTGCACTGCTTCTTCGACTACCTGCATAAATCAGTACGGTCATTCGCAGAACTCGGATGATGCGAAATCGCGTCGGCCCTGTGGTGGGCCTGACTAGCCGACGCGCTTATCCACATGGCATAGTGCAGGCAGTTCAATGGGAGAAACGACAAATGGCGACCTTAGAATCCTTGCAAACAAAAATCCAGAGACTGCAGGCGCAAGCCGATGCGCTCCGCGCGAAAAAGTCGAGTGCTGTAATCCAGAAGATTAAAAACTTGATGGCAGAACATGGACTAACGACTGCTGACATAGATGCGCACACTGGCGGCAAAAAACGTGGACCCAAACCGGGCGCCAAGGCTGCAGCCAAAGCTCCGAGTGCAGTAGCTAATTATCGCGACCCGAAGACCGGCGCGACTTGGTCAGGGCGCGGCCGTACGCCCCGATGGATAGCAAACGCGAAGGACCGCAGTAAGTTTCTGGTGGGAGACGACGCCGCAGTGTCGACTCCTGCTATCAAGAAGACCGCGAAGGCTGGCAACTACGTCAGAGGCCCGCAGCCGGCGCTCTATCGTGACCCAAAGACTGGCGCGACGTGGAGTGGGCGTGCACGGCCGCCGGCTTGGATTGCTAACGCGAAGGACCGTACCAAATTCCTGATTGAGGGTGCGGCCGCAGCCGACAAAAAGCCGGTGCAAAAGGCTGCTGCCAAGCAAGCCCCAGCGGTGAAGAAAACTGTTGCCAAGAAGTCCGCGAGCGCGAAGGTGTCGGCTAAGAAAGCGTCGGCGAAAACAGCGCTGCGCAAGAGCGCGACTGCGCCCGCTCCTGACGCGACGGTTGATTCTAGGCCTGCGGTAACCGTCTAAAAAATGCGGCGCACGCGAGTAGAGCCGACAATGTGCTCCGCCTACTCGCGAACGGTCATTGACTCAGTTTGCAACGAAGTCGCCGCTCCGCGTGGCTGCTTCGAAATGACGCTGGCGAGTTTGAGCTCACGCCGGTAAGAGCCCGGCATGAGTGGGAGACGGTGATGCGATGCTGAATGCTGCGGTAGCAGGTTGCGGCGTGGCTCAGCTTCGAGCTTGGCTTGTCGGTGCGCATCCTCGCAACGGGGACCTGATTGAAATTCTGATGGAATGGTCTTGTGTGGAGATGCCGGTTCATGTCATCTGGCCGAGAACACAATATGTTCAGCCACGAGTCAGACTGGTGATTGACGAGCTCATCCGGTTGTCCAACGACGTTAGCTCCGGGCTCCAGCCTTGAGTATCGGGCGTCGGGTGGTCTCGTTTCACTCGGTATCAGAGCAGTGCCGTCGCCAGATACGGCGACGGCTGGTTGCATCTCGACCCCACGGACCTAGCGTCACTCTCCGCTTCCCGCCCGACCGGCAGCGGCCGAGCTGCGAGCGTCGTCTCGCGGCGTAACCCCGTAGCGCCTTGTTTCGCGTTCCTACGTTTGTGCATTCCCTCTAGCATGCATCTCTTGTTTTTGTGAATGCCCCTTGGTGAAGTTGAGCCCCGCCTTATCCTATGCGAGGCCTTCAGACATGTTCCAAAGCATCGTAGAGATGCCCCTCGGAGCCAGCGTCGCCCGTCAGCCGTTCGCCTCAGGGCGCTAACTTCGCCACCCTGTCCGGTATCTCAAGGCTATCCCACAGTACCGGCTGTCCCGCGACTGCTGCCGTTGATGTCCGACCAGTCACGCGGCTGCACCGCGGAACGGGCAGCAGTATGTATACCGCACAACTGGGGTGATGATTTCGCATGGGACGCGCTGCGCTTAGAAATCTGGCCGTGAGCGAAGGAGATTTACCGGCAAAAAAATTTCAGCGGACTGGGCAGCGGCGAGACAAAGTGCTCGGAACAAGGGAAGAAGCAAAGCCTAATAAAGGCAGTTCGCTTTAGCAGTTCGCTTTAGCAGTTCGCTGTCGCAGTGCGGTTGCGGTGCATCGCGAGGTGATGCGCGCAGTCCGGGCACAGTCTACAAAGAGGACAGTTTTGAGCGAAGGTCCTCAATGAAGGCTTGAAGAAGCAGCGACGAGTCCTCTTGGCGGCTGCGGACGACATACACGTCGCAGGGCACGTTCGCCGTGAACGGTCGCACCGCGATGCGGTCAGTCCAGGCGCTCGCGCAGTGTGAATCGATGATTGCAATGCCGCCACCGTCCTGCACGAGGCCGCACGCGGTCTCCGAGCGATTCGTCTCGAACCGGACGTTCAAATCCACGCCGTGTTGACCAAGTACGCGCTCCACTGCCTGTCTCGAACCATCTTCGCGACCGAGCGCGATGAACGGTTCGTCCCGGAGGTCCTGAGGAGTCACGGCGTCTGCCGCAGCCAGACGGTGGCCGTTGGGCAGAATGCATACGCAGCTTGCGCGGCTTAGAAGCTCACAGATTACGGCCGGGTCGCCAACGGGCATGGCGGTGAGCGCAATGTCGACCTGTCGCGTTGCCGCCAGTTCCGAATTACGCAGAGAGTCGTGAACCTGCAGCTCGAGCAACGCACCGTCATGCTTCGTCGCGAATTCGACTGCGAACTTGGGCAGCATCGCCGCGAGCGCCGGGTAGGCAGCAACCGTCACCCGACCTGTTTGCAGACTGCGGATGTCAGTTGCGAGGCGCCGTAGCCGTCCCATGCCTTTGACTACATGCTCCACCTCGGCCAAGAGAAGCTGACTTTCCGCAGTCGGAACGAGGCGTCCACCTCGCCTATGAAATAGGGTCAGTTTTAAATCGTGCTCAAGGTTAGCTATATGCGCGCTGAGCGATGGCTGTGAAATCGACAGCATCTGACTGGCTGCCGTCACCGTGCCTGTCTCCATTAGCGCCCGGAACGCCTCTAGCTGCCGGTAGTTCAATGTGCCGCTCCAACGGAAAATCGCTCAAACGAGTATAGCCCAATCCTATAGACGGCTGAAAACAAAGTATTGGACGCACGACTTCTGGTTGCCGAACATTCGGTCACGGAGACAGCACGAAAAAGACGGACGCGAGAGTCGCGTATTTCCTCCTTTTCTACCTCGAAAACTCTTCTGTTTCGGCCTCGTTAGGCGGCTCTCCGTCCGACCGGTGGCACGCGAATTTTCGAAAATCTCCGAGCGTATCGACTAAAAAAGGTGCCTGTCGCGCATCCGGCGCGCAGATTCCAAACATCGACCACGACATGTTCGGCTGGAATTCAGCTCGATTTTCTATAGGTGATTGCAATGCGATTTCCCACACTTGCACTTTTGCTGGTCGGCGTAGCGCTCGCTCAACCGGCTTTCGCCGCGACGACCTGGGACAAGGTAACCATCGCGACCGAGGGCGCTTACGCTCCCTGGAATTTCATGGGTCCCAACGGGAAGTTGCAGGGGTATGAAGTTGACCTGGCCAACGAGCTCTGCGTGCGTATGAAGGCCAAATGCGACATCGTCGCGCAGGATTGGGACGGGATTATTCCGGCTCTGAACGCCGGCAAGTACGACGCAATCATGGCTTCGATGGGTGTCACGCCGGAGCGCCAGAAGGTCGTCGCTTTCTCCGTCGCATACACCCAGGCACCGAACGGCTTCATGACCCTCAAGTCGAGCCCGCTGGCGCAGATGCCGGACTTCAACACGCTCTTCAATCTGAGCAAGGACGAGGGGGCAGCCAGGAAGGAAGTGGCGAAGCTCGCTCCGCTGCTCAAGGGCAAGGTGCTCGGCGTTCAGTCGGCGAGTACGGCTGCGAACTTCGTCGACAAGTACCTGAAGGACTATGTTGAGGTTCGCGAATACAAGACCATCGAACAGCACAACCTCGACCTCGAAGCTGGCCGCGTTGACCTGGTGATGGCGAACATCACGGTCCTCAATAAGGCGGTGTCCCAGCCGGACATGAAGGACGCAACGTTGGCAGGCCCCCGTTTCATCGGCGGTGTCCTCGGCGGCGGAACGACGAACGTCGCCTTGCGTAAGAGCGATACCGAACTGAAAGAGAAGTTCGACGCCGCAATCAAGTCGGTGAACGACGACGGCACGAACAAGAAGCTGATGCAAAAGTGGTTCGGCCTCGACCTGTCGCCGCAGAACTGATGCGTGACGGCCGGGCCACAAAGTCCGGCCGTCAGCCCACCTAGCACACCACGAGCAATTCAAATCTATCCAGCAAATGGCAATGTTTTCAAGACTGGAGCCGCCTGCGAAGCCGATTCAGTTCACCTTCGACGAGCAGCTCATCACTGCAACGGAGGGCGACACGGTCGCTGCAGCACTCCTCGCGCAAGGAGTTGCCTTCTTCCGCACGACGCCAGTTACAGGGGCGCCGCGTCAGCCTCATTGCATGATTGGCAACTGCTTTGACTGCCTTGTTGCAATCGATGGCGTGCCCAATTGCCAGGCCTGCCTCGTCATCGCGAAACCCGGTATGAGCGTCACGCATCAGGACGGTCCCGGCGAGCTGGAGTCGCTATGAACGTCGCAGACCGCGCAGAATGTGAACTGGTGGTCATCGGTGGCGGGCCTGCGGGACTCGCGGCCGCGACCTTGGCTGCCGAGCTTGGCCTCGATACGGTCATCCTTGATGAACAGGAGACGCCCGGCGGCCAGATTTATCGCTCTATCGAGCGACGGACAAAACAAGACGACCGCATTGCTCCGCTCCTCGGCCCAGACTACCGTTCGGGCTTGGGTGTCGTTGAGGCTTTCCGTCGTAGCGGCGCCGTCTATGCGCCGGGCTCCGCTGTGTGGCAGGTTTGCCCCGATGGCACAGTCGGAATTACGCAGAACGGTGTCGCCTCCCTGCTGCGCGCGAAGCGCGTCATTCTGGCGACGGGTGCCATGGAGCGCCCCGTTCCGGTGACAGGCTGGACGCTGCCCGGCGTCATGGGTGCGGGAGCCGCGCAAACGCTGCTCAAGTCATCTGGTGTCGTGCCGTCGGAACCCACGGTCATCTGTGGCTGCGGTCCTCTGCCGTTGCTCGTGGCGGCCCAATTGCTTGAGGCAAAGGTCCCCCTGAAGGCTGTGCTGATTACGACGCCACGCATGTTGCCTGCGGGCGCACTACTCGAACTGCCGCGTGCTATCTCGCAGTTCAGGGAAATCATGAAGGGACTGTCGTGGATGCGTCGTCTGCGCGCCGCGGGCGTCGCTGTGCATCATGGCGTATCGGCAGTCGAAGCCCGCGGAGCGAGCACGCTCGAGAAGGTGTCGTTCGACGTGGGCGGACAGCGTCAGAGCATCGACGCCTCTGTGCTTCTCCTTCACGACGGCGTTGTGCCGAACGTTCAACTGAGTCGCTCCGCCGGTATTCGTCATAGCTGGGATGAGTCACAGCTTACCTGGCGGCCGGACGTCGACGAATGGGGTGCGACAAGCCGGGAGCGCCTTGCAGTCGCAGGTGACGGACGACAGATTCTCGGTGCAAAGGCCGCAGTGCCCCTCGGCAAACTCGCAGCCCTCGATGCTGCCTGCAAGCTCGGCAAGATTAGCGTGCAGGAGCGCGATTCTCGCGCAGGGGAATGGCGCAAGCAGCTGAAGCAACACACGCGGATTCGTCCCTTCCTCGACCGCGCGTTTCCGCCCACGCTTGTCAGGCTGCTGCCAACGGGCGACACCATCGTATGCCGCTGCGAGGAAATTTCGGCTGCATCGCTCCGAAGCACCATCAGGGACGATGGCCTGACGAACCCCGACCAGATTAAGTCTCTGACCCGATGCGGTATGGGACCGTGCCAGGGACGTATGTGCGGCACGACTGTCGGACGAATTATTGCCGAAGAACTCGGCCAGTCCATTGAGAAGGTCGGCCTGTACCGACCTCGCATTCCGGTCAAACCGTTGTCCCTTGGTGCGTTAGCTGACCTGCATAATGCCCTGACTGAGCCGGGACTGAAAGCCCCCGCAGAACCGACCCGCCGTGAGCTTTAAGCATGAATTCGAGCACTCAAACAGACAAAGCCGGTGCCTCCTACGATGCAGTCGTCGTAGGCGGTGGCTTTCATGGATGCAGCACCGCGTTGCATCTCGCAAAGAAGGGACTGTCGGTCCTCGTCATCGAGAAGAACGTGGTTGGCCGTCATGCATCCGGCGTGAACGCCGGCGGTGTGCGCCAGCTGATGCGCGACATTCCTGAGATTCCCCTGTCGATGGCTGCGATGGAGCAGTGGTTCAATCTCGACTCTCTGCTCGGCCCCGAGCTCGCGGAGTCATGCCATTTCGTCGGCGACGTCGGGCAAATTGGCGTCGCCGGCGATATGAAGGAAATGGCATGGTGCGAACGCCGCGTTGCGGAGCTCCAGGGCATGGGCTATCACTTCGAGGAACTGCTCACGCGCGTAGAGATGAAGAAGCTGCTGCCGACCATCTCTGACATGTGCGTTGGCGGCTTCATCTCGCGCCGCGACGGCCACGCAAATCCGGCTCGCACGACTCGCGCATTTCGCCTCCGTGCAGAGCAGCTCGGAGCGAAGTTCATCGAGGGTGTGCGAGTGAATGGTCTCCAGCAGACCGGCAATCGCTGGCTCGTCGAAACGACGGCCGGTCCGCGCAGCGCTCAAGTTGTCGTGAATTGCGGCGGAGCATGGGCTCAGCAGTTCGCGAAGCTCGCAGGCGACGACCTTCCGTGCGACCCGGCAGCTCTCACGCTCATGGTCACCGCGCGTCTGCCGAAGTTCCTGGATGCCGTGGTGGTCGGCATCGACCGGACCTTGTCGTTCAAGCAGACCGAGTCCGGGACAGTCGTCATCGGCGGCGGCGTACCCGCCATCGTGGACATGGAAAACGAAACCTCCATAACGGTCGCAGACCGCATGGTGGAAAGCGCGAGCACAGTTCTCGACTTCTTCCCGATGCTGCGCAATGCGACTGTCGTACGAAGCTGGGCCGGCCTCGAAGCGCTGACCCCCGACCTTCTTCCGACTATCGGACCGAGCATCCACTCGCCTGGCGTTTGGCACGCGTTCGGCTTCTCGGGGCACGGCTTCCAGCTCGGCCCCATTGTGGGTTCCGTGCTCGCCGATTTGATTCTGGACGGCAAGTCCTCGCTGTCGATTGACGCCTTCAGTCCCAAACGGTTTTCGTCTGAGTCATTCGTAGCGGTCACGCATTGAACATCTCCAAGTCGCGGGGAGCCGCGTTAGCCGCTGACGTGCAGTAGAAGCAGCGTTGTGTTAGGCAAAGCGCAAATTGTGAGTTTGGAAGGAGGCACTCATGTCTGGAAGTGAATTTTTGGCTGTGATGGGATTTGGGCCAGACGGCTGGGGTGCGCTCATGCTCATAGCCGCTCTCATGAGCGTCGCCGTTGCAGTGAGCGGCTTCTTCATCGGGATGGTGTTCGGCTCAATCGTCTGTTGGGCCCGGCTGTCGAAGTCCGCGCTCGCGCGACTGCTGGCGGACGGATATGCCACCGTCCTGCGCGGCGTCCCCGACCTGCTGGTTATCTATCTGCTGTACTTCGGCGGAAGTTCACTGCTGAGCTACATCGGCTCCATGTTCGGTGCACAGGGGTTCATCTCGACTCCTGCGTTCGCGACCGGAGCGCTCGCCATCGGCGTTGTGTCAGGTGCGTACCAGTCGGAGGTGCTTCGTGGGGCGTTCCTCGCAATCCATACGGGACAGCTTGAGGCCGGTCGGGCGTACGGAATGAGCACGCCGCTGCTCCTACGTCGAATCATCGTCCCGCAGCTTGTCCGTTTCGCCATCCCGGGGATGGAAAACGTCTGGCAACTGGTCCTTAAGGAGTCCGCGCTCATTTCGGTAATCGGTCTGGTCGAGCTCATGCGGCAGTCGGCAATCGGCAGCGGTTCGACGCACCAGCCTTTCTACTTTTACGCGACGGCAGCGTTGCTGTATCTGGCCGTCTCGTCCGTGACGGGTTGGGGCTTCCGCCGTGTGGAAGCGCGTGCGTTCCGTGGAGTGAGGAAAGCGTGATGAACTTCCATTTCATGAGCGACACTTTTCTGAGCCTGCTCGCTGGCGTTCCAAAAACACTGCAGCTCGCGTCAATCTCCATCACTGCCGGCGCAGTCTTCGCGCTCATTCTCGCAAGCCTGCGACTGTACGGGCCATGGCCCGTTCGCACGCTGGTACGCGGATACGTCTTTGTTTTCCGCGGAACCCCGCTGCTGGTGCAAATCTTCCTCATCTACTACGGGTTGGGACAGATTTCCACAGTCAGGCACAGCTTCGCCTGGGTGTATCTCAGAGAACCGTTCTGGTGCGCAGTATTGGCGCTGTCGATGAACACAGCCGCTTATGGGGCCGAGATTATCCGGGGCGGCATTCTCTCGGTTCCGTACGGGCAGATTGAAGCCGCATGGGCCTGCGGGATGTCGGGGGCGAGAACCTTCCGGCGCATCATCTTTCCGCTTGCGCTGCGCCAGGTCCTACCCGCGTACAGCAACGAAATCATTCTCATCGTCAAGTCGACCTCGCTCGCGAGCATTATCACCTTGATGGAAGTGACGGGTATCGCCTACAAGGTGATTTCGCAGACCTATAACGCGGTGCCGGTATTCGTTTGTGCCGGCGCGATTTACCTGCTCATCAACTTTGCCATCACACGCGTGCTGCAATATTTCGAGAGGAGGCTCACGCCACATCTTCGCCCACGGCCCGTGCGGCGCGACGAAGAGAAAGGTTCTATCAAGAGGATGCCGACGGCGTGACCGTCCGGGGTCGAGTTTAACGGTAGTAATCCCACATAATTCGTATTGCTCCTTAGATTAGTGAATCAGATTCAACTGAAGTCGATAACTCTATCGGGATGCATTGAGTCGACATTTTCCATTCCCGGTTCTGGCGTGTGCGGCGTACCGGAGATTTATACGTATCGTCAAAGGAACAGCATCATGCTCGAACCGGTTAAGGCTGAGACCAGGAAGCTTGCCGTCCAGGATATGCACAAGCGCTTCGGCGATAACCAGGTACTCAAGGGCGTCTCGCTGACGGCGAACAAGGGTGACGTTATCAGCATCATCGGCGCAAGTGGTTCGGGCAAGAGCACCTTCCTGCGTTGTATCAACTTCTTGGAACGAGCCAACTCCGGAAAAGTCATCGTCGACGGCGAAGAGGTCAAGACGCGGCTGTGCAAGAGCGGACGTGTAGATGTCGTCGACCACAAGCAGTTGCAGCGGGTCCGCACCAAGCTCGCGATGGTGTTTCAGCACTTCAACCTCTGGGCACACATGAACGTGCTCGAGAACGTCATCGAGGCCCCCATCCATGTGCTCGGTATCCCCCGTCGCGAGGCAGAGGAGCGCGCGCGAGCGTATCTCGAGAAGGTTGGTTTGCCCTCTCGTATCGAGAAGCAATACCCGTCCCACCTTTCGGGCGGCCAGCAGCAGCGTGTGGCCATCGCCCGCGCTCTAGCAATGAACCCGGACGTCATGCTCTTCGACGAACCGACGTCTGCTCTTGACCCGGAACTGGTTGGCGAGGTATTGCGAGTCATGCAGAAGCTCGCTGAGGAAGGTCGCACGATGGTCGTCGTGACTCACGAAATGGGCTTCGCGCGAAACGTGTCGAACCACGTCATGTTTTTGCATCAGGGTCGCACTCAAGAAGAAGGCGCGCCGGACGAGGTCCTCACTGCTCCGCGCAGCGACCGGCTCAAGCAGTTCCTGTCTGGCAATCTGAAGTAATCCGGCCAGCGCAAGAGTGACCGCCGCGATGCCGGAGTTGCAGGCTGCGCGGACGCGTTCGACGCACTGCACGCTGCCAAAGGCTCATTCGGGAAGTTTTTTAGAGCGCGGCGGAATCGCGGAGGGTGGCTTACGCGGCCGGGCCGCCAAGTCGAGAAGGTTCTGGCCGAGCAGGAGCTGCGGGAGCCGCATCAGCGCTAGGACGAGTTTCTTGCGATGCTCGCGCACGAACTGCACAACCCGCTCACTCGGATTCGCGCCGGCGCCGAACTGCTGCACGAGTGTTAGTCCTCGAAAGGCGAGATACGCGCGCCAGCTTCCTTCCCGCCGGCGCGCAGCGCGCTTAAGTCGACTGAAGGGCGTTGATGATGCGCTTTCCGAGCCGCTGGGTATTTGCTTCGGTTCCGCTTTCATACGCCGTTGAGATGTCCAGTTTGTGAGCAAGTTGGCGAAGCACGGGCATCGCTGGTGACACAACCTGACCATCCCGCTCGAGCTGAATGACGCCGCTCGCCAAGCGTTTGATTACGTAGCCATCGTAAGTCTCTTCCTCATCTTCGCCACTAGACGACGTCGATTCCCAAGACACCTCGTCTGGGCTTCGCAAAAGCTGCTTGACCTGTTCGGCAGCTTCAAGGGTTCGGTCTCCCCAAGCTCGAGACAGAACATACGTGGTCTCGTCGAGGAAGAAAATCTCTTCGGGCCCAAAGAAATATCGAAGCTTCTTTCCAGGAAACAGTGATTGAAAAGTCGCCTCATTCGCGTGTCCGGGTGCCGAAAGAAAGAGGTCTCGCTTTCGCCATGCAATGGCGTCACGAATTTGGTCGGGCGAGCGGCCTTGCTTTATAGCCTCGCGTACAAGCGCAAGCATGAGGCGGCGTTTGGGTAAATTGGGGAAAAACGCGTCGCCGATAGTCAAATCGTATTTTGTAGTGTCCCGCGTCGAAGTCCGCACGCTGTCTTTCTCAATCGACTTCTCGCGTAGCGCGACCGTGTATTGAGCAGCTTGAGGGAGGGGAATAACCTGTTGGATGTCCAGTAACACGCGAGCGTCAATGGCGTGGGGTCGCATCTGGACGCAGCGGATGTCCATATTGCCTTGCTTGTTCAACCAGAGAACAGCTGTCGTCAGTTCGGAAGAGAAATTAGCGGACGCCAATACGATGCGCACCGTGTCAGTGAATACAATCGGACCTTCGTCTATGTCGAGGAACTCGCGAAGCGCTTGCTCAGGGTCTTCACTGGAACCGTTGTCGTTCAGGTACTTCCGATGGGCGTCGACCGCTTGCTCGAATCGCATCGTCGAAATCATCGCGGCATATCGCAGCGCTTGCAGGTCCATATGCGCGCCGTCATCGCGCTTCAATTCGACGACCACCAGGTTGGCGTGCTCGTCCAAGCACAGCAAGTCGATTCTACGATTCGCGCCGGTCCAGTCGCCGAACTCTTCCGCAATAACCTTTGTGCGGACGCCAGGAGTGATGGCTCCTATGTGTGCGCGCACTGCCTTCTGAATGTTGCCCCGTTCTTGCAAGCCGAGGCCTCCGAAGGTAGCGAGGGAGATAGGATGCAATCCATCGTTCGATATTTCAAACAACGCCATAGAAGGTCCTTTTGACAGATGAGATTACCCACAGCTTATCAAATGACCGACTGACCCGAGACGCGCTGATGAGTGAGCATTGGAGCGAGCAAGTCGGCGTCAAAGGAGGTCTAACGTTGTTTAGGTTATGGAGCCCACAGGCACCAAAGTGAGCCATGCGGGTCGGTCGCGTCGTTGTGTCTCAGGCCAACTTGACCGTCACCGCGTCATTGACGAGCGTGACCTGCAAACCACGATTTATCAGACCCGCTATGCAAATATGCAGCGGGCTCTTCGGTCACTACTTCAATTTATTTTTTCTCGCGTCCTGGCGCGAACGGCGATGTCCACCTGGCGCCTGGTCCATGTCGGCAGAACGGCGTCGGTTAAGCTTTGACAGCTTTTTTCGAGTTGCGCTGCTGCCTGTGGGTTGTGTCGGAACAGATTTTGGAATCAATATATCCGACCAAACGATTGTTTGGAGCGATTCGTGCAGGTTCGCCTCATACTGTCTTAACGCTTCGATGCCTGGGAACTCCTCAACGGCTATCGAAATAAGACGCCGTGCTGAGCTTTCGTCCCCAATACACCGGTACATCTCAGCATTGGTCAACAATCCTGCCGCGCCGAGAATAGAGCCGACATTAAGTTGGCTCCTGTTGTAGCGCTTTCGCATGTACGACTCAAGCAGCGCTGTACAGTTCTCAGCCGACCAAGGAGGCATACGACCTTCGAAGACATACAAGAAGAAAGCTTCAGCGCATTCAGCCTCGAGTTCCTTGATATATTTTTCTTGCCGTTCAAACGCACGCTGCCGGTCCGCCCTCCCCAGATAGTGCAAAAACCAACAGTACAACGCGACCAACGGGCGTCGCTGCTCCGGTTTCGCAATTGATGGCAAGAGCGTTTCGATTTTTGCGCTCACGCCACGGAGGTCACTGACTTGCCGGTCTGAGTTCATCAACGTCTGCTCGACTTGCTGGAGAAATCCGTTCAAATACATATAGGCGGATTGGGTCGAATAGTGCTCAGCGATATGCAGCCACATGCTCGGGTCTAGTGGCGCCTGCAGCAGGTTGGGAAAGTCGTCCGCATATGCGAAGGTTTCGCGCTCCATCGTCGGCGCGCGACGGACAAACTCGAGAATGACCGTTCGGGCAACACGCGCGATACCTTCAAACGACAGGTACGGCACTCCCTCGATTGGCATCAAATCCGTGAGCGCTATCGGTGACGACAACAGTCGCGGTATCGCCTTCAACGTGTGAACGTATCCCGAACGCACCTGGTAAGCGTTCTTCAACGCCACACTTAGGTCGCTTTTTCCCGAAGGACCCACTCGACCCACCGCATCAGTTCGGAAAAATTCCGGCCCGATGTGAGCTAGAGAGAATTCCCGAAACCTCCGGCTGAGCGCTATGTGCTCCGTACCAAGAATCGCATCGCGCACGGCCGTTGCGATTTCGGCTGGAGCATTACTAAGAGCGGCGTCAACTGGCTTGCGCTTCCTTTGGTCGTAGTCGTCCCAGACGGGCTTGAAACCATCGAATTCCTGAGCAAGCGACTCAATCGCCGCTACAAATAGCGAGTAGGCAAGGTCCAAGTCATCCGCAAGACGATACATCGCCGTTACGTAGCGTCGAATCGCTCGCATTGCACCGGAAAACGATTTGCGCTCTAGCTTGAGTAGGTCTGTAAAGAACGAAGACAAGCGCTCGCCAACTTGAGGGGCGTATGGCAACGACATATCAAAGACATTCGAGACAAACTGTTTGGGAAGTCGCGAAATACCCAAGGGAGGACGTTGCGCAGTGAGCAATCGCATTGCTAAATCGTGGTCGGGGGTGAGCACCCTCTCCAAATAAAACGAGGACACGGCAGCAAAGTCATTTATGAACGCATCTGGGCCGACCGAAAGAATCGTTCCGGCCGCCAGAATGTTGGGTTGACGCTCCACGACCTCACAAACAAGCGTCTCAATGTCGCCCCAGCGCGCAGCAGGAGAAAGCGTACCAACCTGAGTCGTGACACAATCAACATGCATCAGGCGGAGGTTCGAATACAGCACTCCTCGATGAATCGTATTGTAAGTGTCGTCAGTATCAAAGAACTTGCCGGTGCTGATTTGGAGCATTGCTATTTTGCCGTCGTCTGGTTTTTAGATGGGCACGAAGAGCATCCGCGCCAAAGAACTTGCCTGTTTGCACTTCTGGCCACGTATTTGGACTTTAACCTCTGCTTGGACGCGGAAGGTCAACTCCCACACCAGTGGCATTCCGGCCTCATCGTCACTGCATGCGGCGTATCAATGTGCGCACCCACGACATAGCTGTTTCAATCGCCCAGTCAGTCTGAACTGAGCTCAATGTGGGCATCGGTTCCAAACCGGGGCCATGGCCGACTGTGTTGCGAACCTTGCGGAAGTAATCGCGAAGCATCTCGCCTTCCCAGACAGCGAGAAAGGTTCCGTTGTCCTTGCTCACGAGATTGTCGATGTACTGGCTAGCCCCGTTCTCTTTGCCACGCGTCCAGCCCTTCGTGTCGGACACAATCTTTATGGCACTTTCAAGTGCCTTCCCGGCAAATAAGGCAGGGTCTTTATCGTTGGAGTCGCGCCGGTCCAACGCCTCCGCCATATCAATACTGACGTTCGTCCACATCGGAGAGGCGACGAGACGCCAGAAGGGAGATGCAATCTCGCGCTCAATGACCTCATCAGTTGCGACCTGAATGAATCCGTTGTGAAATGTCAAAGGAGCGCCAGCCCTACGAAACCGCTCGTTAAGCTCGTCAACCTGGCGCTGAAAGGTTTGATTCATATAGGCGTACCGCGCGCGGACGCCATCTTCAGGGTCTCCCGGAATGCGAAGCCCGGGTCTACCGGCCGGGCGAAGCTTCGCCTCGAACAGTTCACGAGGCAAGTTCTCATTTGCCTTGGCAACCTCTTCATGGCGCAGACGCATGACCAACTCAATGAGACTAAGACGCTCTTTGATGTAGGCATCGAAATTCGAGATGCCGACCGAAGGCATGGCATTCACGAATTGTTCGCAAATGTAGTCGTAAGTCCAGTTGCCTGACTGATGCCAGTCTTGACCCGTTGGCCCCTTTCTAACGAACGAATAGTACAGTGGAGAAAGCTCGTTGACGCCAAACTCCCGGGCGAGCCGGTTGTGAACGTCCTTCCACTTAGCTTCAGTCGCCTCCACCTTCTTGCCGGCACTGTCAAAGACCGGATACATCTCCTTCGCAAGGCCAACGGTCTGGTTGAGCAGTCTCCGTTCTGCTTCGGTGTATTGAGACCAGACCGGGTATTTCAGGTATCGATAAGCGAATATGTCTGTCAGCATGGCAGCGAGTTACGCTCCTGTTCGTAGCGGTGCGCGGGGGCCGGCGTTAACTTTTTCATTGCTACACAGATGTTAATCTAAGCAGAGACCAATCACTTCGCCGGCGGACGCCTCATGAATGGAGGGAAGCGGTGTTCCTGTCATTTCATCCTGTCGGCAAGTCCAGTAGCTGCTCAACAGAAATTTCGGCTGACGGCTGTTAGCCCGCCGAGCAATGCGACATATTGACAAGTCGTTGCGCAACCAGATGGCGGACTTCGCCCTCGCATTGCCACGTACCGTACACCGCAAGCAGTGATGTCCCCAGCGTTTCCTGTCGGAATCGTTCCTGGATTGACGGCCAGATGATGACGTTCACGTTGCCCGTCTCGTCCTCGATGGTCACGAACATCACGCCTTTTGCGGTCCCGGGGCGCTGACGTACCGTGACCAGCCCGTATCCACGCACCAGCCATCCGTTGCGATAGGTCATCAGTGTCGCCGCAGGCATAACCCGTTGTTCAAGCAGCGCCGGCCGCAGCAGCGACAGCGGATGCCGACCGAGCGTGAGACTCATCGAGTTGTAGTCCGCGACGATGCCTTCGCCCTCCGACGGCGCGCCGAGCACCGGTGTCTCATCATCCCCGCGCGCATTGGCGAGGATGTCGCGGTCGAGCACTGCGGCGACTAATGCCCAGAGCGCTTCGCGCTGGTTGCCGGCGAGCGACGGCAGCGAGTTCGCCGCAGCCAAAACCTGAAGGTCCTTCCGGTCGAGCTGCGCACGTTTGGCAAGGTCACTAACGCTGGCGAACTGCCGCACGGCTCTCGCCGCTTCGATGCGCTCCGCTGCGCCGTCTTTCATGCCCTTCAGCAGCGACAGGCAAAGGCGTACGGCTGGTCTCGATGCCGATTCGTGACGCTCGAGGACCGAAACTCAGTTGCTGAGAAGCGCTGAAGCAGGTCGCTCGAATGGTCGAACCACCGGTGCGACTTCGCGACCTCCAGAATCAGTGGGTCGACGCCGAGCGCCTTTCCGCTTTCGCGCAGCGCGCCCCGCGGCCGGTACGTCGACACGGCCGCCGCGATAGCCGCACGGTCACCCCCATACGCTGGGTGGATTGACTCGACGTGTTCGGGCAAGGCAGCCATTGGCGACTAATACTGTATGGATGTACAGTATCGTATATCAAAAATCTGCTTTGTGAAGTGCCCCTTTTTGGTCGCGACGGGAGACGATGATGGACATGCCTGTGCGTAAGCACCCGATGCCGGAGATAGCGGCGTTCGTGGCCGAATTGCGTCACGCGTTCGGGGATGCGACCATTAACGAGGCGGTCGCGCGCGGCAGAGCGGGCGAGCCAACGTTTTTCGCAAGCGAGAACGGCCGCACGGTGGGCATGAAGACACCCGCCGCCGCAAACAGCTGGCGAGTCGACGGCAGCGTGCGGGACCGGCACTTCTGCCGCGGATGTGACGGGTCTTGCATCGGGACCGAGATACGATGCAGTCAACGGAGATGACGCATATGCTATACGGCTCAAATCTGGGTGGATTGTCGAGTGTAGCTAGAGCCGAACGCTGAACTCTTGAGATGCACCTATTGAGATTTTATTGAGCAATGCATCTCGATAATTTGCATTTTCTCTACTACGATAGCCTCGTTCGAACAGCAAAACGGCCACCTCGATGAGTTGGCCGTTTTGCTTTTATCGAATTGACAATCGTCGTCCCGTCGTGTGAAGTCTCACCGCGTATGGAATGAGTGCATTGCAAGCCAAAGCAAGTAGATAATGCTGACGGCCTAGTCCGGTTGCGGCAATGGCGATAAACCTTGGGAGTGAGCACAGCTGGGTATGCACACTCGGATAAGTACACTTGACGTGAAAGCGACACCTGTTCGCCCACTAACATGTTTGGACTGAAGATGTACCCCGCCAAGAACGGCGACGCCTTTCTTGTTGACGCCGGGGGGACGTACCTCCTCATTGATGCCGGCTTCGCGACCACCTACCAAGACTTCATTGCGCCAGACTTGGCGCAGCTTGCGCAAAAGGGAGCTCGACTCGACCTGGTTGTCTGCACGCATATCGACGCTGACCACATCGGCGGCCTTCTCGAGTTCTTCTCCCAAAACGGCACTCCTGCCAAACGAGGCATTGAGGTGGACGCAGTCTGGCACAATAGCCTACGGTCGTTGCCTGCTCCGACCGCAAGGCCCGACAGCATCTATGACGGCGTCGTCCTCGAAGCGATTCGGCGGCGTGGATTTCCGAGACCTCCGACATCTTCGCCGAATCCCATAAGTGCTCGACAAGGAAGTTCGCTTGCGAAGCTCCTTCGACAGCACAGCTATGCCTGGAACTCGGGGAACGGCTCGAAGTGCATCAGTGAGGGGTGCATGCATACTCTGGCGGGTGATGTGAGCCTCCACGTCATTGGGCCTACGACAGCCCGTCTCGAGGACCTGCGAAACTTGTGGCTGAGTGAGGTCAAAAAACTTGGCTACAAGGGTTCATCTCAGCCCAGCGACCTCATCGACGACGCATATGAGATGTGGTGCGCCAGCATGCCAGACCGTTCCAACCCTCAGGCCACACCCATAGCAGCCAGCGGAAATCTTCGTCTCGCAGAAGTCTATACGCCCGACACCTCCATCCCGAACGGCAGTTCCATCACGTTCATCGTCTCTGCGGGAAACAAGCGAGTTCTCTTCCTCGGAGATGCTTGGGCTGAAGATGTCGTAGCGAAGCTGCGGTCATTTCACGCGCCAACTACGCCTCTTATCTTTGATGCTATCAAGGTTTCGCATCACGGGAGCCTCCACAACACGAGCGTAGACCTGCTCTCGGTTGCAGACTCGCCCTGCTTTCTCATCTCATCCGACGGAACTCGCCATGGCCATCCGGACTTTGAGGTGCTAGCCGAAATCGTGGATAGACCGGCTCCATTCACAAGACACCTGTTTTTTAACTACGAGACCGCTGCGACAAAGCAGCTTGAGTTACATACATCGAGGTCCGGCACTGCCTTCAGTGTCCATGTGGCTAAGAACGACTGGATTCAACTGGGGGAGGTCAACAATGACTGAAGACGAAATCAAGCAGGCCACGTGCCTAGTCACGGGCAAGAACGAATCCGGAACCGGGTGGCTTATCAAGGCGGACCTCGTCCTCACGGCGTATCACTGCGTCGAAACCGCAATACGTGATGGCGCACCGGTGACTGTTCGGTTTGGAATTGGGTCGTCCGCTACTGAACTCACGGTGGCTGTGGGCCAACACGACGAAGACCTCGATATTTGCCTGCTGCATTTGTCTACGCCGCTCAGCGTCGAGCCCATACCCATTAATGTTGATGGCCTGCGTCCTGGCGAAAAGTGGTTCGCATTCGGCTACCCGGCAGCAAAACTACTGCTGGGCCATGTCGTCAGGGGAGAGATACAACAAGTGCTGCCCGAGCGGGTACATGGCGTCGACCTGGACCTGTCGATAGAGCCAGGAACGCACCTATCGGATTACCACGGGTTCTCCGGCGCCCCATTCATGGTCGGCGCCGCCTGCAAAGGATTGCTGCGACTCAACGTAGACAGTGCCATCGGGGGCCTAAGCTTTTCCATTCTAAAGCCCTTCTTGCGAGCAAATGGCCTGCTGCCTGATGAGCCAACTGACAACGACGACCCTGTATCAATCGGAACGCGGCCGGCCTTTAACACACTTTTCGAATCCGCCATTTCCACCAAGCGCGGTGGCTACGTCTTTATCGAGGGCTCGCACGGTGTCGGTAAGTCTACGTATTGCCAACAATTCAACCCGGAGTTACCAGAGCTGGATAAGCTCGGTGTTTACCAATTTACTGAGCGCGTCCGTGGCTCAACGCCGGCGCACCAAGCCCAACCAGAGGTTTTCTTCGACTGGGCAAATTCTCTACTTTCTGAAAGGGCCACGGGCAAGCCAGCCAGGCTTATGGAACTGTCGTACAGCCAGCTCATTCAGAGTACCAATGAGGTACTTCAGTCTTTGGCGAACCGTTGTGCGAAGGTGGGGAAAGTGGGCGTGCTCTTCATCGATGGCATCAATGAGGCTGCCGCTGCAGGCGAAGAAACGCTAAAGCGATTTATTAATCTGCTACCACAAGAGGTGCCTGAAGGCTTGGTGGTCGCTATCACTGGCGTCGGACTAGATTCAATTGCCAGCAGCCTTGGAACACTCCTTCAGAGTGCGGAGCGCTTGACCCTGCCCACCCTCGACCGCGACATCCAATACGGCGTATGCCTAGGATTTCTTGACAAGGAAAAATCCACCACTGAAATCGTTGGCACTCTTTGCGACAGGGCGATGGGACACCCGCTATACCTTCGGTACTTAGCCGACCTGGTGAACAGCGGGGCCACTCAGGGTGACATTGCTGAACTGCCAGTTTTCAGCGGCTCCATTCAAGATTACTATGAGACTATCTGGGCGAAATTGGTGCAAAACGCCGATGTCGTCAACTTGCTTGGAATCCTTGCTCGCCTACGTTGGGGTATCCCGACCAGCAACCTGACAAGCATGTTGACCGCTGCCGAATCGGGTGCCCTCCCGTCCACACTCCTCCGTGTTCGACATTTGCTCGCCAACCCCGAGAACACTGAGATTTACCACCCCTCATTCTCAGAATTTGTCGTTCACAAGACAGCATCTATCGACGAATGGGTGCACGAGCGTCTTGCAGGCTTTTGCAGTTCGAGAGGAAGCGGCGACTATGGAATTCTTAACAAGCTTTACCACGGGCTGAGAGGCGGGCCAGAATCCCTGCTGCTGGCCATTCCCAACTGTCAGCAGGCGTGGGTTGACGACTCCGTGTTACTTGGCGCGGAACCAGACGTCTTGCTCGCGGACATTGATGAGGCTCTCAGTGCCGCTACCAGTGTCGGGAGTGCAATCGACATCATTCGGCTGCTGCTACTTTCCCAGCGCCTTACCTTTCGGTACAACACACTCTTTGTGCAGTCGGCCGAACTCGTCGCGTTGGCGCTCATCTCAATAGGAAAAACTGACGACGCGCTTAGGCATGTCGTTCGCAACGGCCGCCTTGTTGTCTCGGCAGATGAAGCCTTCGCAGTAGCAAACGCTTTAACCCAGAAAGGAAGCTCCGAACAAGCCTTAGAAGTCTTGGAGCTTGTTCAGCGCGAGATAAATAAAGTGTTTGAAAAAATGGGTTCCGAGAACGGTGTCGGTGCCCAAGAATTCCTCAGTGCGGTGAATCATCGACTGCATGCTTTTTCACTCGCACACGCCGCTGGCGACGCCCCATCATTCACGAGATTCCTTCGTGCCATTACTGAAGGCTTTTTGTTTCGCCCCAATGGAAACTTCTCGCGAGAGGAAGGGAGCGAAATACTTAGGCAGCTAACCGGCGAGATAACAGGGGCTCAGCTTTGCTTGCAGGGCGGGTATCGACCTTTCTTAAGCCTAGGCGTCCCTGTCGACGTTGATTTGCGTCATCAACTGCTCCTTTTTCTGCAGTCGCTGGCCCATGCCGAAATGTACTCAGAGCATTATGGAATAGTGCTTGAGCGCGAGATGGTCGACCTCTTGCTCGCCGACATCGAAAGAGCGATTGACGCGCCTCTACTCTCTGAAGACCGACGATTCGTTTTTATAGATGCTTTGATTGAGGCTGGAGCCCGCCCCGGTATCGTCGAGACATACTCCGTGGGCGTAGATATGGGCGACGGAGCGCTGCCCTTCTATGAGAAGAATCGAGCAGAGCCCGACGAAGCCATCTTCGAGAGTGCAATGCTACGCCTCCGCGCTTCCTCGTTCCGTCAGGACGGATATGCCACGCCTTCGGTGCATATGCCGACCAAGAATGACTGGGAGAAGGCTCTCGAGGCCATCGCACGAGCAGTTGCATGGTGTGACGGCAAGGGCCGGAGGGCCATGGCGATAAAAGACCAATCCGGGCTAGATGCCGTATGGTCGTTTCTAGCCGATGCCCTTCTTCCTTGCTTTGCGTTCAACCTTGAATCCCGTATTCACTGGGAGTCAAGCTACTTCATTCCCGAGACCGTGGTTCCGCAACTGTACCGGCGCGTTGCAAAGCTGGTGCTTGATTGTTTTCCGACGAGAGCCGCGGTCTTGCTCGACGCAATTGGGGGCAGTTTCGAAGTACAGCTTGGCATCTACAACGAAGGGTTCCGGCAGGGGCTCCACGAGGTGCTGCGCCTCTTCATCGAGCGCCGTCCCGAAGGGGTAGTCGCGGACAAGGTCTTCTCGCTCGCCTTGCGCTACAGGGATTACGTCTCAGCGAACGTTGAGAATAGGTTCGAACTGGTGCCAGAGCTTCTGCAAATTGTCCCGCTGTTCGCCATGTTGGACGCCCACGAGGAGGCTCTCCGAACCTATAAGTCGATGTTGTCGTTCTCGATGGGGCCGAGCTGGTACAAGGAAGACCAGTTATCCATGATGACCAGCACCTTGGAGGCGCTACCGGCTACGACGCCCGTTGATGCTTCGTCGCTAGCCCAAATCGCTGGCCTCTTGGAGAGAGCGACGGGTGAGATGACATTTCAAAGATTTATTCGCGCCGACAAGGGAAATTTCATCGGCCAGCTCTGCCATAGGTCGTTTTTCTTGGATGCAGTCCGATACTTCCAACATCAGACCTGTGGCACTCTCAGCGAGTTGTTCGCACAAGCAACGAGTGGCAACCTCGACCGCGTCTCAACCTTTGTTGGTATGCGGTTTCCAGGAGCAGCGTTGGAGGAGCAGGCTGCCCTGCTTCCGCTGTTGCGCCACAGTCGTGAACAGGCGAGCTGGCAGCTACGTTGGGCACTCCTCGAGGTGTATCAACATGGCGACGAACGGCACCTGACCGACTGGGGGCAAGAGTACGCTGCCATCATCTCGCAACTGGTTGATTGTCCTGACGACTTGGAGCGAGCAATGGACCGGGTCCGCTCGATTGCAAATTCGTTGAATAATGAGCGCGCATGGCTGCTATTGAGGAGTTTCGTTCTAAGTCTCCCGTCCAACCTTCAGCCGGACTTTGTGCGTCTCCGGGATGAAGTGATGTCTAACCTGGACGCAAGCCAGATTGAACGGCTGACATCGAGTTTCGGTCTTAGCTATGAGCAAGATGAAGCGTATAAGACACCGACGCCTGAATCTGACACCAATGCGCCGACCGATGACGTGGCCGAAGCGGATGCCGAGGATGACCGCTTTTTCATGCCTGGTACCTTTGGAAAACGTTCGACAGTAAGAGACGCCCGTGCTCAAATTGATAGCGCACGTGCACTGCTAAACCGACGCAACTTCTCGGCGGCGACGCAAGAGTGCATACGGGCACTACAAACGTTGCAGGCAGGAGGATGGTCGGTCTGGTCGAATAACCATTCCGGCAGCGACGCCGACCGGCTCATCGACGCTCAAGTCCAGAACGCAGATGAGCTCGCCAGACTGTATGGCCCCTTGGCTCTCGAAGAGCGCCATACGCAACGGTGGGCGGTTTCATCCCACCTCATATCGCTGGTCGGAAAAAAGATTGACGCAGCCCAGCAGACGGCACTCTTGGCGGTGGCCGTTGACCATGTCAGGCAAATCGTGGGTGACGCCTCCCCGGCGCCGTTCGCATACATCGGTAGCTCTGCGGCGGGCGGCGCATCTGAGGCACTCCTCGAACTCTTGCTTTGGACTTTAGACCATCCGGCTTGGGAACGGCGTGATAGCGGCGCGGCGATGGTGCTGTGGGTTGCCCGTACCGACGGAGACTGGCTCTCAAAACTTGCCGGACTTGCTGTCTCGATGGACAGGCGAAATAGGGCAGATATTGCCTCTGCTACCTTGGACATCCTCTCCCGTGAAGACCCGGCGGGGTTGTGGCTGCGCATCGAGCCCTACATCGAGCTTGCACATGTTATCGAGGAGTGTCGGCATGTTAGCCGGTTCACAACGTTCATGCGAATCGTTGAACGCGCGAGCAAACGTGGTGTCAATTCGGCCGTGACGGCTTTTAGGACGCTGCAAGAGCGATTCCCCGAGGACTGCCCCGTCTCCACTCCTGCCCCCGACAAGAGACCGCCTAATTTTGTCCCGCTGACGCTGCACAAGCTCTGGCGCGACTTGTCCCAGCTCGGTCTTTTTACCGAAGGCACCCTACGAACTTTCGCAGCTCAGATGGTTGATTCATGTCAGCCGTTGACGGTCGAATTGGCCTTTGAGTTGGAGTCGCTCGTCGCGAAGGGTGGGCGAGAAGACTCGAGTCTTCCAACCGGCCGTTGGGCTTCAATCGTTCGCTATGCGCTGAATACCGCACTCTTTCAGCCCATGCCCGCCAGCAAGCTCGGAAATGCTGAGGTCGTTCTCAGAGTTTATAACCCAGAAACGCTTCGGGAGCCCGAGAACGGACGAGACCTGCTGGCAGGCCTCGTCGCGTGCGTGGAAAGCGGCAGCGAACGAAATTACGTGCCATCGCATGGGAACTTGGTCTTCCTCGATTTTCAATGCCTCATGGAGATTGAGCACCGTACCACTGACGTAGAGCTTACATCGCATCTTGTGCCTCCCGGCCAGTCCCAGCCAGCACCGCCTACGCCGCCTAGCTTCAAGGCAACGGAGCTGCCACGGCCCGGCCCCGATGAGCCCATCGCTATTTGTGGCAGAGCCTTGCCGACCATTGCGTACTTCGGTTCCGTTAGTCCAGCCATTCCAACACCTCGATTTCTGCAGCTTGTTCGCGCTCAGGCGTCGAAAACCGTCCGATATCATTGGAGAGATGGAGGTACCGTGACGAGCCTAGCGTCAAGTCGTCGACATGAGAACACGCTACTTGCGATTGAGCGGGATGCACTTGCATTGCCTGAAGGCTGGCAAATGCGGTGGATTCTACGAGTCAATGGTAAAGTCCGAGCAGTCCTTCACAAACTATAGAGAGTAGTGACAGTATGTATACGCCAATGCAAACGCCCTCTACTAGAGCCGAGTTTGAAGAGCGGATGAACTATGCGCGGGAACAGGTGATAAACGGGAAAATGCATTTCGCTAAGGGACTCCGAGGCCCCGATAGTTTGCTCAGTGTGCGCTACCTTCCAAATGGTCGAATCGACCTTCTCAGTATCGACGAGCTGGCGCGCTTGACCGCAAACCAAACCTATCAGATGCGCAACATGGACTTTGGCGGTTCATTCTTGGATGACAAGGGACGGTAATCTCATCAGCCGTCGTTCAACCTCGCTGTATAGCTGGTTCCAAACGGTCCTGCGCCCTGGTTGCGGCTTAGCAGCTCTATATCAGGGCTTCGGACAGCAGTACCATCCATTGGTCAGGAAGCGAAATCCAACCACCAGCAAATAGCGCGTCGACGTGTGTGCAAGCAGTAGTCCATTGAACACGTCTACGCGTAGACAACTACACAAATTTGGCCCTGTCGCCGGCACAGGCGGATACACCGTGATGCCCGGCTCGCGTTCGGGCATACTTTCTTCCATTGCCACGATTGGACTCGCGAAGAACGGCGGCATGAATACCGAACGCGCAGGGACCATATGCAACGTATGAAGACGCCGAATATCCGAACCTTCGACATGAAACTCGTCGATGACCTGTTCGAAATGAATGGCGGGTATGTGCTCAATTTCTCCGACCGAACCATGGGCATCTTCTTTCTGGAAGAGCTCAACGTCGACATTGACGCCCCCGTCTACCATGAGAACGGCACATCCAAAGCAAAGCGGCTCCGGTGCTTTCTGAACAAAGTCGACTTGGCAACGGCCATTACAACGCTCAAGGCGCTGTGGAAATATCGCGAAGCCGTTCGGCAATCGGAGGGCCGGGATGAGTGGGTCACCAACGCGGAAGGACAGTTCCTCTCCCTGATTAACCGTCTCGAGGGTAAGCCCGAGGGCACCGCTAGTTCGAATCCGCCGCCCAAGCCGGCGCTCGATACTCGCCGGATTCTGGCGCTCAAGACCAAGCTTATCGAGCTGTCGTCATTACCTCCGCATCCTCGCGGTTACGCGTTTGAAACATGGCTCAAGGAGGCGTTCGACTGCTTCGGTCTCGAAGCGAGGGAGCCGTTTCGCCATCGCGGCGAGCAGATAGACGGCAGCTTCGTCCTGCAAGGCGAAACCTATCTCGTCGAGGCGAAGTGGCAGTCCGCCCAGACTCCCGCGGCTGATTTGCACGCTTTTCACGGGAAGCTGGAGCAGAAAGCCGCATGGGCACGCGGTCTGTTCGTAAGCAACAGCGGCTTCACCCCGGACGGGTTGGTAGCCTTCGGTCGTGCAAAGCGCGTTATCTGTATGGACGGACTCGACCTGTTTGACGCCCTCGACCGGCAGATTCCCTTGAACCATGTTCTCGAACGGAAGGTTCGACGTGCCGCAGAATCGGGGCTCCCTTTCGAACGCGTGCGCGACCTCTTTGCCTGACCGCAACCAGATTCGAACGGCGCGCCAGCTGCGCGTTGGCGAGCGCCTAATACTTGCGTGGAGTCATCGAATGGAAATCATCGTTGAGACGTACGTGCCGTCTGGCGAACCCTCGTCGGCAGGTTCGCGCGTGAGGCCACTTCCTGGACAGGGCGTCAACCCAGCGCTTAAAGTCGAGTGCAGTCGCTCCATGCGGCAGCAGTATCCGGCCGGCTCGTTGTTCCGGCTCACGGTGAAGCTTACTGACCGAGAAGGCACACAATTTCTCTACGCCCACCATGCCGCGCCGTTCGAGCATGTGAGCCGCGAAGAAGCAAAACGATTTATTTCGACCATGTTCGGTGCGTAACTTGTCGAAGCACCTCCATAGGAACACGAAGACGATGCAGCAGGCCACCTATAAAAGTTACGTGCTATGGGGCCATGCCATTGAGCAGCAGGACGAGGTTCTCGCGCCCGAGCGATTCGCCGCGAGCGGCACGATTACCCATGAGCGGAAATTCGTAGAAGCCTCGGGAGTGCTCGGTGTCTTCGATACCGAAGAGGAAGCGCAGGAAGCCGGACTCTCGTGGGCGCGCGCGTGGGTCGACTCGCACGGGTAACCCATCGCGCACGACAAGCGACCGGTCACACCAGCCTCGCCACGACGAGTAGCTTGGCGGCCTCTGGAACTCAAGCTGAGTATTCAAGCGCAACGAGACCGCGTTCACGCAACTCAGCTACTACCAACGGTGACAGTTGCTGTATCAGAGACGTGGGTTGCTGCAAGAACCAATCGCGAACCTGGTCCGAGCTCAACGCCGAATCCGTAATCAGCGACGCCATTGCCGCGGCGGTGATACGTGACAGGCCGAACTCGACCAGCGAACGACCGGTGCGCGTCGACACCCCCAATTCAAGAGCCAACGAGAAGTCGTAGACCTGCGTGACCATCTCATCGAGCCCCTCTTGCGCAAGAGCATACTTCAGCAGGTCGACATAGGCCTTCGCCCACTGGACAAGTTTGAATCGAATCGTTTGCTCGATAAGCGTGAACATTTCGCGGATGGCACCGTCGATAGCTTTCTGCGTAAGCGGTCGTTTGTTCGTTTGCTGCGCAACCTTCTTCTTGTACTTCACGGCTTCAGCGACCAACTGTGTCAACGGCTCGCCTCGCATCCACTTCAAGGCCGTAACGGTCACGTGGCTAACGTATCCGCGTTGTCTTCTCCCTTCTTCTCCGGAGAGATTCATGCCTCCCAAATGCTTATAGAGCCGACGGATGATTGAGTTGTACACCGTGTACGAATCGCCCGAAGGATTCGATGGCATCAGTTTCGAGAAGTCGCGCTGGCGCACGAGCTCACGAATCCGCTGCAGAAGGCCTGCAAGCGCGACTGGGTCGAGCATCCAGCTCGTGTTCAAAACCGAAGCAGGAAGCTCAAGGCTCGCAAGCGCCTGCTCGGCCAGCTCAGTAAGACTGTCTTTTTGCTCGGTAGTGAGCGAGAGGCTGCGGCGCCCCAGCAGCCCGTCCAATGTCTTCTGGGACGAGCGAAACAGGATTAGACCAGCAGCTGCGGTAATCCGGTCCACAGCCGCGCGGTCGCGCTCAACGATGGGAGCCTTGTCGACGGCTGCCTGCAGCAGCTCAACCACCGCATCAAAATCCGCCTCGACTGTCTGCTTGAAAGCCGCCTTCATTGCAAACGGCTTGCGCTCGGTCAATGGCTTCGTCTCCCAGTTTTCGTAGTTTACGAGGAACACGTTGCCGACGACCTCCTCGCCAAGACGGCCGGCGCGACCAGCGAAATTCCAGAGCGAAGCTTCATCGAGCGCCGCGCCCTGACCGCGAGTCGGTGTATCAATGAAGACGTTACGTGCAGGCAGATTCACCCCCTGAAACAGGGTCGTCGTGCAACAGAGGTAGTCCAGCTCTCCGCGTTTGAACGCAGCCTCAATACCCTCGCGCAAGAGGCTCGGCATGTTGCCATAGTGGAAAGCGACGCCTTGCCGGACATAGTTCGCAAGGGAATATTGCTTGTGAATATGTTGCTCAATGAATTTTGCCAGGTCCGATAACCCTTTCGAGGCTCCGGGTTGTCGATTGCGCGCGAGCAGTTCCGTCAAATCTTCCGCGTTCTTCGCTCCCGTGGCGTAAACCAGGGACCGCCCCGAGGCGCCCAGCTCAAGCGCGACCGCCGCGAGCTTCGTGTCTTCGGGTAACGCAAACCCACGTTTGAACTGGTATGTCCCGATTGGCTCAAGCTTCTTCGGAGTGACCAGGTCGAGATGCACCACGTGTTCGTCGAGGCTGGAAAAGCCAACGCTGATTCGGTTCTGCACGACCGGCGAAAGAGTTGTTTCCTTCACGGTTATTTCGGGCAGCCCGATGCTGTCGCCAATGAGCTGTAGGCCAGATGCTCCTGGCGCCAAAAACAGGAAGCGTGCAGCAGGATTCGACTCGCGCAGCTTCTCCAGCGTGTCCTGCAAAATCATGCCCCGGCTGTCATCACCGAGGGATTGCGCCTCGTCGGAAATGACGAGGTCAATGAGACCGGCAACGGCCACCGTCGACAAAAGGAACTGCGCTCGCTCCTGCGTGAGCACGTAAATCTGCTTCGGCCGGCTCTCTGGGTCGGGCACCGGGATGGTCGTGATACGGATGGAATCGGAAACACTCGAAAGACGTTTTTCCAGTTTGCCGTGTATCTCGGTCAGTAACGCCCGCGTCGGTGCAATATAGATTGCGCCAAACCGGTCGGCTGCAATCGCGCGCTCAGACAAGTGCTCGAGAACGACGAAAGACTTTCCGGACGAGGTCGGCGCGGAGACAGCAGTTGCCGCAGATGAATCCAAGCTTCGCCAGAGGTCGAGCTGGTACTCGGTCAGCGGGATGCGCGCGCCGGCCATGTCGACCGTATTGAGCTCTCGGAGCAATCCACTGCGCATGTGGGTTTCGAAACCGAGGTCGACGGGATGCTCACGCTCCAGCTTACGGAGACCGGGAAAGTTGCCGAGGTCAGAAAGAATGCGAATGCTTGCCTCGTGGATGACATCGTCGCCCGAAGCCAAGCTGGCGAACACTGCAATCTGCTGAGCCAGCTCCTTACTCTCTTCGTCCGTTGCAGATGCAAACACGCTCGCGGTATTGAGCAGGCGTGTGAGGGCGTTTTCGGCGAGAACCGGGCCTTCAACGCGAACCTGTTCATTTTCGCGCAGGACCGTCGACCGGATGCCGACTGCGCGAAGTTCGGCAAGGTCGCTCCAGAAGCCAGGCTCCTGCCGGATTTCAACCGCAACTTCGGTGGCGAATGTGCTCATGTGTTCAACCCGGCAAAGATTCGCTTGAATTCATTTACATCAGGTATAGCAACCAAAAAGACGATGCATCCGCCAAGGTCCACGCCTTTCGCGTCGGCCTGATTCTTCAGGTTGTTGGCGAAGGTCTTGTGTTTGGCTGCATACAGCTTCTCCAGATGTTCCTCATGAATCTCTGGCCGCTGCTTCATGTCGCGAGGCAGTTTGTCATCGAAGGCGCTTTCGCTGAACACGAGACTGCCGACGTGAATGTCGCGACGCCGCAGATGGCTGCCGTCACCAGTGTAGGAGTTGAAGAACGACTTCGCCGCCTCACGCGCCTCACCCTCTAACGCATCCAGGTTAGACAGGTCGCTGACCAAGCGAAGTTCGTTCAGCATCCGCCCGCGGTCTGCCTGATGCTCCGCGATGGACGCGACCATTTCCCGCGAAGCGTCAGTCGCGCTCGGGATGAGCTTTGACTCCAAGAGGTAGAAGAGAACGGACCCATCATCCGACTGACTGCCGTGCAATCCGTCGACCCCGTGCACCGGCATTTCCGAAGACGTTTTCAGTGCCATCTTGGCGCCAAGCTGCGCTGCGCCGAGGTATCGCACCGCGACAACATACGCAATGAGCTCCCCAACTTCGCCGTAGCGACCGGGGTGCGCCTGGTTGTACGAAACCAAGAGACGTTTGGCCTCGCGGCGGAGGCGCGACATCGCTGCCATATCTCCGCCCGTTGTCGAATTGTTGCTCTGGGCGAAGGCCTCTCTCCGTTTGCGAAGAGGGACGACATAGTTGACGAGCTGGTCAACGAGCAGCTCCGCAAGTGCATCGACTTGCGGAATGTGCTCCTGCATCCGAACAAAAAGAAGCCGTGGCTGGTCGAGCTGCGGCGTCGCCGTCACTTCCTTCAGGACGTTGTCGATGCCGTGAATCGGGTCCAACAACGCGGCGAAGCTGTTCTTCGCTTTGGTCATGTGCGTTGCCCCGGCTCGCTGCCGCGACCTTCAGTCGTTCTAGTCAGCACTACGCTTCTCCGCCATTTACCGTGGGCGACGGCCCCGACGCCCGATATGTAAGTGGTATTTTAATGGTTTGTTATATGAAAGCATCAACAGTCGTGCGGAATGTGCGTCGTCAGGACGCCCCGTCAGTCGCGAATTGACACTGACGACGCGCACGCTCGTAAAACCCTCGGAATGCGAGGCATCGGCAGCTTCCGCTCAAGACTGATGCAAGACGCATCGGCGAATTACATAAAACAAGATATACGGACCAGTCAAGTCACAAGTGAATTCGGAGCCTTTCGAGAAGTATGAATCTGCAATCCGGGACTACGAGGGTCCCCAAGCACCCGGAACGTGACCCAATGCTGCGCCGGCAGATGCGAGAACACTTCGGCAAGATGGCCAGAGCCATGCCAGACGCCGTCTTCATACCCGTTGGAGCGGTAACGCCGAGAGGTGTCGAGTGGCTGACGAAGGAAGGCTTTCTGAAAAAGGAACGAGTCCTCTATGGCCTTCCGCGTCCGGGCAAAGAAGCCAGCGGGCACACTGCATATTCTCTTGGCGAAAAGTAGCGCGCTGACCTGAACGTGCACACTAAAGCCGACGAGGTTGAGCGGTGCGGGACCGTCTTCAACACGCCGTGGCATCCCTCGAATGAGACAGCGCGCGCGGCGGGAGCGTGCCTATGAATCCGCGCGACGTGGGCCAATCAATCTCGGAGGTCAAGTGGCTTGCTTAGTTTGTGGCCGAAGCCGCAGTTCACCATTCTTATACACGTGGTGGGTTCCAGCGACCGTTGTCGTCGAAGTTGATGGAGCCGGTCATACCAGCGGCCTGCCACACCAGGTCGAACATCGGCTTCAAACCCTCGTGCGGCGGCACCTCTGCGGGCACAAGCACGTCAGGCAAAGCCACCGTCCTGCGGTCGAACGTACCCTGCAATCCATCAGCATCCCACCGTGTCCGGTCGAAGCCCAGTTCGATTCGGTTGGCGTCGAGCAACGACATCATGACCGAGATTTCGGGGTGAAAGCCTGCGTGCGTCAGCTCTGCTCTCACTTTCCCGAGGAATTTGGCAGCATGGTCTTCATACGTGGACCCATGCAAGATTCGTGTCCCGCGTGCATTTTCGGAGAGCACCTGTACGGCCTCCACAAAACCGTTGCGAAACAGTTGCGTGTAGCCATGCACGACACCCTCAACTTCGTTTCTGAGACCCAAAGCACCATCAAGGTTAACGCGAAAGCTCATCGCCGCGGTACCAAGTATGGGAATCTGGCGGGCAAAATCCCAGTACGAGAGCGGGTCTATGCTGCCCGTACCGAGCGCAGCCTGCGTAGGAATCAGATGCAACACCCAGATGGAGCCTTCGGAGAGCCGACAGGGCGCCTCGCCCGTCAGAATCTTTCCTAGGCGTTCAGTGCGAAAGTCCCGGACTTTCTGCGCCTGGCTGTCGGAACGCACGAAGAGTTCGCGAATCTCGGGCACATTCAGCTCACGCTTTCGGTTGCCCTCGCGGATGAAGAATCTAGCGTTCTGACGCACGCGATGCGGGCCCACCCAGCTTTGCGGCACCCGGACAACGAAAACAGTCCCATCGTTGCCACCCGTGTTGACACGCACTGGCTGCACCAGCACGCCCGGCAGACGTGGCTCGACGCCATTAAGCAGCACGTCGGCCATCCGCAGCGCCGTGGCATCCGGGTCCACCGACTGGGGCACAACAGCTGCCGCCTGGCCCTGTGCGTTCTCGTCGATGCCGTAGATGAGGTCGCCGCCTCCCGCGTTCGCGAAAGCCGAGACGTCGGCGCAGAGTTCGTGCTTCGCGGCGTCGTTCCACGCCGGCGGCAACTCGCGCTTGAAATCGATGTGTGGCCCCTCAAGCACCTGTTCTTGAATCAACTGCTCCAGATGCGCCTGGGTGGTGTCAACGACCTTCGATGGGAGTGGCATGGCAATCCACGGCGTGTAGTGAGCGGGCAATTCTAAGCTATCGCACCTGCCTCCAGGCATCCGGATTGGGCGCAGCGGTGCTCGCGGGTAGCGTTGCAGGCGGGGACCTGCACCGATAGATGCGCCGTCTGAGATGAGTCGCCCGCAATGAGGCCGAACAGTAGCGCAAGGATTACGAGTTTGGTCCGGCTGCTGCGAAGTGTGCGGCGGACTAAACGGAGGGTTCGGGTAGGTTGCGGCATGACGGATACTCCTGGTGAGTGGAATATCTCTAGTAGCGAGTAAAGTTTATTCCCCCCACTGACCCACCTGGCCACACTGGGTGTCTCGCATCGCGCGCGCCCTCATGAACAAACTCCTCGAGATAGGTTTTCAGGTCGCAGGCAACTGGTATCTCGCCGCCGACCGTATCCGGATTGATGTCCGCCAGCAAGGCACGCAACGCAATGTGCTCTATGCGTTCGTATGCGACGGCGAGGTGAAGTATGTCGGCAAGTCGACGCAGACCCTGCGCGAGCGCATGGCAGGCTATGCCTCGCCCGGCTCGGCCATCCGGACAAATCTGCGCGTGAATAAACTTATTCACGCCCTCCTTACAGATGAAATCACCGTTGAAGTGCTAGTGTTGCCGGATAACGGCCTTATGCACTATGGGCCTTTTCACCTGAATCTTGCCGCAGGGCTTGAAGACAGCATCATCCGAACACTAAGGCCGGAGTGGAATGTCGCGTTCGGCCGGAAACGCAAACGCGAGTTGGGCCTGCCTCTGGCATCGGGTGACACGCCAGATGCAGACGAAGCGCTGCTCGGCAAGGAGGACCCCGCCGGAGAGGAGGACGCGTTCGTGGCGCCGCTCGAGGACGGCTCACCGCTAACAAACGCAGACCCCGTCGTAGGTGAGTTCCGGTTCATCCTTCAGCCGACCTATCGACAGAAGGGATTTTTCAATGGTGGCGTGGCTTCATCGTCGCTGCTTGGAGCGGGCGGCGATACCATCGAGATTTTCTTCGCCCACGAGCGTCAGCCGTTCACGGGCATCATCAATCGCACATCAAACAGCAACGGCTCACCGCGGCTGTTCGGTGGGCCAGAACTCGCGCGGCAGTTTCAGACGCTGCCCGAAGGTTGCACTATGCAGGTCCACGTGTACTCGCCCACGTCCATCCGCATATTTCAGACACCACGCTGACGGCTATGCCTTACAAATGCAGGCAACACTTTTTCCTTGTGAAATGGACAGCCGTCGTGAGACTGGACGAACGCTCCACGCACCTCAATCCGATAGTTGCTGGTCGAGAGCTGCGATGTGATTCCGCAGAGCATCTGTTCGGTCAAGGTCATTCCACTCGCGTTGTACTCCTAGCACTCTTGGCTTCAAGTTTGAATTTTTTGTTCGACCTGCTTGACGTGTTTGACTCATTTGACTACTGAGGTATCTCACCAGCATCCCGCAGAACAAGCAGCTCCTCGGCTCAGCTTGCGTAGCACACACACTGCATTCACCTGTTTCAACCCCAGAACCGCGTAAGAAATGTGCGCCGGCTTTCTCAGTGAACAAGTAGAGCCGCTCCGAAGCTTCGCTTTGTCGGACAGCATGCAAGGACATATCGAGGTAACGCAAGGTCGTCTCTACGTTGAGGTGACCAAGCATCGCGGCGAGCGCATGCTGCCGTCTTTCGTGAATTGTTCGCATTGCGGATACCTCTCGAATGTGATGTTGACCGTACTCACGGAAAGCGTGGGGTGCAACGCGCCCGAATGAACTCTCCATACGCTTCCGTAAGTCAAGCCTATACGGTTGGCTAAATAATTTCAAATATGCTGCGTACTCTGCGGGACGCTCGTGAGAGACCTGAGTAGCCAAACACGTCAAACACGTCAAACACGTCAAATAGGTCAAACACATCAGACTCGCCATGCAACATGAAATAGGCAGGCTATTACCAATTGCTAACTCTTAATCGCATTTTGAGACAAAGGGGGTGCTGATGTAGCCTGTTTAGATGGCGCACGGAGGTTGTGCTCCGAATGCATAGATATTGGCCGATGGAGTGTGTCGGCAGTGAGAGCTTCGTCACAACATTTAGTCCGGAGGACGAGATGTATCTGGAGACGGCGACCGACGACTACGTCATCGCAGGTGTTTCGAGGCCTGGCTTCCCTATCTTGCTTTGGGAAGACATGAGTAGCTGCGAAGAGGTCAATCTATTCCTGCGTTTCTACCTTCTCCGAGGCGCTATTGGGTCAACCCGCTCATGGACCACCATCGCCCGTGCGCTTTACGACTATTTCGGATTTCTTGAAGCTCACGGGCTTGAGTGGCGCGATGTAGAACGAGGCGAACAAAAGAATCTCGTCGCAGCTTATCGGGACTATTGCTTCACAGTGTGCGGCTTCAAACGCAACACAGTCAGACAGCGTCTTATATATGTATGCGAGTTCTACAAGTACGCGATACACAAGGCTTGGATAGATGCCCTTCCATACACTTATGAGCTTCGCCGCCTCATTCGTAAAGGAGGCTTTCTAGCCCATCTCGACACGTCAGGTGGACAAATCGCTGTCCCATCGGTCATGCCGAAAAAGCACAAAGACCTAGTCAGATTTCTCTCGTTAGAAGAGGCGCAGAGACTTCTGCATGCGGCAGACAATGTGCACCACCACACGGTAATCTCGATGGCGCTTCGAACTGGGCTGCGCCGCGAAGAGCTGGCGACCTTCCCGCTATCCTATGTTTTCGACCCCGATTTATATAGCTCGCGGAATCTAAACACGAAGGTCACACTCGACCCTGAAGATGGTTCCGGCATGCGGACTAAAGGCTCGAAAGCACGCGACGTATGGGTGTCAATCAGACTCATGCGCTTCCTTTATCGATACGCGGTGCACTATCGCGGGGAGCGAGCAAGCCTGACAAACGATTCCCGTCCCGAACTCTTTCTGAACCAGGATGGACTCCCGTACAGCGACTTCGGAAAAGGGATAGCACCAATCGTTACCGCAGCAGGAAACCGAGCGGGCTTGCACGCGTACCCTCACTTGCTACGGCACACCTACGCGACGCATACGTTGGCCCGACTTCAACAATCCAAGAAGCCCAATGGAATCGAGCCGCTTATTTTTTTACAACATCAGCTCGGCCACGATTCCTTGGAAACAACGAAAAAGTACCTACATGTCTCGAACGAGGTAGTCGACAACGCTATCCTTGAATACGACCGTGAACTTGATGCGGATTCCCAATGGTAGCGAAACGAAAGGTCTTCAAGCAGACAGACCTAACCGTACCCGCCGTCGAGTACGAGGTCGTCAATGGTCGAGTAACCATTCCTGAAGAGGTAGTACCGCCAGAAATCGCGTTCGTCAGTTTCCCGAATGGGTCGAAGAAACGTCACTTCTACTTCGATTGCTGGTATGGGGTCGGGATTGACGCTATCGTTTATGCATGTCAAAGGCAAATCGAGCGCTTTTTGGCGAAGCAAGATAGTGATGTTGAAGTGGCCACAGTCATCACGTACTGTGACAGCGGTCTGAATTTTTTCCTTGAATACCTCGCGGTGTACAGTGCTGCGGTAGGGCGGGACCTCACGCTTGGAGACATTAACAGAGATGTCATCGATGGTTACGTCGTATTCCTAACCACTGAAACTGCTTCTCCCACGACACGGAAAAATCGCTACACTTCCACCAAATCGGTCTTGACCGCTATGTGTGACCGCGGCCTCATTGTAAGGGTACGCGGCGGTGACGAAGCAACGTTTCCTCGGAACCCATTCCCGCGTAGTCACTTGGGCGAGAGAGGCGAGAAGCCGTTAGCTTTGAGCGAGCGGAAGGCGTTCGCTACTGCAGTCAAAGCAGCCGTAATGCCGATATTTGACGACCGCGTTGAGCCAACTTCGGAAACGCTCGCATACGCCTATCTAATCATAGCGCTGCATACCGGCGGAAACGTAACACCCCTGTTGGAGATGTCAACCGATTGCTTACGGCCGCACCCGAAAGCCGACACTGCGTTCCTCGTCCTATTTAAGCGACGCGGTCAGTCCACGAAGGGGGTCGTGGTTAACGATGGAGAAGGCGAGCACCGGGTAATTGAGTCACTTCCGACTCTGCGCCCAACAGTTGCGAAGTTGGTCCGCCGAGTCATCGAGTTGTCCTCACGATTGCGAGATGACGCTCCCGACCATTATAGGAGCCGCGTATGGTTGTTCCGCGTTCGGAGAACCACGCAGCATACGCGAGCCGGCGACGTTACAGCGCTTACACCTAGTACCCTCGCGCTTGCAATCAAGACGCTGGTTAACCAATACGGACTTAAAGACGCCGATGGACGACCATTACGGTTAAATGTAAGTCGCCTCCGCAAAACTTTCGTCAATAGAGTATTTGACCTGCTAGGTGGAGATGTGACTGCGACCGCCGCAGCAGCCGGCAACAGCGTTGATGTCACTTCCATCAGCTATCTACGGCCTGGCGAAGATGCAAGAAGCAATTGGCGGTTCCTAGGTATCGCGCTAACCAATGAACTGCTCACCAACACGTTGGGTGCGACTGAGAAGACGCCTGTCGGAAGATGTTCCGACGTTCGACAAGGGCAATTCGCGCCGAAGAAACCGGGGGCCGTTTGCATGAGTTTCTTGAATTGCGTTCGTTGCAAGAACTATGTGGTAACCGGCGAGGACCTCTATCGACTATTTAGCTTCTACTGGCGCGTGTTGGCGGAACGAGCGCACATGAATGCCAGAAGGTGGCGGAAGAGTTTTGCCCACATCGTCAGAGTCATCGACCGAGACATCATTGATGTTGGCCTAGCGAAAGGTATTTTCAAAGCAGTTGATGTCAAACAAGCTCGTGAGCACGCCCGGGTCAATCCGCATCCCTTCTGGCGAACCGAAGACGTTATTTCAACCATCCATGAGATGTCGTCATGAACGCAACTCAAGCTGACCCGAACTTCGCATTGTTTCTTGAGCAACGTAACGATGCGCGCAGCATTGCCGATTCTGAGCGAGATAGGCTCGTAATATCCCTTAAGGAACTCAATGGGAAACTGCGCGTCGTCAGTCGCTATGGTGACAGCGCCTGGTGGATAATGAATCTGACTCGGAACGTCACGAAGTCGAACAAGAAAATTGACTTCGATACCTTGCCAAAGGCTTTTCGTGGACAAGCGAAGGCAATGCTCTATCGATTTATACGACGAGGTGCGCTGGGCTTCGGTCGACCACCAGCGGGCTCGACTACTGTGCAGTTCTTCCGTAACCTTAAACTGTTCTTCGAATATCTAACACGCATTGGTATCCACAGCTGCTCTGACGTGACCCCTGTGGTTTGCTCGAACTACCTCAATGCGATAAGGAAGAAAACCAAGAAATCAGGGGCGGTCGCGTACACAAAACGGACTGTCGAAAAAAAGTCGACTGTAATCGAACAGGTCTACGAACTCTCTCAATACACGGACGTCCCCATTCCGACTTATCCGTTGGCGGACTTCGATTACGGGACGCAAGCCGGTCGACGAGCGAAGGGCAGCAAGAGTGGCAAGAGTGACAAAAATAACGGCTGTAAAACTCCTCTGATTCCGGACGATGTTTTTTCGACGCTTTTCAGTAGAGCATGGGCCATAGTTAGCGACGCGGCCAGACTGTTTCAACTTGAGACTAATCTTCAGGCCGTACGAGCAAAAGGCAAAAAAAAGCCCACCAAAAAGTACATAACAATGCTCAAGACTCCTGCACTCCACGAAGCGGGTTTCGACGGCACATATTTCGATTTTAAAGCGCAGCTGAATAGCGTTCGCATCGCCTGCTACATCGTCATCGCAAGCTTGAGCGGATGTCGAGTACATGAACTTGCGCACATGGAGAAAAATGGATTCTATAGCACAATCGAAGGTGACGACGAGCGGTATTGGTGGCTCCGCTCGGTCTCGAAGAAGACATACGAAGGACCGACCGAATGGATGGTACCCGAAGCCGCGATTACTGCAGTGCGCGTACTTGAACAGTGGGCCGAGCCATACCAAGAAAAAATACGCGAAGAAATCGCAAGTTACCGTGAGCAGGATGTCGATGATATACGCATTGCTGAAGCACAAGAGCACGAGAACTCGTTGCTTCTGGGCGTCGACCTTAGGAATGGTGGACAAGTACGAACACTGGGAACTCAAGCAATTAACAACGGTCTGGAAGCCTTCGCGAAGGCATGCGGCCTGACGTGGATTCCGACAACTCATCAATTTCGACGGAAGTTTGCGAACTATGCTGCGAGGAGCAAGTTCGGTGACTTGAGATATTTGCGCGAGCACTTCAAGCACTGGTCAATCGACATGACGTTGAGCTACGCGCTCAACGAGTCGCAGGAGATAGCACTCTATCTGGAAATTCAAGACGAGCTTGACGACATCAAAGTGGCCGTCGTGGATAGCTGGCTGGACCGTTCGGAACCACTTGCTGGGGGCTATGGTGAAAGCCTCGTCGCGTGGCGAGATTCAAGCGAAAGCGTAATCCTGTTTCACTCACATGCCGACATGGTGCGGTCTATCGCAAATAGCACCCATATCAGAAGCAACGGCCATGCGTGGTGTACTGCGGACGATAGGGCTTGTGTGGGAAACGACTTCGAGAAGACGCGCTGTGGAGCGGGATGTGACCATGCGGTCGTTGGGCGTGCGCACGCAGAAATCTATCATGGCATCTTTGGCCACCTCAAAGAACTCAAGACGGCTAAAGACATCGGACCTGGCGGCCTCGCCAGAGTGCAAAGGGATTTGAAGCGTTGCGCTGATGTGCTGACGAAGCTTGGTTGCGACTTGGAGGAAGCTTAAATGGCTACACGTAAGACCGCCATAGCTCGGAGGAAAGAGTTCGAGCTTGCAATATTGCGCATTGAGCACGGGAGAGCGCGTACGAAGCCGGCAGGGCTGAGCATCCAGGCTGTGGCTGCTGAGGTTGGAGTTACCGCGCCTCTCATTCACAACCACTACCCTGACGTCGCCGAACTTATCAACAGAAAAAGCGCTCGCAAGCCAGCACGGCTCGAGAGAAACGAATCTGCCCTGGAAGCAGAGCGTCGCAAGAATGACGAACTGAAGAGAGAACTGGCTGATTGTCGCGACCGGCTGACTAAGCTCACGACAATCAATGAAGTCTTAATTGCGGAACGCGATGAACTGAAAGCAAAACTTCACAGTAAAAACATAGTCGATATGCCATCAAAGAAGCGTCCGCCTCTGAAAGAATAGGGAGTGGACCGTACCAAGTCCCTATCGGGCGGCACCAGAGCTGTACACACTTGAGCGTCTGACACGCCACTTAGCGGGCTTGCCAAGCGGAGTGGCAAACCTCGTCGTGCTGCCGAACATTCCTAACTGTTAGGAACAAACCTAAATGCTTGATCTGCCGATTGCCTTGGGCATTCTCGCGGCGAGCGGGCAAATCCCGGCCGAATCGCTCGTCAACCGCGAATTTGCCGGCGAGCTTTCCCTAACTGGCGCGCTGCGTCCGATGCGAGGCGCCTTCGCGATGGCTTGCGGCACCGCGCGCGGCGCGGCGGTTTGCGCGGCAGCTCCTGGTCTCGCCGAAAGCGTGACCGGGCACACGCCGCCCGAGCGTAATCCGCAACTCTATCTTCCCGCGGCCAGCGCGGCGGAAGCGGCGCTTGTCCCCGGCGTGGATGTGTACGGCGCGAGCGATCTGCCGTCGCTATGCGCGCATCTCGCCGATGCGCCCGACGCCCGCCTCTATCCGGTCGCCGCGCTAAACCTGGCCGATACGCGCCCTGCCGCCGTGCCCGACATGGGCGACGTGATCGGCCAACGCGGCGCGCGCCGCGCGCTCGAAGTCGCCGCGGCCGGCGGGCACCATGTTCTGCTGATCGGCCCGCCGGGCGCGGGCAAGTCGATGCTCGCCGCCCGCTTGCCCGGTCTGCTGCCGCCGATGACCGACGACGAGGCGCTCAGCTCGGCCGCGTTGCTGTCCGCGAGCCGCGCCGGTTTCACGCCGGCGCAATGGCGGCAGCGGCCGTTCCGGGCGCCGCATCATTCGTCGAGCGCGGCGGCGCTGGTGGGCGGGCGCAATCCTCCGCAACCGGGCGAGATCACGCTCGCGCACCTGGGCGTGCTTTTCCTCGATGAACTGCCGGAGTTCGACCGCCACGTGCTCGAAACACTGCGCGAGCCGCTCGAAGCCGGGCGAATCACGATTTCACGCGCGGCGCTGCAGGCGGACTTTCCGGCGGCGTGCCAACTGATCGCGGCGATGAATCCGTGTCCCTGTGGATGGCGCGGCGACCCGAATGGGCGTTGTCGCTGCACGCCGGAGATTGCGGCGCGTTATCTGCGCAGATTATCCGGCCCGCTGCTGGACCGGATCGATATTCAGCTGGAAGTGCCGGCGCTGACGTCGGCGGAATTGTCCGCGCGAGCGCATGCCGCCGGAGAAACGAGCGCGGTCATCGCGCGGCGGGTGCTGGCCGCGCGCGAACGGCAATTGGCTCGGCAAGGCAAAACCAACCGTGAATTGACGGGCAAAGAAGTCGACGAAGTCTGCCGTCCCGACGCAGCCGGCGAGGCGCTGCTGCGGGAAGCGGGCGAGCGTTTCGGCTGGTCGGCGCGCGCATATTACCGCGTCCTGAAAGTCGCACGAACGATTGCCGACCTCGCGGGCGCGAGCATGCCGAGCGCCGCGCAGATCGGCGAGGCGGTTCAGTACCGACGGGCTTTTGGCTCTGGTTGAGGAGAAAAAAATGCTGTCAAGACTTGACTTATGCACATGCCCGCGTTCCAGATAGATTTAGAAACATCTGAAAGGTACTTAGAAACTCGGATCCAAAGGGCGTTGATTTCAAAGGATTTTTTCTTCTGCGCCAACTACATTCAGACTGACGGAATGCCCACGGCGCGGGCATCTGCGGCAAAAAAAGCGGACTTCTCAACAGAGTTATCCACAGGACGCGCGGCGAGGTGGAAAACTTCAACGTAAACCGCGAATTAGCGCGGAAAGCTGCGAAGGAACTTTCAGTACGTGCGCGCGTCGCTTCGGCGTCACGTCGGCCCCGAGTCGGCCAAAACTACCGGTTCAATAGAGCTGGAACGACGAGAAAAATTGGTCCACCTGTTCCTGGGGCAGCGGCCCTGACGCGATGATCGCGGCCTGATACGCGTGCCGGCCACGCGCCACGAGGCGCGCATAGACGGTCCGCTTTTCATGGCTGGAGCCGGCCTCGCCGCTCAGCGTCATCTCGAGCCCCAAAACTTTGCCGCCTGCCGCGAGCGGAATCTGCACCGCGCGCGCCTCTGGCGTCACGCCCACGTTTCGCGCGAGGCCGGTGCGCAGGAACTCGAGCGCCTTGCGCTGTGTCGCCTCGCTGTCGTCGGGCAGCATGATCGTGCCGACCGCGAATACGGCGTCGCCGGCTTCGGCCGTCTGCATGGCCATCTGCATCGGCGTGCCGTCGACCTGCACCGCGCGCTGATCGTTGCCGGGCTTGGCAGGCAAGTCGATGCTGTAGCCGTTGTCGTTATTCATGACGGTGCGCCAGTCGAAGGTCGGCGAGCAGCCGCTCAGCGCGACGCCGATAGCAAGCGCGCAAACCGCCGCGCGGGTCACCGACTGCGCGCGTGGCAGGCCGCGCAGTGCGCGAGCCGCCGCATTGCCATGGAAGACGAGGCTGGAAAACAGACGCGAGGGAATTCGAGCGAACAGGGAATAGATGCGGAAAACTATCTGGAACATGAGCAAGAGAGACCGTGAAGCGGTGAAGTTGTTGACGTGAGCGCAAAACGCCATTATCCGCTGCAAGCTGATGGAGCGCGTGGAAGCCGTCAAGCGGCCAAGCGGCCAAGCGGCCAAGCGCCCGTTTGGCTGTGCCGGCGCAACGCGGGTTGCGGGTTGCGCTCCCTGCCCCGCATCCCGAATAGGACTACAATATCAACGCTCCGTTGCGGCACGCTCCAAGCCCCAGCCGACGCACTGTCCTGCGCCCTTGCGCGACTTCCGAGGTTCCGCTCATGAGTTCCATCGCATCGACCAGCGCCGTCAAGCGCACGAATCCGCTTCGCTACCTGATCATCGCCGTGGTGGCGATTGCGATCGGCGTCGCCGGCTATTTCGCGTTTGCCGGCCAGCAGCGCGTGCCCGACGCGACCTTTACGCTGCTGTCGGGCCAGAAAGTCACGACCGCCGACCTCAAAGGCAAGGTCTACCTCGTCAACTTCTGGGCGACGAGTTGCGACACCTGCATGAAGGAAATGCCGCAGATGGTGCAGACGTATAACCGCTTCAAAGGCAAAGGGCTCGAATTCGTCGCGGTGGCCATGAGCTACGACGCGCCGATGTACGTGACCAATTACACGCAAACGCGCCAGTTGCCCTTCAAGGTCGCCATGGACGACGGCTCGGCCGCCAAACAGTTCGGCAACGTGCAGCTCACGCCGACCACCTTCCTCGTCGACAAGGACGGCAAGATTCTGAAGCGCTACGTCGGCGAGCCGCAGTTCGCGGAACTCGACCAGTTGCTGGAGAAGGCGCTGAACGCGGCTTAAGCAGCCGCCAAGCGAAGGCAAGCCAACCCACCGCAAGCTCAAACAAAAACGCCGGCACTCCCACTTGCCGGCGTTTCTATTTCACCTCTCCCCATCGCCCTTGGCCGCGAGGCCATATCGCTTGATCTTCTCGTAGAGCGTCGCCTTGCCGAGCTGAAGCCGGTCGGCGGCGACCGCCACCACGCCGCCGCACTGCTCGAGCGCTTCCGCGATCACCGCACGCTCGAACTGCTCGACGCGCTCCTTGAGCGGCTGCGCCTGCCCGCTTTCGTCGCCGAAAGACATCACGGGATCGTCGGCGACACCGAGCACGAAGCGGTCCGCGGCGTTGCGCAGTTCCCGCACGTTGCCCGGCCAGTCGCGCTGCATCAGGCTCGCGCGCTGACGGTCGGTGAGGATCGGCGCGGGCCGCTGATAACGCACCGCCGCGTCGAGCAGAAAGTGTTCGAAAAGCGGCACGATGTCCTCGCGCCGCTCGCCGAGCGGCGGCAATGCGATCGTGACCACATTCAACCGGTACAGCAGATCGCGGCGGAACGAGCCGTCCGCGACGTGTTCCGCCATATCGCCTTTCGCCGCCGCGACCACGCGGCAATTCACGCGAATCGGCTGATTGGAACCGAGCCGCTCTAGCACGCCGTCCTGCAACACGCGCAACAGCTTGACCTGCAACGCGAGCGGCATGCTTTCGATTTCGTCGAGAAACAGCGTGCCGCCCGACGCATGTTCGAGCTTGCCGATCCGGCGTTTCGCCGCGCCCGTAAACGCGCCGGGCTCATAGCCGAACATCTCCGATTCGAACATCGGCTCGGGCAGCGCGCCGCAATTCACCGCGATAAACGGCTTGTCGCGCCGCGGCGACAACTCGTGCAAACTGCGCGCGATCAGTTCCTTGCCCGCGCCGGTATCGCCGTTGATGAGTACGGACGCATCGGTTGGCGCGACGTTCGCGATGAGCCGCCGCACCTGCTCGATCGCCGGACTGCGGCCGATGATCCGCGGCGCCACCGTGTTCTGCCCCGCGAGTTCGCGGCGCAGCGCGAGGTTTTCGAGCACGAGCTTGCGCCGCTCCAGCGCGCGCCGCACGGTCTCGATCAACCGCTCGGAGGCGAACGGCTTTTCGATGAAGTCGTAGGCGCCGTCGCGCATCGCCTGCACGGCCATCGAAATGTCGCCGTGACCGGTGACGAGAATCACGGGCACATCGGGCGCGCGTTCGTGGCACTGGGCGAGCAACTCGAGACCGCTCGCGCCAGGCAGCCGAATATCGCTGACGATCACGCCGGAAAAATCCGCACTGATCGACTTCGCCGCCGATTCCGCCGACGCATGGCCGACCACATCGAAGCCCGCCAGTTGCAAACTCTGCACGCTCGCGCGCCGCACCAGTTCGTCGTCTTCGATATACAGCACTTGCAAGCCGTCGTTCAGCATGTCGTTCTCATCGGAATCAGGAACCCGTGGTGAGCGGGTCCGCGGTAGGGCTCGTCTGCACGCGGGCGCGGCGCAGCGTCAACACGAAGAGTGCACCGCCTTGCGGCGCGTTGCGCGCCACCAGCGTGCCGCCGCAATCGCGTGCGATCGACGATGAAATGGCGAGCCCGAGACCGAGTCCCTGACCCATTTCCTTGGTGGTGAAGAAAGGTTCGAACAGGCGCGGCAACACGTCTTCGGCGATGCCTGGACCGTTGTCGCCCACCGCGAACGAGAGATTGTCCGAAGCCACCTCGATATGCACCGAAATGCGCGGCGCGCTCATGCCGGCGGTGGCGTCGAGCGCATTGCCGAGCAGATTGATCAGCACCTGTTCGAGACGCAGATCGTCGCAATGCGCGATCAGGTCGGGATGATCGTCGGCAAGATCGAGCGGCGTGCGCGTACCGCTTTCGACATCGAATAGCGCAAGCTGCAGTTCGACGCCCTGAAAGCGCTTCTGCAACAGCGCGAGCGCATTGCGCAGCGCGCGCACAGCCGACGCGCGCGCGCTGCGCGGCCGCGCCCTTCCGACGAACAGCTTTAGCTGGTTCGTGATCTTGCCCATGCGCTCGGTGAGCGCCGCGATCGCTTCGAGATTTTCACGCGCCGACGCCTGATCGCCGCGCTCGAGCAGCACGCGCGTGTTGTCGGAAAAACCGCGCAACGCAGCGAGCGGCTGATTCAGTTCATGCGTGATGCCGGCCGCCATCTGACCGAGCGCGGCGAGCTTGCTGGCCTGGATCAACTCGTCGTGCGCGGCGCGCAGTTCCTGCTCGGCGCGCGTGCGCTCGGCGACTTCCTTCTGCAACTGCTCGTTCGCCTGCGACAGATCGGCCGTGCGTTCCGCGACGCGCTGATTCAGTTCGGCATACGCCTTTTGCAACAGCGTACGGCTGCGCATCACCTCGCGCACGCGCGAGCGGCGCATTCTCCAGTAGAACGCGAGCAGCACGAGCGACACATAGCCGAAGCCCGTGACGATGGTCGCGTTGCGCGCGTCGGCATCGACGGGGCTCACGGGCGCCATCGTGATCAGATGCCAATCGGGTTCGCCCATGCCGCGCCGCGACGCGAGATAACGCGGCGCATAGCGGCCGCCGCCCACGCGCACAATCTGCGCGTCGCCTTCCAGCTTGCGCTCGATCGTCACCGGCAGCGGCGCGATCGGCTGCTGCGCATATTGACGCGCCTGGTAAATCGAATCGGCGACCTGGCCCGACAGCGGCCGTATCGTGTGGTATTTCCAGGCGGGCACCGACGACAGAAAGATCACGCCATGATCGTCGGTGACGAGCAACGGCTCGGACGCGTCCGAGCCCTGAAACCATTCGAGATCGAGTTTGACGACCGCCGCGCCGACAATCTTGCCGTCGCGCCGCACCGGCTGCGAAATGTAATACCCCGGCGCCTGCGAGATCGTGCCGATGCCGAAGAAGCGGCCCACGCCGCCCTTGATTGCATCGACGAAATACGGCCGGAACTGATAGCCCGCGCCGATGAAACTGCCCGGCCCTTGCCAGTTGCTCGCGGCCACGCAGTAGCCGTCGAGCGGAATGATGTAGGTGACCGTCGCGCGCGCGTGGCGGTTCAGGTCTTCAAGATAGAGATTCGCGCGCTCGACGTTGGCGGGCGACGGATCGACCAGCACGTCCTGCACGATCGGATGTTCCGCGAGCAGATACGGCAGCGATTCATAGCGCTCGAGCGTGCTCTTGAGCGAACTCGCGGTACGGTCGACGCGCCCCGCCGCATTCAACCGCAAGCTGTCGATGCCGCTTTGCCACGCGACGCTATAGGTGAGCCCGCACGCCGCAACGAGCCCGGCAACGAGCGCGAAGAGGATCAGCAGGCGGCGGGTCACGTTGGCACTATCCGGTCGGGTGGGATCGGATATTGTGGCATAAGGCGAAGCGCCGTCGGCCTGCGCTTCCTCGGCCGACGGCACTGGGGTTGGGCGCGCGTTCACCGGTTGCATGGGCTGGTGTCCGCGGCCGCAAACATCACGCTATTTCAGGCGATGCCCGACGACGTCCGGCTTAGACGCTGGCCGGTTCGTCGACCGGCACATCGCCGCGCAGCGCCGCTTCCAGCTTGCTGCGGTCCAGTTCCTTTTCCCACGCCGACACCACGACGGTCGCCACGCCATTGCCGACGATGTTGGTCAGCGCACGGCATTCGCTCATGAAGCGGTCGATGCCGAGAATCAGCACCATGCCCGACAGCGGAATGGTCGGCACCACCGCCAGCGTCGCGGCCAGCGTGATGAAGCCCGCGCCGGTCACGCCGCTCGCGCCTTTCGAGGTCAGCATCGTCACCGCGAGCAGCGTGAGCTGCTGCGTCCACGTGAGGTCGGTGTTCGTCGCCTGCGCGATGAACAGCACGGCCATCGTCATGTAGATGTTGGTGCCGTCGAGGTTGAACGAATAACCGGTCGGCACGACGAGGCCCACCACCGAACGCGAACAGCCGAGCTTTTCGAGCTTCAGCATGAGTTGCGGCAACGCGGCTTCGGACGAGCTCGTGCCGAGCACGATCAGCATCTCTTCCTTGATGTACGCGATGAAGCGCAGGATATTGAAGCCCACCGCACGCGCAATCGCGCCGAGCACCACCACCACGAACACGATCGCGGTCAGATAGAACGTGCCGATCAGCTTGAGCATCGGCAGCAGCGAGCCGATGCCGTACTTGCCGATGGTGAACGCCATCGCGCCGAATGCGCCGATCGGCGCGAGCTTCGTGATGATGCCGACCATGCCGAACAGGATGCTCGACAGGCTTTCGATGAAACTCGTCACCGGCTTGCCGCGTTCGCCGATGTGCGCGAGCACCGCCCCGAACAGCAGCGCGATCAGCAGGATCTGCAGGATTTCGCCTTGCGAGAATGCCGACACGAGCGTGTCCGGAATGATGTGCATCAGGAAGTCGACGGTCGTCTGACCGTGCGCCTTCGCGGCATACGATGCGACTTCCTTGCCGTTCAGCGTAGCCGGATCGACGTTGAAGCCGACGCCCGGCCGCAGCAGGTGCGTCGCCGCCAGGCCGAGCAGCAGTGCGAACGTCGAGACGATTTCGAAGTACAGCAGCGCCTTGCCGCCGACGCGCCCGACCTTCTTCATGTCTTCCATGCCGGCGATGCCGGTCACGACCGTACAGAAGATGATCGGTCCGATCACCATCTTGATGAGCTTGATGAAGGCATCGCCGAGCGGCTTCATGTCGACGGCGAAGGTCGGATAAAAGTGGCCGAGCGCGATACCGATGATGATCGCCACGATCACCTGGACGTACAGCACTTTGTGGATAGGTTTCTTCACGATGTTTCCTGCGATGTGGGTGAGCCCATGGCCTGCCACGCTGCGCATCATGCGAACGAATGAACGTCGCCTCTGCACGGCATTAGGCCGCGACAAGACGACGAATTCAGAAATACCGGGAAGGGAAATCAGACATCGTTGTCTCCTTGCTTTAGTTGTCGGACCGTTGCGGCCGCGTTATCTATTTTGCAAGGTCGATGCCAGCTTGATGCCTAAGACATACCCTTGATTCTTATGGGTTTGCGCGTAAGACCTGGCGCGCGCGTTCCGGGATTCCGGAAATCCGGACGAGCGGCGTCGGGAAACCCGGACTCGCCGCCGTGCAAACCCTCGGGAAAACCCGAAGCCTTTGCGGGCGGGCTTCGGCGGGCTTTGGCGGGCGTTGGCGGATTGTCAGGCGTTGCCTTCTTCGAGCACCAGCAGGTTGTCGTGCGAAAAGCCGAGCGACACCGGCTGCCCTCTTTCGGGTAAACCGCGATTCGGATCGTTGAATACGTCGAGCGAAATCACTGCGTCTTTTACGCGCGTTCTGATGCGCACGACGGCGCCGAGAAAATTCACTTCTTCGACGGTCGCATTCAGCGTATTGCGGCCGGGCGCCGCAGGTTCGAGCACGATCGCTTCGGGACGCAGCGCGAGCAGGCGCTTCTTGCCGGCATCGGCGGAAGGAAGTTGCTGCGTGGTGATGAGCTCCTGACCGTCCACGGCCATCTTGCCCGTCGCCGGATCGATCACATGCCCGGCCAGAATATTGAGCGTGCCGACGAACGACGCGACAAAACGCGTGCGCGGATAGTTGTAGATTTCCGATGGCGAGCCGATCTGTTCGACGCGCCCCTCGTTCATCACGACGATGCGGTCGGAAATGGACAACGCCTCTTCCTGATCGTGCGTGACGAAAATCGACGTGATGCCGAGTTCGCGTTGCAACGCGCGAATGTCCTGCCGCAACGAGATGCGGATTTTCGCGTCGAGCGCGGACAGCGGCTCGTCGAGCAGCAACACCTGCGGCTTGCCGGCGAGCGCGCGAGCGAGTGCCACGCGCTGCTGCTGACCGCCCGACAGTTGCCACGGATAACGCCCGCCGAGCTGCGGCAGCTTGATCAGATGCAGCATCTCCTCGACGCGCGGATTGATCTCCGCCTGCGGCCGGTGCGTGATCTTTAGCCCGAAGCCGATGTTCTCGGCCACCGTCATGTTCGGAAAGAGCGCGTACGACTGGAACACCATGCCGACCTTGCGCTGCCGCGTGCGCAGATGCGTGACGTCCTTGTTGTCGAGCCGGATGACGCCGCGCGTCGGCGTCTCGAATCCGGCGATCATGCGCAGCACGGTCGTCTTGCCGCAACCGGACGGCCCGAGGAACGTGACGAACTCGCCGCGCTCGATCTTCATGTCGAAGTGATGCAGCGCGATGTTCGACGCGAAGGACTTGTGCAGATTTTCTATCTCGAGAAATGCCATGGTTCGCTGCCTCAGTGCGTCAGATTTTCTGGCCGCTCAACGCGCGGGCCGAGCCGAACACCTGTATCAATCCCATCGACGCCCACGTGATCATGAACGCGATAATCGCCAGCGCCGACGGCTCATACGCGCGATTCGCGCCGATCAGTTGCAGGTACGGACCGAACGCGGGACGGTCGAGCAGGCTCGCGAGCGTGAACTCGCCGATCACGACCGCAAAGGTGAGAAACGCGCCGGAGAGAATGCCCGAGCGGATATTCGGAAAGATCACCTTGAACAGAATGGTCGGCCAGTTCGCGCCGAGACATTCGGCGGCTTCGGTGAGCGAGCGGACGTCCACGGCGCGCAGGCCCGCATCGACCGCGCGGTACATGTAGGGCAAGGAGAGCGTCACGTAGCCGAACACGAGCAGCAGATCGGTCGCGCGCTCGTTGCCCGTGAGCGGCAGGATCGAACTGCTGTTGTAGATGCGCAGATAGCCGAACACGATCACGATAGCCGGCACGACGAGCGGCAGCAGCGTGATGAATTCGACGACCGGCCGCAGCCTCGGCAAACGCAACTGCACCCAGTAAGCGGTCGGCACCACCAGCAATATGCCGACGACGATCGTCAGCAGCGCCATCAGAATGGAATAGCCGAACGACGCCTGAAAGCGCGGATCGCTCAGCACGACGCTATACGCCTCGAAGCTGTAGGTGCCGCGTTTCATCCGCAAGCTGAATTCGAACGTGGCGATCAGCGGAATCAGGAAGTACAGCGAACCGATCACCGTCGCGGTCCACGCTCCGACGCGAGATTGGCTTTTCATCGACGGCCCCTTTCGGCGCGCGAACGCAGCCAGATGTAGCCGCCATTCGAAAGCCCGGTCACGAGCACCATGCCGAGCGCGAGCGCGTAGCCGAGGTTCTGGTTATGCATGACGTCCCCGCGTATTTGTGCAAACAGCAGGATCGGCACGATGTTCAGCGAGCTGCCCGTCAGCGCGTAAGCCGTGGCCACAGCACCGAACGCGTTGGCAAACAGCAGCAGCGTTGCGCCGAGCACGCTAGGCCACAACACGGGCAGCGCGACGTGGCGCCAGTATTGATAGGCGGTGCCGCCGAGGCAATCGCATGCTTCGCGCCATTCGCGCTTCAGGCCGTCGAGCGCGGGGGTGACGATCAGCACCATCAACGGAATCTGGAAGTACAGGTAAGTCAGCGTGAGCCCCGAGAAGCTGAGAATGCTGAAGCCCGTCGAGTAAAGATTGAAGCCGAGGTATTTCTTCAGCAGCACGGTGACGAGCCCGACGCGCCCCAGCGTGCAGATGAACGCGAACGCGAGCGGCACGCCCGCGAAGTTCGACGCGACGCCCGAGAATGTCATCAACGTCGGACGAATCCAGCCGGGCAGCTTGCCCTGCACCGCCGCCCACGCGAGCAGCGAGCCGATCAGCGCGCCGCCCGCCGCGGACGCCGCGCTCACCTTGAAGCTGATCCAGTAGGCGTCGAGTATCGACGGCTGAAACAGATCGCGTAGATTGGCGAGCGTGAAGTGACCTTGCGCGTCCTGGAACGCGCCGATCATCAGAAAGCCGGTCGGCAGAATCAGAAACAGCAGCGCGAACGTGAAGAACGGCACGACGCCGATCCACGCAAGCATCTGCGACGCGCGGCCCGGACCGTCGACGCGCGGCGTCGGCGTGGGCACGGGCGGCACCAGCAGATCCGGCGGCACCGATCCAGCATCCGATGAAGCGCTCATAGCTCACCTTTGGGCTTGATGACTAACGCCGCAAACGCCGCTCTTTGCGAACGGCGCCGCGGCGCACACATGACTTCGCGCTTTCTAAAGCTGCGCTTACTTGACGTTCGCGCCGACCACTTCGTCCCAATGCTTCGTGATGGTTTCCTTGTACGCGTCCTGCTGCTGAAGCGTCGGGAACACCACGTTCTTATACGACGACGGCGGCGGCAATTTGTCGAGCAGCGCTTGCGGCACTTTCTTCGCGGCCACGAGTTCGTTGTAGCGCATCGGATGGCAATAGCCGGCCAACCAGCCAAGCTGGCCTTCGTCGGAATAGAGGTACTCCATCCACAGCTTCGCTGCGTTCGGATGCGGCGCGTAAGCGCTAATCGCCTGAACATAGACGCCTGCGACGACGCCCGTTTTCGGAATCACGACCTGCACCTTCGGGTTGCCCTTCAGCGTATCGCGATCGGCCAACGCGTTGTAATCCCAACGGACGACGATCGGCGTCGTGCCTTGCGCAAGCGATGCCGCCTTGCCGATCACCGGCACGAAGTTGCCGCTCTTGTTCAGGTCGGCGAAATACTTGAGGCCGGCTTTATCCGCCTTCGCCGCGTCGCCCTTGCTTTGCGACAAGCCCGCCGCATAGACGGCCTGGATCGCCTGATTCGCCGAGCGCGGATCGCCCGCGAGCGACACGGCGTTCTTGTAATCGGACTTGAGCAGATCGCTCCAGTCGGACGGCGCCTTGTCGATCATGTCGGCGTTGACTTCGAACGCAAGCACGCCGTAGTAATCGCCGTACCAGTAGCCGTCCGGATCTTTCGACTCCTTCGGAATCGAGTTCCACGACGACACCTTGTACGGTTGCAGCAGGCCGTCGGCCTTCGCGGTCGGACCGAACGACAGACCCACGTCGATCACGTCGGGCGCTTGCGGACCTTTGTTGCCCTTGTTCGCCTTGATGGCTTCCACTTCGTCGCCCGAGCCCGCGTCCGGATTCAGCTCGTTGATCTTGATGCCGTACTTCTTCTGGAAACCCGCGACGAGTTGCCCGTAGTTGCACCAGTCGTGCGGCAATGCGATCACGGTGAGCTGGCCTTCCTGCTTCGCGGCGGCGATCAATGCGTCGAGCGGCGCGGCCGATGCGCTGCTCGCGCCCACGGCGGCGACACCCGCGACGGCCGACATCGAAAGTATCCGAGCTAACACGGTGCGGTTCATAGTTTTCCCCATCCTCTGCCGAAGTTGTTGCGTTTGGAAAGTTGCTGGTTCGACTTCAAGGGCACAGCTCGCTCGCACTCGTCCGCTGGTGCTCCCGTGCTTTCGTGCTTGCGCGCCCACGCCATGCCCGCGCCGGCTGCGGCGCTCAAAGCATGTCGTGCGACAGCTTATCGATGCGATCTGTACAAATCATGTCGACGCCCCATTGCGCGAGCAATTCGGCGCGAGCGGGATCGTTGACGGTGTAAGCGAGTACATGCAAGCCGGCCGCGCGAATTTCCGCGACGAGCGGTTCGGTCAGATAAAGATGGCTCGCGTGCAAGGACACGCAGTCCAGTTCGCGCACGATACGCAGCCAGTCCGCGGGCACTTCCTCGAACAGCATGCCGCGCCGCAATGAAGGCGCGGCATCGCGCGCGGCCGCGAGCGCGTCGAAAGAAAACGACGACAGCAGCGGCGGCGTCTGGTCTTTCCACAACTCGAGCGCGGCGCTCGCGACGAGCTGGCCGGTGATCTCATCGCGGCCAGGACAGGGTTTGATCTCGATGTTCGCCGCGATGCCATCGCGCGCGCAACGCGCGGCCGCATCGGCGAGCGTCGGCAAACGCGTGCCCGCGAATTGCGGCCCGTACCAGGCGCCGGCATCGAGCAACGCAAGCTGCGCCCATGTGTAGACCGCCGCCGCGCCATACCCGTTGGTGGTGCGCTCGAGCGTGTCGTCGTGCAGCAGGAAAAGCTGGTTGTCGACGGAAAGCTTGGCGTCGAATTCGACCATGCGGTAACCGTAACGCACGCAGGCGTCGAAGCCCGCTAACGTGTTCTCCGGCGCAAGCGTGCCGCCGCAGCGATGCGCGACGAGCGGCGGATACGGCCAGTCTGCAGGTGATGCACGATCGATCCCGTTTGCCACGTCCCGTCACCTTTCACTCAGAATAAGCGCGTTTCGCCGCGCGCCGACGCCAACGGTCTTGTCAAAAAACGCCATGACAAAGCGCGAAAGCACAGATTAACTTTCCCTTCGACGATTCGATGTTCGAATCAGGCGGCGCTTCGATTTGCGAAGGCTAAAGTCAAATACACAAACTTGCAAGCTACCAAAAAAATACAACACAATCCGGCTGAAGTAGTACGCTTGACATCGTCTCGACACACATTCATGTCCACGATGTCGTCAGTCGAAACACGTTGTGCGAGCGCCTTCGCATCCAAGGAAAATGCATGTGGCAGGAAGACCGTCATCAGAGAATACGCGCGTTATTGTCGACGCTCCATAGAGTGTCGACCGAACGGATCATGGCGGACCTGGGCGTGTCGCGCGAAACCGTGCGGCGCGATCTGCTCGATCTCGAAGCGCTCGGTGAACTGCGGCGTGTGCATGGCGGCGCGATCAAGCCGGCCGACGAAGCGCCGATCGCCGAGCGCGCCCACATGCGCGTCAAATCGAAAACGGCCATTGCCAAAGCGGCAATCGGGTTGATTGCGAGCGGCCAGACGCTTTTTATCGACGCGGGCACGACCACCGCCGCGCTCGCCGAAGAACTGGCGAAGCTCGCGAATCTGACCATCGTCACAAATTCAATCGACGTCGCGTTGAAAATGCGCGGCGCGGCCGAGCAGTCGGAAGCCGGCAACGAAGTGATTCTGCTCGGCGGCACGATCAGCGACCGCGCAATGGCGACCACCGGCGCGACCACCGTGCTCGACATTCAGCGGTATCGCGCGGACCTCGCGCTGCTGTCGCCGGTCGGCATCGACCACCGGCATGGCGCGACCAACTACGATCATGCGGAAACCGAAGTGGCGCGCGCGATGGTCGCGAATGCGGACCGCGTGGTGATCCTCGCCGACTACAGCAAGATCGGGCAGCGCAGCCGGATTTCGTATTGCCCCGTTGAGCAGATCGACGTGCTCGTCACCAATAAGAAGGCCGCGGATGCGGCTGATTTCGGTGCGCTGAAAAAGAAGCTGGAAGAAGTGGTGCTGGCGTGAAGCGCGGAGCGTGAAGCTTCACGCGCATTGCCGCGCTTCGCGGAATCATTCCTTCACATGCATGGTATCGAGCACACGCTTGCGCAAGCGCGTGTCGTGCAGCGCGCCCGCGGCATCCAGAACCGGATAAGCCGTCGAGCAAAACAGCGAATTGAGCCGCTTCATGTCGCTGATCAGATCGAGATGCAGCGCGCTGGTTTCGATGCTGCGCAGCGTCTGCCCGGCGAGTCGATCCAGATGCCGGTACGAATACGCGCGCTCCAGATCGCGAAAGCGCTCTTTCTCCGCGAGAAGCCGCTCGGCGCAACGCAGATCGTTATTAAGGAACACTGACAGGCCAAGCTGCAGATTGCTGACGAGCCGCGTCTGCAAATCGTCCAGTTCGCCGAGCCCTTCTTCGGAAAACGACAGCCGGTGCGCGATCTTTTTCTCTTCGATGTCGCCCACGATCCGCTCGATAATGTCGCCCGCGTGCTCGAGGTTGATGGTCAGCGAAATGATGTCGGTCCAACGGCGGCTATCGGCTTCGTCAAGCTGCTCGCGTGAAATCAGCGTGAGGTAGTTCTTGACCGCGGCGTACAGTTCGTCGACGTCGTCGTCCATACGAACCGTTTCGCGCGCCTTGTCGAGACGGTTGTGATGAATCAGCTCGGCCACATTGTCGAGCATGGTCCGCACGATGTCGCCGATACGCAGCACTTCGCGCGCGGCATTCGCAAGCGCGAGCGTCGGCGTGGACAGCGCGGCTGCATCGAGATGCAGTGGCCGCAGTTCGCCGTTCGGCATGGGCCGGTCGGGCAGCACTCGCTCGCAGATACGGGCGACCGGATCGATCAACGACAGGCATACGCCGCAGCGCAGCGCGTTGTAGATCAGGTGAAAGCCGACCGTGGCTTCGCGTGGATTGGCGATCAGCATCGGCAGCCAGCGCGCGAGCAAGGACGCGAACGGCAGGATCAGCAACGCGCCCGCGAGCTTGAACGTGAAGCTGCCGAGCGCAAGACGCCGCGCCGCCGAATTCTGCGCGGCCGCGCCGAGCAAGGCGACGAGACCGCTGCCGAGATTCGCGCCGATCACAAGGCACAGCGCCACCTTCAACGAGATCACGCCGGACGACGCTAGCGTCGCCGTGAGCAGCACCGCTGCCAGGCTCGAGTACGACAGGACGGCGAACGCGGCGCCCACCAGCGCGTCGAGCATCGTGTCGCCCGTCAATGCGCCGAACATCACGCGCACGCCGGCGCCTTGCATCATCGGCTGCGCGGCCTCGACGATCAGATGCAGCGCGAGCAGGATCAACCCGAGACCGATCAGCGTACGGCCGACCTGGCCGGCGCGTGTTTGCTTGCGCGACAGAAAGAGCGGCACGCCGAACAGGATAAGGATGGGCGACAACCACGAGAGATCGAGTGTGAGAACCCGCGCCATTAGCGCCGTGCCGACGTCGGCGCCGAGCATGATGGCGAGCCCGCTGGTGAGCGGCAAGAGCCCTTGCGCCGCGAACGACATGAGGATGACCGCGGTCGCGTTGCTGCTCTGTACGAGACTGGTGACGCCGACGCCGGACAGAAACGCGCGCCAGCGGTTGCGCGTGCTGCGCCCGAGCACGCCGCGCAGATCGGCGCCCAGCACGCGAAGGATGCCCGTGCGCACGATATGCGAGCCCCACACGAGCAGTGCCACGCCTGCGAGAAGGTTAAGGAGAATCAACATAAGGCACTGCGCACTCGTTCTCTGCTGCCGTAACCGGAACCGCATGCCGCGCACGGCATCCGGGGCGTATGACAGTAGTGTTGCACATTTTTGCCTTATTGTAATTTTGTGCTTTTAAATATACGCTCGCGCAACGATGTCGAGCGCGGCGTGGCCGCTTTTTGCTGCGCACGTCGTGCTCATATCAACCGTATGCCGCTAACGCTTTGGCCACCTGATGACGAGGACAACCGGATGAGCCGCAATCTCGCGCTGTTCGACCTGGACCATACGCTGCTGCCGCTCGACAGCGATCAGGCATGGGCGCACTTTGTCGCCGGACTCGGAATAGAAGGCGCGGCGCGGCATGCGCAGGACATCGACGAGTATTACCGGCAATACGTGGCCGGCACGCTCGACATGGCGGCCTATCTGGAGCGCACGCTGGCGCCGCTCGCTCGCCATTCGCGCGAGCAACTCGACCTTTGGCACGCGCGCTTCATGCAGGAGGTGATCGCGCCCGCCATCCTGCCGGCCGCGCGCGAGCTCGTGCAACGTCACAGGGACGCGGGCGATCTGTGCTGCATCGTCACCGCGACGAATGTGTTCGTGACCGCGCCGATCGGCAAGGCGCTCGGCTTCGAGCATCTGCTTGGAATCGAGCTTGGCACCGAGGGCGGCGATCCGCTCGCGCGCTTCACGGGCGCGTCGGTCGGCATTCCGACTTTCCGCGAAGGCAAAATCACACGCACCGAGAACTGGCTGGCGTCGCTCGGTCACTGTTTGCAGGACTTTCCGCAAAGCTGGTTTTATAGCGATTCGATCAACGACGTTCCGTTGCTCGAACGCGTCACGCATCCTGTCGCGACGAATCCCGATGCGCGCTTGCGTGCGATCGCGAACGAGCGGGGTTGGCCGGTGATTGAGCTTTTTGCATAGCGCACGCGGTGGCGCGCCGTTCAACGCATATGCGGGGTTGTTAAGCCCGGCCCTTCCACGGCACGAGCCACCGCTCAAGCGCGCGCATGCCCAGGTCGAACACCCACGCGATCAAGCCGATCAGCACGATGCCCATCACCACGACATCGGTGCGCAGAAAGCTCGACGCGTTGAGCACCATCTGACCGAGCCCGGCGGTGGCCGCGACCATTTCGGCGGCAACCAGCGTCGTCCAGCCGAAGCCGATTGCAATCCGCAGACCGGTCAGAATCTCCGGCAGCGCAGCCGGCAATACAACGTGACGCACGACCTGACCGAAGCTGCCGCCGAGCGAATACGCCGCATGAATCTGCTCGGTCGTCGCACTGCGCACGCCGGCGCGCGCCGCCATCGCGATCGGTGCGAAGCAGGCAAGATAGATGACGACGATCTTCGCCGTTTCGTCGATACCAAACCAGATCACGACCAGCGGCAAATAAGCGAGTGGAGGAAGCGGTCGATAAAACTCGAGCGGCGGATCGAGCAGACCGCGCGCGACGCGGCTCACGCCCATCAGAATGCCGACCGGCACCGCGGTAAGCGCAGCCAGTGCGAACGCGCCGAACACGCGCAGCGCACTCCACGCGAGATGCTGCGCGAGCGGCAAGCCGCCCTGAATGTGTCCGCGCGATGCATCGACGAAAGCCGCCCACACGGCTTCCGGTGTCGGCAGAAAGAGCGGAGGCAGCCAGTGCAGATGCGTGGCCACCCACCAGAGCGCCGCGAGCCCCGCCACCGACGCCGCGCTAAGCGCGGCAGTCGGCCCTTCGCCCGGCAGACGCCAGGCTTTCGGCGGCCGCGTTCGACGCCGCTCGCCTTGCGCGGCGTCGGCCAGCCGCACATCGGCCAATGAGTCGCGCGAAGCCGTCATAGACTCACCTCTTCCTCGTTGCGCCGATGCAGGTGCCGCACCAGCCGCTCGCGCCATTCGATGAATTCCGCCGACGACTTGACCGCGCGCGCATCGCGCGTCTTCAGAAAGCGCCGCGCGAACGGCAACTCGTAGCTCTCGGCGATGCGGCCGGGACCCGGCGTCATCACGACAAGACGCGTCGCGAGAAAAAGCGCTTCCTCGACGCTGTGCGTGATGAAGAACACCGTCTTGTGCGTGCGCCCCCACACGTCCAGCACGAGTTCCTGCATCGACTCGCGCGTCATGGCGTCGAGCGCGCCCATCGGTTCGTCCATCAGCAGCACTTGCGGATCGCTCGCCAGCGCGCGAGCAATGCCCACGCGCTGCTGCATGCCGCCGGAGAGCGCGTGAACGCGCGAATGCGCGTGCTTCTCGAGCCCGACCAACGCAAGCATGTCACGCGCGACGCGCTCGCGCTCCGCCTTCGGCACGCGCTGAAAACGCAGACCGAGCGCGACGTTGTCGAGCACGTCAAGCCACGGCATCAGCGCGTACTTCTGAAAGACCACGCCTCGATCCACGCCGGGTCCGACGACGCGCTCGCCGTTTAACCGCACCTCGCCTTGCGTCGGCGAAACGAAGCCGGCGATGCAGTTCAGCAAGGTCGTCTTGCCGCAACCGGACGCGCCCAATGCAACGACGAACTCGCCGCTTTCGATATGCAGATCGACGTCGTCGAGCGCGAGTTGCGGCGCCGCGCCGCGCGCGCCTTCGTAGGCGACGCGCAATCGGCGGATTTCAAGAGCGCTCATCGGCGGACCTCGTCATGCTCACGTGAAGCCTCATGCGGCGGTCATTGCGCCGCGCGCTGCACGAACCGCGGATCGACGCCAGCCGAATAATCGGCCAGCACGTTCTGAATCGTGCCCTGCGTTTTCAGGAACGCAGCCGTTGCCGCAAGCGACTTCGCCGCGCCCGATTGCGCGCCGCCGCCAAGCCACGCATTCGACGCCTGCTGCGCCGGCGTCGGGAACGCATAGAGCGCGAGGCTCGCCGGCACTTCCTGCGCGTTCGCGCCGGACTCTTTGGCGACGGCCTGGACTTGCGGCGAGGCCGCGGTCCACGCCGATGTGTGATCGCGATAACTCGCGTCGTTGGCGGCCAGCACCTTCACGAAGCGCGCCACGAACTCCGCGTTGTCCTTCGCGAACTTGCGATCGACGACGAATCCGTCGAACGTCGCCTTGCCGGTTTGCTGCGCGATCTGGCCCGAAGTAATGAGCACCTTGCCGTTCTTCTTGACCTTCGCGAGCACCGGGTCCCAGATATACGTTGCGTCGATGTCGCCACGCTCCCACGCGGCCGCGACTTCAGGCGGACGGAGATTGACGATCTTCACATCCGACGGATTCACGCCCGCGCTTTGCAGCGCCACGAGCGTATGAAAATGCGATGTCGACACGAACGGCACGCCGATTTTCTTGCCCTTCAGTGCGGCGATGCTCGCGACGTTCGAGCCGTCGCGCGCGACGAGCGCTTCGGCGTCGTTGATGTTGTCCAGAATCCAGAACAACGAAATGTCGACACCTTGCGACAAGCCCGCCGCGATCGGGCTCGATCCGGCCTCGCCCAGTTGCACCGAGCCTGAGGCGAGCGCGCGAATCACGTCGGCGCCGCTGCCGAGTTTGCGATACGTGACCTTGTAGCCCGTCGCCTTTTCGACTTCACCCGTTGCCTGCGCGTAGCGCCACGGCACCACCATGTCCTGATACGCAATCACGACTTCTTTGGCGTCGGCGCGCGCGGTGGAAGCGAACAGCGCGGACAGGGCGAGCAGCGTCGCAAACGCGGCGAGCGGACGGCGGAGACAGTTCATCAAAAGCCCCTTGTAGCGGATGTTGTCTGGGAGGCTTTCGACTATAGGGAGTTTGCCCTTATGCGGTTCTAACAAATCCGCGATTGCAAATCACGCTGTTCGAGCATTGCTTTTCACGTTGCGTTGGTTGCGAGCCGCTGCTCGAACGCTCAGTGCGCCGGCTTCCACACATGATGCGCGATTGCGATGCCTTAAAACAAGCTGGCCATTCGGCTGATTGACGCTTGTAGGATGCGTTCGGGATGATGCGTGCATCTCCATCGCCTGACCTCTTTCATGATCGAATTTCTTAGCCGCTCGAGCTGGCTCTTTTTCAATATCGGCGTGCCCGCGCTGGGTCCGATTGCGCTGCTGCCGCTTCTCAGTTTCTCGCGTTCGTATCGACAGACGTCGAAGGGAATTGCCGTCCGATCGATACGCGACGGACAGCTCTTATGGGTCGTCATTTCGATGTGCGCAAGCGCCTGCTACGAGATAGGATGCGCGCTAGGCGACGCCCCCACTCGCGGCACACTTGCGCTGATGCTGGCGGGCTTGTTGTGGTACGTCGGCTTTATCGTCGTCGCGTCGATTCTGGTTTCGTTCGGCGCGGCGGATTCCACACGCCGCCCTGGCTATCGGCGCCGTGACGGCAAGCAGGAAGGAACGCTGATGTGGCCGTCACTCGTCATGACCGCTGTGGTCGCCGCGTCGTTCGCCGCATCTCATTATTCGTTAACCTAACTAAATTTAACGTGATCAGATATACTTTTTGCTCACGCTTACCGGAGAACTCACATGCCCAATCTCATCGACTACGTCATCGAAAATCCGGCTGTGCGCGACCGCTTTATCGCATTCACGATCCCGTTTTCGATAGTCGGCGGCACGCTCGCATCCGTTTGCATGTTGCTCGCGCGGTACTACCGGTAGCGCGCCGCAGTCGCCGCGCTCGCGGGTCGGCGTTTCGCATGTTGCATTTTGCCTACCGCGAATAAAAATGCCCGCAACATGTGCGGGCATTCTTCAAACCGGCGGAGCAAAGCGCGAGGCGCTTACACCACGCCGGCTCCATGCGCCTGCAAATCGGCGTGGTAGCTGGAGCGCACCATCGCGCCCACTGCTGCGTGCGTGAAGCCCATCTTGTACGCCTCTTCCTCGTACATCTTAAAGGTATCCGGGTGCACATAAGAACGCACCGGCAGATGGTGTTCGGAAGGCTGCAAATACTGACCGATGGTGAGCATGTCCACGTCGTGCTCGCGCAGATCGCGCATGACTTGCAAGATCTCTTCTTCGGTTTCGCCGAGGCCCACCATCAGACCTGACTTGGTTGCGACGTCCGGATGCAGTGCCTTGAAGTCCTTGAGCAGCTTCAGCGAATGCGCGTAGTCCGAACCCGGCCGGGCTTCCTTATACAGACGCGGCACGGTCTCGAGGTTGTGATTCATCACGTCGGGCGGAGCGGCGTTCAGAATGCCGAGCGCGCGGTCCAGACGTCCACGGAAATCCGGTGTCAAAATTTCGATGCGCGTGTCAGGCGACAGCTCGCGCGTCTGACGGATACATTCCACGAAGTGCGCCGCGCCGCCGTCGCGCAGATCGTCGCGATCCACGCTGGTGATCACGACGTACTTGAGCTTCAACGCGGCGATGGTGCGCGCCAGGTTCGCCGGTTCTTCAGCATCGAGCGGATCGGGACGGCCGTGTCCGACGTCGCAGAACGGGCAGCGCCGCGTGCACTTGTCGCCCATGATCATGAAGGTCGCGGTGCCCTTGCCGAAGCATTCGCCGATATTCGGGCAGCTCGCTTCCTCGCACACCGTATGCAAATTGTGCTCGCGCAAGATCTGCTTGATTTCGTAGAAGCGCGAGTTGCCGGTTGCCGCTTTGACGCGAATCCAGTCCGGCTTCTTGAGCTTTTCAATCGGAACAATCTTGATGGGAATACGGGCGGTTTTGGCTTGAGCTTTCTGCTTCGCCGTGGCGTCGTAAGCAGCGGCGGATGCCGGCACGCCTTCGGGCGCGGGAGAAGCTGCGAGGTTCGCGGTAACGTCAGTCATTCGTTCGATCCAGTCAGGCGGTGAGCGCACCGGCCTGCGGTTGGTCGACGGCCGCGGGACTGCCGTCGAGGTTTGCGGTGAGGCGTGCTGCAAGGGTGCGGGCCACGTCGTCCCAGCCGGCCACAACGCCGAGCGTTGCCATGTCGACTGTTTCGAGCCCCGCGTAGCCGCAAGGGTTGATGGCCAGAAACGGCCGTAAATCCATTTTCACGTTCAGGCTGACGCCGTGATAGCTGCAGCCGTTGCGGATTTTGAGGCCCAGCGCGGCAATCTTCGCGCCGGCATGCAAGCCGGCCTGCGGCCCGGGCGCGACATAAATGCCGGGCGCGCCCGCCTTGCGTTCTCCGGCGAGATTATACGCCGCAAGGGTGTCGATCACGGCCTGCTCGATCCGCGTGACCATCTCGCGAACCATCAGTTTGCGGCGCCGCAGATCGAGCAGCAGATAGGCCACCACCTGGCCTGGGCCGTGATACGTGATCTGGCCGCCGCGGTCCACTCTCACGAGCGGGATGCCGCTGTCGGCAGCCAGCAGGTGCGCGGGATCGCCGGCCTGGCCAAGCGTGAAGACGGGCGGATGTTCGACCAGCCAGATTTCGTCGGACGTGTCGGCGGTGCGCGCGTCGGTGAACGCGCGCATCGCTTCGAAACTGGCTTCGTAGAGTTCGTTGCCGCGCCAGCGCAGCGTGAGCGGCGCCGCGGCGGGCAATAGAGATGAAGAAACCGGAGAGGCGGACATGATCCCGGCAGTTTACCGAAATACGGCAATGCCCGCCCGGCGTCGCCGCGGACGCGCCGCGGCGTCCGCCGTCAAACGGTGCGCCAGCCTCCGCGCATCCGCGCCGCGAGGCGCTCGCCGATGCGCGCAAACCAGTTCAGCGCGCGCTCGTCGCAACGCGTCGGCACCGAAAACGCGACCGTCGCGCGGGGCGTGCCCTCGGCGCTCAGCCACAGCCGTTCGCCGCGCCGCAACCTGAGCGTGTGGCCGGGTTGCAGCCAGTAGTCTTCGGTATCGTCGCTGCGCGTCACCCACACCGCGCCGCCACGCACGACCAGCTTGGTGCTGCGCGCCACCTTCAGGGGCAGCGTTTCGCCGCTATGAATTTCATACGCGATGCTAGAGGATATTTCTCGCATGATGCCCTCGCCAAAAGTCGTTTCATGGCTACAATCGTAGGCGTAGCAAGGGCTTACGCAAAACGATCAATTTTCACCTCTATGTGAGAAAAATTGCGATGGAGCTGCGCCATCTTCCACCACTGAATGCGATCAAGGCCTTTGAAGCGGCCGCCCGCCACGAAAGCTTTTCGCGCGCCGCGGACGAGCTTTTCGTCACCCACGGCGCGGTCAGCCATCAGATCCGGGCGCTCGAGGCCGAGCTTGGCGTGTCGCTCTTTGCGCGCGACGGCAAGCGCGTGCGGCTCACCGAAACCGGCAGGCGCTACGCCAGCCACGTGCGCACGGCGCTCACCGCGCTGTCCGACGCCACGCGCGAAATTCGCGCCGGCGACCGCGAACGGCGGCTGGTGGTGTCGATGCTGTCGTCGTTTGCCGCGCGCTGGGTGACGCCGCGCATCGGCAGCTTTATCGAGGCGCATCCGCAGTGGGACCTGGAACTGCTGTCCACCAACGCGTTGACGGACTTCGCGCGCGACGACGTCGACGTGGCAATCCGTTTCGGCTACGGCAAATATGCGGGCCTGTATTCCGAGCTGCTGCTGGAGGAAATCTTCTTCCCGGCTTGCGCGCCGAATTTCAACGGCGGGAAGCTGCCCAAAACGCCGGCCGATCTGGCCAATCTGCCGCTGCTGCGTTCCGACGACGAACTGTGGCGTCCGTGGTTCGACGCCGCCGGGCTCACGGACTGGCCGGAGCCGAAACGCGGCGTGCTGTATCAGGATTCGTCGAATCTGTTGCAGGCGGCTATCGACGGTCAGGGCATCGCGCTCACACGCCGCTCGCTGGCGATGCACGAGATCGCCGCGGGCCGCCTCGTGCGGCTTTTCGATGTGGATGGGCCGAGCCCGTGGCAGTACTACTTCATCTGCACGCCGCAGATGCTGGAAACAGCGAGGGTGAAGGCGTTCCGGGACTGGGTGTTCGGGGAGGTGGGGCGGTTCAAGCTGCTTTTCGACCAGGTCTGCGAGGCCGGGCCGGCGGCGCGTGTCGCAAGCAAGAGCGCTGAAGATGCCGCAAACGCAACAAGCACCGGCGGGACGGCGAACGCGAACGCATTGCGCGTCGCGCCCTAACGCGGCACAAACCGGCGCGTAAAAGTTAAAGCACCACCTTGACCATCGGATGTCCGGTCAGCGCGCGATAAATGTCGTCAAGCTGCGTGCGGCTGATCGCACGCACGGTCACCGTCAGTCCGGTGTAGTTGCCGCCGCTCGACGGACGCGTTTCGACGCGCGATGCGTCGACTTCGCTATCGAACTGCCGGACCACCGAGACGATCGTCTCGGCGAACTCGGGATGCGATTTACCCATGATCTTGATCGGGAAATCGCACGGATACTCAATAAGTGATTCTTCCGCCGGATTCATGGCTTGCTCCTTGCCGCTCACGCCTGTTCTGCCTTGGCTCGCTGATACGCCGCATACAGCGCCGCAAACACCGCGCCCGGCTTGCCGTCGCCGACCGGCTTGCCGTCGAGCTGCGTGACGGGCAGCACTTCCTTGGTCGCGGAACTGATCAGGATTTCGTCCGCGGCGCGCACCTCGGCTTCGGCGATCTCGCGCACTTCGAAGCGAATGCCGCATTGCGCCGCGAGTTCCTCGATCAGCCCATAACGGATGCCTTCGAGAATCTTGTGGCTGCGCGGCGGCGCGGCCAGCACGCCATTCTTCACCACCCACACATTCGACGACGACCCTTCGGTCAGCACGCCATCGCGGAACTGGATGGTTTCGAGCGCATCGTTTTCGGCCGCGTATTGCGCCATCAGCACATTGCCGAGGAGCGACACGGACTTGATGTCGCAATGAAGCCAGCGGCGATCCTCGGCGCTCACGCAGCGCACGCCCGCCGCGCGCTGTGCTGCGCCCGGCAGAGTGAGCGGCGTGACCATCACGAACACCGTCGGCTGGATGCCTGCGGGAAACGCGTGAGCGCGCTTCGCGACGCCGCGCGTGATCTGGATGTACGCAATCGCGTCCTGGTCGGCGGCGAGGCCGGCCTCGGCTTCGTTCGCCGCGGTCACGCGCTCGATCAGCGCGCGCCAGCCGGCATTGTCCAACGGATTGGCGACGCCGATCTTCTCGAGCGAACGCGCAAGGCGCGCCAGGTGATGCTCGAAGCGGAACGCCAAGCGGCCGCTCGCGCGCGCATACAGCGGCGCGACTTCGTAAATGCCGTCGCCGAAAATAAAGCCGCGGTCGAGAACCGGCACGCGCGCTTCGGACAACGGCACCACTTCGCCGTTCAGATAAACGATCGGTTCGAGCGAAACATCGGGAAGAGCGGTCATCGCAGTCAGGTCTTTACTTTTTCTTGTTGAACATGAGCATCAGCGAATCCCACACGCGGCCCACCACGCCGGCCTGCGGCACGGCCTGCAATGCGACCACCGGGAATTGCGCGAGCACCTTGCCGTCGGCAACCAGCTTGGCGGTGCCGACCTGCTGACCGTTGGCGATCGGCGCGATCAGCGGATCGATCTGCTCGATCTGCGGCTTGACCTTGTCGGCCATGCCCTTCGGCACGGTGATGTACTGATCGCTCTTCACGCCGATCTGCACCGTATCCTGCGCACCCTTGTAGACGCGCGGCGTGCCGACCACCTGATTCGCCTTGTAGAGGCGCGCCGTGTCGTACGCGGAGTAGCCGTAGTTCAGCATCTTCAGGCTGTCCTGCACGCGGTCGTGTTCCTTGGTCTCGCCCATCATCACGGAGACGAGCCGGCGCGATGCGTCCGGCGTGCCCGGCAGCGAACGTTTCGCGCTTGCGATGAGGCAGTAGCCGGCGGCCTGCGTGTGGCCGGTCTTCAGGCCGTCCACTGTCGGGTCGATCCACAAGAGACGATTGCGGTTCGGCTGCTTGATCTTGTTGTACGTGAAATCCTTGACTGAGAAGATGTTGTAGTAGTCAGGGAAGTCGCGAATCAGACGCGCCGACAGCACCGCGAGGTCGCCCGCGGTCGTGTAGTGCTGCGGGTCGGGCATGCCGTTCACGTCGGCGAAATGCGTGTGCTTCATGCCGAGGCGCTGCGCCTCGGTGTTCATCATGTTGACGAACTGCGACTCGCTGCCGCCGACCAGTTCGGCCAGCGCGATGGCTGCGTCGTTGCCCGACTGCACGATCATGCCGTACACCAGATCGTGCACAGTGACGGGCTTGTTCGCCTCGATGAACATGCGCGATTCGTCCGTGCGCACGCGGCGCACTGCTTCGCCCGGCGTCACCGTCTGGTCCATCGTGATCTTTTTCGTCTGCAATGCTTCGAAGACGAGATACGCGGTCATCAGCTTCGTGAGCGAAGCGGGTTCCACGCGTTCGTCGGGATTGCCCGACGCGAGCACCTGATTGCTGGTCGCGTCGACGAGCACCCATGAGCGCGCGTTCACCGCCGGCGGCGGCACTTGCGCGAACGCGGTGCTGGCCACGAGCGTTGCGGGCAGCACGACGCCGAGCGCGAATGCGCGGGCTGGCGTGGAAGGAACAAAGGATGCAACAGAGGGGAAAGACAGGCGGCCGGAGGTCGAAAAACGCATAAGGTCGGTTCGTGCAGAAAAATACAACGCGCAGGGCGCAGAGTGGGAAGAGCCGGTCGGCGAGCGTCGGGCCGCAACAACATCAAGCGTAACGGCGCGGGCGCCCATTGGACTTCCGGCCACGCGATCGGTTCGCGCAGCACACTTGCAGGCGGCACCGCTGCGCGCGTGAAAAGAAGCTACGCGTCGCGCGAACTGCCGCACAAGCCGTGCTGCGCCCAAAAAAGAGCGCCCATTATACGCGCGCTGCTCGGGTAACTTCGCGTAGTGGCAGGCGATTAATTGTGCGTTTTCGCGTACCTGTACCCCGGAAAACGCGCGGCGCCCGCCGCATCAACGCCATGCGTCGACGATGATCCGCTTCAGAATGTGCAGCTTGCGATGCAGGAAATGCTCCGCGCCCGGAATCACGACGACCGGCAATTCCTGCGGCCGCGCCCAGTCGTAAACCGATTGAATGGGAACGGTATCGTCGGTTTCGCCGTGAATCAGCAGCGTGTTTTCCGGCACCGGCGCGACTTCCCAGCGGCTCGCCGCGGTGCCGACGAACACCATGCGCTCGATTTGCTGGCCTTCGTCGCGCAGCTTCGCGGCCACGTGCGACAGCACGAACGTGCCGAATGAGAAACCCGCCAGCACGAGCGGCAGGTCTTCGTGTCCCGGCTGCGCGCGCATGTGATCGAGCACGGCGCGCAGATCGTCGCGCTCGCCGATGCCGGCGTCGTGTTCACCTTGCGTTTGCCCGACGCCGCGAAAATTCGAGCGATACGTCACGTAGTTCAACTGGACGAGCGTGCGCGCGAGCGTCTGCGCGACCTTGTTGTCCATCGTTCCGCCGAAGAGCGGATGCGGATGGGCGACGAGCGCAATGCCGCGCGGCGCGGCGCCGTTTTCGCGCGCTTCGTCGGGCAGGTCCAGCGCGACCTCGATCTTGCCGACCGGGCCGTCGATCAGATACTTCTTGGTGTGTACGTTCATGGCGGCGCTTATTGATCGATCTTCAGACGCTCTACGATTTTGCCGTTCGCGAGATGGGAGTCCACGATTTCGTCGATGTCGCTTTCATCCACGTACGTGTACCAGACGCCCTCCGGATAGACCACGAGCGTCGGACCCAGCTCGCAGCGGTCGAGACAGCCGGCCTTGTTGATGCGCACCTGGCCGGGCCCCGCGAGGCCGAGTTTCTTGACGCGCTTTTTTGCGTGCTCCTGCATGGCCTGCGCGTTGCAATTCGCGCAACTCGGCCGCTCCGCGCCCGGCTCGCGCTGATTCAGGCAAAAGAAGACGTGATACTTGTAGAAGGAGTCCATGATGTACGCAGAGGGAGACTGTCGGAAGGGCAATAGTGCAGCAGAACGCGGTTCGGCGCAGCGGCGCGAGGTTTTGTTCGCTGATCGTAGCGGCGGGCGGTAACTGTTGGCGTGCGGACGACCGAGAGCCTCTTGCCGACCGCCCGTAGCAAACAATTATAGCGAGCGGGCAAGCCCCACCCCGCCACACGCATCCCGCCCCGCCCTCAAGCGCGCCGAGTGCGCCGCCCCAACCACACCCGTTCGACGACAAACGCAAGCCACACCAGCGCCGCATACGGCCAGACCCACGCGAGCCAGCGCGCGAGGCCGTTGAAGTGCAGATACCGCCCTTGCCGCCAGTCGGCCAGCACGACGTCGAAATAAGGATTCACCGGCAGCAGGTTGACGAACACCAGCGTCACGACGAGCGCACTGGCGGCCAGCCCCGCCCGCGCGCTGCGCGTGAGACGCAGCGCGGCAAGCCCGAGCAGCGCGCCGCAGCCGAGCCCCGCGAGCGCGCCGGGCGTCGCCCAATCGAACGCGAGGCCGGATTGCGATTGCAGAAACGTCGCGCCCGCCTTCACGCCCAAAGCCACGACGATGAACAGCAGCAGCAGCCGCACGCGCGGCGCATGCCGGCGCACCGTCAGCGACGCGAGCGCCAGCGCGGCGAACAGATTGAGCGTCGTGATGAGCGCTTCCCAGCCGTCGTCCGGCAACCACGCGGCGACCCACGCCGGCCAGGCGCCGACGTGCCAGCCGGCCGGCGCCCATGCGAAGAGCGCGTCCTGCGTCGTCGAATCGAACCGCGTCCACAACGCACGCGGCCAGTTGCCGAGTCCGAACAGACGCGGCGACGGATACATCGTCGCAAACGGCCATGCCGTTACGAGACACGCGAGCGCCGCGCTGTCGCGCTCGAACCACATGAGCCGCAAGCGCCGCAGCAAGCCGCGGTCGAGCAGCGCGCCGGTGGCGGGCGACATGATCGCCGCGCCGAGCAGCGCGCCGAGCGCGTTGGCCGCGAGATCGAGGTTGGAAGCGACGCGCGTCGGCAGATAGGTTTGCACGGCTTCCATCACGCCCGACAGCAGTCCGCCCAGCACGAACGCGAGCGCAACCGCGAGCGGTCCGCGCCAGCGCGGGTAAAGCGCGAGCACCATCAGCGCGCCGAACGGCATATAGCCGAGCACATTCGTGACGACGTCGAACGCGGTGAGGTACTGCGGCATCGGGTCCGACAGGTACGCCAACGGACCGAGGCCGAGCGAACGCCAGCCCGAAAACGGATACCACGAACCGTAGACGATCAGCGCGGTGTACAGCACCAACGCTTGCCGCGAGAGCACCGAAGGACGGCGCAGCCAGGATCGTTCGCTCATGCAGCGCTCCGTTGCGTGCGCTGCGCGGGCGTCATTGCGCGGCGACCAGCGCCTGGACGCCGAGCCACGCGCCGATTTGCGCGACGAGGTCGTCGCTGGCGGCGGCGAGCGCCTGCGCGCCGCCGGCGGCGTCGGCGGAACGGGACGGCGCACGCGAAATGAAAGTGCGCTGGCCGATCACCTTGCCGTTCTGCGTCAGCGTGGCGCGCGCGGTCACTGCCGCATGGCTTTGCGCCTGGCTGTCGAAAACCTGCTCGAACTCGTTCAGATCGACTTTCAGCACCGGCGCCGGGACGCCGTCGGCGCCCGTCAGCACCGTGCCGCGCGAACTGAGCGCGCCGCGCAGACGCTGCGTGAGCAGCTCGGATGGCGGCATCGTCCAATGGCTGTTCGCGTACGCGGCGACCTGCTGCGAGTCCGCATAGCCGATCCGGTACACGAGCTTGTCGGAGCGCAGCACTTCGGGCGCGCTCACGTCGAGCACTTTCACGGCCGGCTGTGTTCCCGCCGACGATGCCGGCTTCGGCGGACCGAAGTCATAACGGATGTCCGACAGCGCCGCCGGCGTGCTGGTGCAGCCCGCGGCCAGCAGACCGGCGGCGACGAGCGCCGCGCACGCCGCGCCCGCACGCGTGACGCGCGAGGACAACAACCGGTGAATGGAGCGTGACATGACAATCTTCCTTTCTTCAAACCTTCAGATTCATTTCCCGGCGCCCGTGGCGGGCCACGTAAAGCCGGCCTCGCCGGGCCCAGGCGCCGCAGTCGGCGCGCCGAAGAACACGCTGCGCGGACTGGTGCTGAACGTATCGGCGGCCCGGTCGACCGAGCGCGCCGCCGAGCGCACGTCCTCGGCGAGCGAATTGACGCGCGGCAGCGTGTCGTAGCCGACTCGCGCCGACAGTTCCTGCAACGAGCCGTTCATCTGCGTCAGCGCGTCGCCGGCCTGCTGCGCGGCGGTGCCTACCTTGTTCAGGTTCATCTCGAACGGACCATCGGGGCGGTTCAAGCTCGTGATCAACTGGTTGGTCGAGACGAGCGTCCTGTCCAGCTTGTCGATGGTCGCGGGCAACTTGCCGGCCGCCGGCGCCATCTGCTGCGTGAGCGTGGCGACGCCGTCCGCGGCCTTCTGGATGCTGGCCGCCGTGCCGTGCAACTGGTCGACCATTTCCTGCGACAACAGATTGTCGACGTCGTCCGTGACTTTTTCGAGCTTCTTCAGCAGCACGTCGCCGCGTTGCTGCAACTGATCGAGCAAGCCCGGACGCATCGGCAACTGCGCAACCTGTTTCGGCGACGAAGCGAGCGGCGACGGATCGCGCCCGGTGTCGTCAAGCTGAATGAACGCAATGCCCGTCACGCCCTGAAAGCCGAGGCTGCCGAACGTGGAATGCGTGATCGGCGCATGCGTGTCGACGAGGATGCGGATCACGATCTGCCCAGGATGAGCACGGTCGAACTTGATGGACTGCACCTTGCCGACGTCGAGCCCGCGATAGCGCACGGCGGCGTCGGTAAACAGGCCCGTTACGTTGGTGCGCGCAATCAGATCGTACGGCACGCGCACGGCGCGGTCGACATTGAACAAAAATGCCGCCGTCGCAATCGCGCCGAGCAGCACGATCGTGAAGAGCCCAGCCCAGAACGCATGTGATTTGTTTTCCATTACCAGGTTCCCTGATTTACAGCGGCAATTTCACAGCGGCAATTCCGACGACGCCGGCTCGAGCGCCGCGCGCGGCAGCTTCGCACGGCGCTCGGGCGGCAGCGCCTGCAACGCGCGGCGTCCGCGCAAGCCCAGAAAATATTCGCGGATAAACGGATGATCGACGCCCGCCGCTTCTTCAACGGGCGCGGCGACCAGCACCTTGCGGTCCGCCAGCACCGCGACGCGCGTGGACAGCGCGACCATCGTATCGAGGTCGTGCGTGACCATCACGACCGTCAGGCCGAGCGCGCGATGCAGCGCCGAGATCAGTTCGACGAACTCATCGGACGCCTGGGGATCGAGCCCGGCCGTCGGCTCGTCGAGAAACAGCAGTTCCGGTTCGAGCGCGATCGCACGGGCAATGCCGACGCGCTTGATCATGCCGCCCGACAGCGCCGACGGCATTTTCGACGCGTGCTTGCACGGCAGGCCGACCATCTCGAGCTTCAGCATCACGATGTCGCGCAGCAGGTCTTCGGGCACCTTGCCGAGTTCGCGCACCGGCTGCGCGACGTTATCGAACACCGACAGCGACGAGAACAGCGCGCCTCGCTGAAACAGCATGCCGGAGCGGCTGCGCATCAGCAGCGCGGTTTCGGGCGAAATGGTCGCAAGGTCCTCGCCGAACAGCTTGATGGTTCCCGACGACGGCCGCTCCAGGCCGAGAATCTGCCGCACGAGCGTGGTCTTGCCCGATCCCGAACCGCCGACAATCGACAGGATTTCGCCGCGCCGCACGTCGAGATCCAGATGCTGATGCACGATGTTGCGGCCATAGCGCTTGGTGACGTCGATCACCTCGATCACCGGCTCGGCGATCGAAGGCATCGGCTGGCCGCGCACGGCCTGAGTGAGCGGCGCGATCATCCGAGCCCCACGTTCTGGAACAGGATGGCGAACACGGCGTCGGCGAGAATCACGATCGTGATCGACGTCACGACCGATGTCGTCGTGCCTTCGCCCAGGCTCTGCGAATTCGCCTTGATACGGAAGCCGAAATGACAGCCGGCAATCGCGATCAGCATGCCGAACGCGACGCCCTTGCCGAGCCCGATCCACAGATTCGCCACCGGCACGACGCCCGGCAACGCGCGCGCGAAGTAGCTCATGTCGATGCCGAGCACGATCTTCGCGGCGACTGCGCCGCCCGTCAGCGCGATGATGTCGGTCCACATCACGAGCAGCGGCATCGCCACGCCGAGCGCGATCACGCGCGGCAGAATCAGCCGCAAGCCGTGCGGAATGCCCATCACGCGCATCGCGTCGAGTTCCTCGGTCACGCGCATCACGCCGATCTGCGCGGTGATCGCCGAGCCCGAGCGGCCGGCCACCAGAATCGCCGACAGCACCGGGCCGAGTTCGCGAATCACCGAAAGCCCGAGAATATTGACGATGTACTGATTCGCGCCGAAGAGCCGCAGTTGCTGCGCGGACAGATAGCTCAACACGATGCCGATCAGGAACGCGACCAGCGCGGTGATCGGTAGCGCCTTCGTGCCGGCGTTGTAGATGTTCGCGGAGATTTCCGTCCACGGCGTGATGGCCGGCTTGCGCGCGATGGCGAGCAGATCGAGCACGACGCGCCCGAGCATCGCGACGCCGCCGTACAGATGCTCGAAGAACGAAAAAATCGCGAGGCCGAGCCGCGTGAACGGATCGAATCTGACGACCGGTTCAGCCGTCTCGCGAACCGTGTCGAGCAACGCGATGCGCTCGAAAATGTCGCGCTGCGTGTCGGTCAGCTCGGTGTCGGGCGGCATTCTGTGGCCCCACACGCGCCACAGCGCCTGGCCGCCCACATGGTCCATCCGGTCGATACGCGACAGGTCCCACTGGCCGATGCCTTCGGCGCCCTCCAGCGAGCGCAGTTGCGGGATCACGTGTCCGGTTGCGCGATCGCGCGCGAGCGCGAGCGCCGTCCACTGGCCCGAGAGCCGGACGATCTTGCCTTGGCTGCCGGCCGCGACTTCGAGGCCGGGCGGAGTGTCGTAGTTCAAGGATCGCTGCAATCTGGTTATCGGATTAGCGGCCATTGTAGCGAAGGCGCAGCGGAACGACCGTGCGGGCGGCCTCGCGCGGTTCGCTGTCGTTACAATATGGGACATGAACGCTTCCCGCACTCCGCCCCAAGGTCCGGCCGCTGCCGCGAACGCAGCTGACTGGCGCATCGACCGTGAACGCGCCGTCGCGCTTTTCGGCGCGCATGCGCATGACTGGCCAATCGAAATCGTCGAGGAAACCGGCTCGACCAATGCCGACCTCATGTCGCGCGTAAAGGCGCTGCCGCGCAAAGCGGGCGCGCTGCCGCGGCCGATCGTGCGGGTCGCTTATCTGCAGACCGCCGGGCGCGGCCGGCGCGGCCGTCCGTGGTACGCGGAGCCGGGCAATGCGCTGCTGTTTTCGGTGGCCTGTGTGCTGCCGCGTCCGCTCGAAGGGCTTGCGGGATTGAGCCTCGCGGTGGGTGTTGCGCTCGTCGACGGACTGCGTTCGTTGCCGGTCGCGGGCCCCGGCCAGATCGCACTGAAGTGGCCGAACGACGTACTGCTCGAAGGCGACAAGCTCGCGGGCATTCTGATCGAAACCGCGTGGAGCACGGAGCACGCGAGCGCGGTCGTGATCGGCATCGGCACGAACGTGAAGGGCGCCGACGAACTCGCCGCGAAGATCGGCGCGCTGAACGCCGACGCGCCGCCGCAGGCGCGCGGCACGGCGCCGACCGCGTTGCAGCGCGCGCTGCCGAACGCCAATCTCACCGATACGCTCGCGGCCGAACTCAATGCGCTCGAACCCGCCTTGCAGCGCTTCGGCGCGGAAGGTTTCGCGCCCTTCCAGGCGCGCTGGAACGCGGTGCACGCGTACGCGGGCCGCGAGGTCGTGCTGCTCGAGCAAGGCCAGGAAGTCACGCGCGGCGTGGCTGCGGGCGTCGATGAACGCGGTCAGTTGCTGCTCGACACGGCTGCGGGACGGCAGAGCATCGCGACCGGCGACGTGTCGCTGCGTCTCGCCGACGGTGCCGCATGACGCGCGGCGCGCCTTATCTTTTGATCGACGCGGGCAATAGCCGCGTCAAATGGGTGATGGTGGCGGCGGACGGTGCGCAGATCGCCGCCGGAGCGCTCGCCCATGGGGATGGCGATTCGCCGGAGTGGTCAACGCTGCCCGCGCCGGGCGGCGCGTGGTTATCGAATGTCGCCGGCGATGCGGTCGCGGCGCGCATCGCCGAACTCGTCCGCACGCAGTGGCCGGGCTTGCCGCTCACCACGATCCGCGCACGCGAACGCCAATGCGGCGTGACCAACAGCTACACGACGCCGCATGCGCTCGGCAGCGACCGCTGGGCCGGCATGATCGGCGCGCACGCGGCATTCCCGGGCGAGCATCTGCTGATCGCGACGTTCGGCACTGCGACCACGCTCGAGGCGTTGCGCGCGGACGGCTGCTTTGTCGGCGGACTGATTGCGCCGGGCTGGAGTTTGATGATGCGCTCGCTCGGCGAGCACACGGCGCAATTGCCGACGCTCGACGCCGACGCCGCGCGCGGCCTTCTTGATGACGACGCTCGCGGCACGCGGGACGCCGCCAGTCGCGGGCCGTCCTTTGCGACAGACACGCCGCGTTCGCTCTCTGCCGGTTGCACGCTTGCGCAAGCGGGTCTCGTCGAACGGATGTGGCGCGACTTGCAGGATGAATGGCAGGTGCCGGTGCACCTTGTGATCGGCGGCGGCGCGGCGGACGAAGTGGCGAGCGCGTTGAAAGTGCCGCATACTCGCCACGATTCGCTGGTCTTATCCGGGCTCGCATTGATCGCTTCGGAGCGCGACGCTTAAAGACGCCTGACGACGCTTAAAGCACGGTCGAATATCATCGGCACGGCTCGACGTCGTGGTCCAGCGGCGATACCGGCGGCTAAACTGACTCAGCTTATAGATGGGAAAATAAAACGATGCTGCGCTGGCTGATTGCCATTCTGTTTCTAGCCAACCTTCTGGCATTCGTCGCGGTGCGCGGCGTATTCGGTCCGACGCCCACCGCGAGCGGACGCGAACCCAATCATCTGAGCCGGGAAGTGCATCCCGATGGGCTGAAGGTGCGCCCGATCACTGCCGCCGAGGCGGGCGATCAGGCGGTAGTCGGCGCGCCGGCCCCGGCTGCGCCGATCGCGGCGTCAGCGTTACCGCAATAAAGCACGGTGAAACCGCGCGCCACATTCAACCCTGCGTGCGAACCTTGTTGAGCAGCGCCGTGGTCGAGCGATCGTGCTCGAACGGAATCGCCAACGCCTTACCGCCCCAGCCACGCACGATGGCCGATTCCGGCAACGCATCCATGTCGTAATCGCCGCCCTTCACGAGCACGTCCGGACGCACCGCCGAGATCAGATCGACCGGCGTCTTTTCCGTGAAGCAAACGACGTAATCGACGCTTTCCAGCGCCGCGAGCAGCGCCATGCGGTCGGCTTCGTTGTTGATCGGACGGTCGTCGCCCTTGCCGAGCATGCGCACCGACGCGTCGCTATTCACGCCGACAATCAGGCAAGCGCCTTGGGCTTTGGCATCGGCGAGATAGGTCACATGCCCGCGATGCAGGATGTCGAACACGCCGTTCGTAAAGACGACCGGCGACTTCAGTGAAGGGCGCAATGCGACGAGTGCGTCGCGCGTGAGAATCTTGCGTTCGAAAATGGCAGCCATGAGGATGTGGAAGAGACAGAAGGAGCGCCGTCACGATACACCGCGAGCCGTATCGAGAACGCAAAACCGATCAAAAAGGACCTGACGAAGCCGCGCAGATAGAGCCGATCGAACCGAGTCATGAAACGGAACGGCCCGGCAAGCTGATGCCTGCCGGGCCGTCTTTTTTTACGAATCAGAAGCGTCGAACCGGAACTTACGAGCGCTCAGCCATTAAGCCGGCTGTTCCGCCGATTTCTGGTCGGCCTGCAGGCGCGCCACCACTTCCTTGCGATAGCGGTTCAGTTCCTGCGCGGTGTTGAACGTGCGTTCGAACAGCAGCGACAGATTGTGCAAAATGCGCTCGACGACCTTCTTTTCCCAACCGTCGTCGAAACGGATCTGCTCGTCGAGCCAGCGCTCGAGCCATTCGGGGTCGGGCAGACGCGACTGGATCGTGTCGCGCGGGAACAGCGCCTGATTGACGTGCAGATTCGTGGGATGCAGCGGCTTTTCGGTGCGGCGCGCCGACGCCATCAGGACGCCGATTTTCGCAAACGCAGCGCGCGCGATGTCGCCGGTTTGCACCATCGCCTTCTTCATGTAGCGCAGGTAGGCGCCGCCATGCCGCGCTTCGTCGCGCGAAATGGTTTCGTAGATGTGCTTGATGACCGGCTCGGTGTGCCATTCGGCCGCACGGCGATACCAGTGATTCAGGCGGATTTCGCCGCAGAAGTGCAGCATCAGCGTTTCGAGCGGCGGCGCCGGATCGAATTCGAAGCGCACGGCGTGCAGTTCTTCTTCGGTGGGGCACATTTCGGGCTTGAAGCGGCGCAGGTATTCCATCAGCACCAGCGAATGCTTTTGCTCTTCGAAGAACCACACGCTCATGAACGCGGAAAAATCGCTGTCGTGATGGTTGTCACGCAAGAACATTTCCGTGGCGGGCAGCGCCGACCATTCGGTGATCGCGTTCATCTTGATCGTCGCGGCCTGCTCGTCGGTCAATAGCGATGCATCGAACTTGTCCCAGGGAATGTCTTTCTCCATGTCCCATCGAACGGATTCGAGCGATTTATAAAGTTCCGGATAAAGCATGGTGTTCATAGTCCCACCCCTGTTCTGCACATACTGTGTGTGTCTGTCACTACTACGTGTAGCACTCTTGCTGACGACGAACCTGGTGCACCGGGCGTTGTGCCCGAATGCCGCGCCGTTCGCCGGCCAAAGCTTCAATTTTACGCGGTAACCGGCCGCCTGGATGCACGGGCAGCGAAGAAGTCCGGGCGCTTGCGCGAAGAGCGGCTAACGCAAAATTTGCATGCTCAACGTTACGCGCTGCGCGGCCAACCGTGGGTGAGGGATACCCTATGCCTGAGGTCGAGCCAGTCTGCGATGAAAACCGCACCGTCCAGCCCTGCGCCGGTCCTGCCGGCGGCGAATGGAGCAAGGGCGGCTGGATTGGTTGTTTTTCCGCGCACGCCCAAAAGCCAAACAAATACCTTCCAATGATAGCACGCTGATTTGCCCAAACCCGCGCGGGAACAGACGCAATTCCGGTGCCCGCTTGACGTGTCTCAATGACGCGCGCAATCGGCGGAGTGTGACGGGCGATCGGGGACAAAAGCGTGACAGTCGGCGATTTCCGTTGTTGTTTGCAGCCGACAGTCGATGCGCGCCGCCGTCCGGCGCGCGTGCTTACAGTGACTTTTTCGGCGCTTTCGACGCGTTGCTGCCGGTGCCGGCGGCGGTGCGCTTCGTTGCGGTCGGCGCTCGCTTCGCCGCGGGACGCTTGGCGGCAGACTCAGCGCTGCCGCTCGATCCACCGGACGCCGCGGCTGCCGCTGCAACGTCCGCCGGCGATGGACGCGGCACATCCGTCGCGCCGCCTACCGCTTCGCTTGCCTCGTCCAAGTGGTCTTCCGTCGATGCCGCCTGCGCGCCGCCGCTCGTGGCCGCGCCGGCAGCGCTCGCTGCGCCGGCCGCCGGCTGCGTCATCGCGAACTGGGCGATCTGATTGAATTGCGATTGCAGCAGATTCCACCATGCCGATGCATCGAAGCTCGGCGTGGCGGGCTCGGCTTGCTCATCGCTCGCAGATTCAGCGGCGCTCGCGCTTTCCGCCGAACTGGAGGCCGAAGCCGACGCCGGCGAATTCGGCCAGCCGCTCGCCGCCGACGGGCTCGGCGCGGGCGCCGGCGACTGCGCTTCGGCCGCCGCCGCAGGCTGCGCCATCGACTGTTGCGCGAACGCGCCGAACGCACGCAGCGTCGCAAGCGTCGCGCGCTGCACCTCGAGCGCCTGAATCGCGGACTGCAGCATGCTCAGGTTCAGCTTGAGCCACTGCTCGACGGCGCGCATGTCGGTGATGCGCTTGTCGAGTTCCTCGACATTGGTGAGCGGCGCCATCATGTCGGACATCATCGACAGCGATGGGCCGAGGCCCGCGCCCGGCTGCGCGCCAGAAAACGCGGAGCCGAACGGCGACAGGCGCATCATGCCCCACATGCTCTCGAGCATGTCGGCGGGCGGAAAACCAGGGAAGCCAGGAAACGGCGGCGTTGAGCCAGGTGTGTCGGTCATGCTTGTCGCCTCGCTGCATTAACTGAAAAAGCACGGAACAAAGAGCGCACAAACGCGCTGAGTACCGCGCACACGCATCTGAATCTGATCATACCGCGCGCGGCGTTGCCTGATCGCACGGTGGCTGTCGCCGTTTTCGCGACGCGCTGATGCCGCCAGATCGGGCCGCGGCCCCAAGCGTACTCACCATGCGCCGCCTCTACCCAATCACGCCACGGCTCTCATGGTGAGCATCACGCGCAGGAGCCGTCAGACCGAGCCGCCGCTCTCACCGCTCGCGCCACGGATCGGCGCCGCCGAAATCCGGCGCGCGCCGCTCGCGCAGCGAGTTCACGCCTTCGCGCACGTCGGGCCCCGCGAAGCCCATGAACTCCAACGCAAGCGACGTATCGAACGCCGGGCCGGCCGAGCGCAGCCAGTTGTTCAACGCATACTTGGTCCAGCGGATCGCCGTCTGCGAGCCGTGCGCAAGCCTTTGCGCGACTTCGAATGCTTTGGGCAGCAGATCGTTTTCGTCGACGGCAAGCGAGACGAGGCCGATGCGCTCCGCCTCCGCGCCGCTCACCGGCTCGCACAGCATCAGGTAGTACTTGGCCTTCGCCATGCCGCACAAAAGCGGCCAGACAATCGCCGCATGGTCGCCGGCAGCGACACCGAGCCGCGTGTGCCCGTCGATGATGCGTGCCGTTTTCGACGCGATCGAAATATCCGCAAGCAACCCGGCGACAAGTCCCGCACCGACCGCCGGACCATGCATCGCCGAGACAATCGGTTTGCTGCAATTGATCACGTTATAGACGAGGTCGCGAGCCTCGCGCCACACGCGTGCGCGCACATCGAAATCGGTCGCCATGTCTTCGACGAGTTGCAGATCGCCGCCCGCCGAAAAGCCCTTGCCCTCGCCGCGAATAATCGCGACGCGCGTGTCGGGATCGCGGTCGATGTCGCGCCAGATTTCCGCAAGCTCGTAATGCATGCGCGCGTCCGCGGTGGCGAGCGCGCTTTTGTTAGCGCCTTCGCCGCTCATCACCACTTCAAGTACGCCGTGCTGATGGCGACGCAGTCGAAGCGACCGGTAGTGTGCGTAAAACGCGTCGTTGCTGTGAGCTTGCTCTGACATGGCGATCGATCCGTGTGTCGGTAAAGGCGCGCGTGGCGCGCGTCGTGAGTCGATTTAACGCTAACGCGGCTGATAAACCCACTTGCCGTTCCTGATTTCGACCATCACGCGTGCGCGCTGATCGAGACCGAGGTGGTCCGTGGGGCTCATGTTGACGACGCCGTTGGTGTCCGCGAGACCGTGCGTGGTTTCGAGCGCGTCGCGCAACGCGCGGCGGAACTCGGGCGTGCCCGGCGAGGCCGCCTTCAATGCGATCGGCACGGCATGATTGAGCAGCATGCCCGCGTCCCAGGTGTAGGAGCCGAACGCCGACACCGTGCCTGCGCCACGCAGCGCCTCGAAACGCGCGATGTAATCGAGTGCAAGACGCTTCGCCGGATGATCCGCCGGCAATTGCGCCGCCACCAGCACCGGGCTCGCGGGCAGGAACGTGCCGTTGCAATCGGCGCCGCACACGCGCAGGAAGTCGTTGTTGCCCACGCCGTGATTGTGATAGATCAGCCCTTTGTAGCCGCGCTCGCGCAGCGTCTTCGGCGGCAGTGCGGCGGGTGTGCCGGCCGCGCCGACCACGACGGCATCGGGATGCGTCGCGAGGATTTTCAGCACCTGGCCGGTCACGCTCGGATCGGTGCGGTTAAAGCGCTCGCTCGCCACCATCTGCATGTGATGCAGTTGCGCGAACTTCGCGACTTCGTTGTAAAAAGTCTCGCCGAGCGCGTCCGCCTGGCCGATGAACGCGACCGTTTTAACGCCGCGCGTGCTCGCGTGCTCGGCAATCGCCGAGGCCATCATCGCGTCCGTTTGCGGGGTCTTGAATACCCAGTGGCGTTTCGCATCCACGGGCTCGATGATTTTCGCCGACGACGCCAGCGAGATCATCGGCGTCGTTCCGTCGGCGACCACGTCGATCATCGCGAGCGAATTCGGCGTGATCGAAGAACCGATGATCGCGTCGACGTGATTTTCGGAGATCAGCTTCTTCGTGTCCTGCACGGCCTGCGTCGTGTCCGATGCATCGTCGAGCACGATGTATTCGACGCTCTGCCCGCCGATCTGTTTAGGCAGCAAGCTCGCCGTGTCGCGCGCGGGAATGCCGAGCGACGCGGCCGGTCCTGTCAGCGACAGCACGAGCCCGATCTTGACCTGAGCAAGCGCGACGGCGGGCGACAGTGCGGCAAACATCGCGAACAAAATCGCCGGGCGACGCACAAGAGGCATCAAGCGCAGAAACCAGGCAAACCGCTTCTCCTGTCGCGCAACCTGCTGCGCGAACCGCTCCGCGAACTCGCGCCCTATGCCCGCACGCGCGGGCTGCCCGCAAGCGCCCGCCATCCCCGCTTCCAACGATCCAGCTCGCCGCATGGTGTCTCCTCACATGAGAGTTTTTGTTCTGCTTCGTTCTAATCATCCGCCGATGCCGCCGCGCCAGTCAGTGTAGCGGCGCGCGATGGCAGCGGCATCGGGCGAAACCCTTTCGGACCGGCGCGTGCCGCGTCAGTCGAGCGGTGCGATGCTCTGCTCGATGGAACCGAAGATCGACTTACCCGCTTCGTCGAACATTTCGATTTTCACCGTGTCGCCGTACTTCATGAACTCGGTCTGCGGCGCGCCGTGCTCGATGGTCTCGAGGCAGCGCTTTTCGGCGATACAACAATAGCCGCGCTTCGCGTCCTTGTTCGACACCGTGCCCGAGCCGACAATCGCGCCCGCTCGCAAATTGCGCGTTTTCGCCGCGTGCGCGATCAGTTGGCCGAAGTGAAACACCATGTCGGTGCCGGCATCCGGCTGGCCGACTTTCTTGCCGTTCCAATGGACGATCATCGGCCGATGCACGCGGCCTTCGCGCCAATGCTCGCCGAGTTCGTCGGGCGTGACCGCAACCGGCGCAAACGACGTGGCCGGCTTGCTCTGGAAAAAGCCAAAGCCCTTCGCGAGTTCGGCGGGAATCAGATTGCGCAGCGAGACGTCGTTGACGAGCGTGATGAGGCGCACGCTTCTGAGCGCCTGGTCGGGCGTGGCGCCCATCGGCACGTCGCTCGTGATGACGGCAACTTCCGCCTCGAAGTCGATGCCGAACGCTTCGGACGCACACACCACGTCGTCTTTCGGGCCGATGAAATCGTCGCTGCCGCCCTGGTACATCAGCGGATCGGTCCAGAATTCCGGCGGCATTTCCGCGCCGCGCGCGCGCCGCACGAGTTCGACATGATTCACATACGCGGAGCCGTCGGCCCATTGGAACGCGCGCGGCAGCGGCGCCATGCAGTCGCTCGCGTCGAACGAAAACGTGTTGCGCGCGCGGCCCTGATTGAGCGCGTCGTACAGGTCGAGCAATTGCGGCGCGTAGAAGGCCCAGTCGTCGAGCACGCGCTGCAACGTGGGCGCGATCGCGTCGGCGACGGCAGCGGTATGCAGATCGCGGGACACGACAATCAGTTGGCCGTCGCGCGTGCCGTCCTTCAGCGTGGCAAGTTTCATGGAGGAATGAACCGTGTTAGTGACGATAAGGGGAATCTATTCTACGATGGTGAATCGGCGCCGCCCAAGTCCGGCGCGCCCTGGCCGGCAAGACGCGCATTGCATGCGCGCCGCAGCCGGTTCTTCCTACATTGCTTTTGAACGCGCTTAGCGCCCTTTGCTCATGCCGCACACTGCCCGCTCCGGCGCCATTGCTCACGATGCTGACGCCGCTGCCGAACCGCTCGACGCATCGGAAGCGCCCGACACCGACGACGCCGGCGAAGAAAAACTGCGCTCGGGAATCCAGTCGATCGAAGTCGGCTTCAAGCTGCTCGACGTGCTCACTCACGAGCCGCGCGCGATGATGTTGCGCGATCTCGCGCAGCGCGCGGGCATGAGTCCGGCGAAAGCGCACCGCTATCTGGTGAGCTTTTTGCGGCTTGGCGTCGTCGCGCAAGACCCGTTGTCGGGGCGCTATGAACTCGGCGGCTTCGCGTTGCAACTCGGACTCGCGCGGCTTGCGCGCGTCGACGGCGTGAAGCTCGCGCGTATCGCGCTCGCCGAATTGCGCGACCGCCTGGACCTGACGGTCGGCATCGCCGTGTGGGGCAACCAGGGGCCGACCATGGTCCACTGGATGGAGTCGAGCCACCCGGCAAAAGCGTCGCTCAAGCTCGGCGACGTGATGCCGCTCCTCAGTTCCGCGACCGGCTTGCTCTTCGCGGCCTATCTGCCCACAGGCAAAACCGCAGCGATGCTCGAGCGCGAGTTGGCCGACACGCGCCGCTCGTCGCATATCGGCGTGCCGCGCACGCGCGAGGAAGTCGAACGCGCGCTCGCGGAAGTGCGCGAGCACGAAGCGGCGCGCGTCGAAGGCATGCTGCTGCCGACCATCCACGCGTTCTGCATGCCGGTGTTCGACTCGACCGGCGAGCTTGCGCTCGGCCTCGTCGCGCTCGGTCACGAAGGCGCGTTCGACATTAGCTGGGGCGGCGAGATCGACACGGCCCTGCGCGAATGCGCGCGCAAGCTGTCGTACGAGCTGGGGTATAGTCCGACGCCTCGCTAAAGCGCACGCCGCTTTCCGTCCGCCTCGCCCATTTTTCCGCCGATGGCCTTCCCTTTCGCCGCACGTTCCGCCGAAGCCACTGTCACGCCGCCAGACGAGCCGCGCGCCCGTTCGCGCATCTGGCGATGGATCGTCGTGCTGCTCGTCGTGGGCGTGCTTCACTGGATCGCCGCGCAATGGGTCGAGCGTCATCGCGCAACCCTGAATCCTTCGGATGACGAACACGTGCCCGTGCAGGTCGCGCTTCTGAAGCCCGAACGTATCGAGCGCAATCCGGCGGCCGTGCCGCCCGCGCCGGCCGCGCAGCCGGCGACGCGCAAGCCCGCCGCGAGCAAGCCGCGAGAACATGTGCTGACAGCAATGCAATCGGCCGAACGGGCGGCAATGCAAGCGGCGAGCGCTGCATCGGACGCCGCGGCGAGCGCGGCCGCCGCAAACGCGATGCCCGCGAGTTCCGCGAGTTCCGCGAGTTCAGCGAGTTCCGCGAGCGGCGCGTCGGCAAATGCGAGCGCAACGTCAAACGCATCGGCAAACGCAAACTCGCCGCAACCGGCTCCCGGCGCAAAGTTCTCTGTCCCGCCGTCCGGCGATCTTCAATACGACACGTTTTACAACGGCGTGCGCAATCAGCCCGGCACCATCCATTGGACGAGCAGCGGCGAGCGCTACGAAATGGTGGTTTCGGTGCCCTTACCTTTTGTCGGTACGTTCGTCTATTCGAGTCATGGCCGTATCGACGCATTCGGTCTCGCGCCGGAGCAATACGTGGAAAAACGCGGCCATCGCGCGGAAGACATTTCAATCTTCAACCGCGCCGACCGGAAAATCGCCTTCACGCGCACGCCGGCCACCTTGCCGCTGCCCGACGGCGCACAGGACCGCTTCAGCATGGTGATGCAGTTGGCGAGTCTCGTGCGCGGCGACCCGACTGCGTACAAGCCGGGCGTCACGCGGCAGTTCTTCGTGGTGGACAGCGACAGCGGCGAGAACTGGCCGGTCGAGACCATCGGCGACGAAACCATCCGCACCGCGCAGGGCTACCTCGAAACGCGCCATTTCAAACGCCTGCCGCGTCGCGAGGGCGATCAGCGCCGCATCGACGTATGGCTCGCGCCTTCGCTCGGCTGGCTGCCCGCGCGGATCGTGCAGACGGAGCCGAACGGCACGCAATTCGAGCTGGTGTGGCGTGGCAAGCTGAATGCGGATAACGGCGCTGGCGCTGGCGTGGGCACCGGCACCGATTCGCCGGATGGGTCCGCCAATACCTCGCCTTCCGCTGCGCCCGCAGCGGCACCCGAGCCAGCACCGCCCTCACCGGTCGACTCGACCGCTCCCGACGACACTTCCGGCAACATCAAGCCATAACGACATGCCATTCGGCTAAACGCGCAAAGGCAAGCGCCGCACCCGAATGGTGCCTCTGACATTCCGCGAAACTTCCGCCTGGCCGCCGACTCTTCATCATCTGATGCAACCGTTCGGCGGGCCGCTGCGCACAAACGCCAGGCAGCGACATGCAACAACCAGCGCCGACGGACTCTCCCACTGCATTCCCTCGAAGGAGCTTGCATGCAAGTGAACATCAACGGTATCGAGACACGCTACGTGTTGAGCAATGAAGGTGGTGGCCCGTGGCTGACGTTCATTCATCAGCTCGGCGGCGATCTGTCGGTCTGGGACCAACTCGCCGGCTATTTCCGCGACGATTACACGGTTCTGCGCTACGACGTGCGCGGCCACGGCGAGACGGCGGTATCGAAGGAGCCGTTCACGATTGCCGATCTCGCCGGCGACCTCGCCGCACTGCTCGATGCGCTCGGCGCACCGAGCACGCACCTCGTGGGCATGTCGATGGGCGGCATGATCGCCCAGCAGTTCGCGCTCGATCACCCTTCGCGCGTGGACACGCTCACTATTGCTGACAGCAGCGCCGCCAATCTCCCTGAAGCCCGCCCGCTATGGGATCAACGCGCCGCGAGCGCGCGCCGGGACGGCATGGCATCGCTTGCGCCCGCCACGCTCGAGCGCTGGCTGACGCCTGAGTTTCGCAGCGCGCATCCCGAAGCCGTCGAGCCGATCCGCGAGGCGCTCGTGCGCACGTTGCCGGAAGGCTACGCCCTGGCGTGCGAAGCGCTGCGCGATTTCGATGTACGGGGTAAGCTGGGAAGCATTCGCTGCGCAACCCTGGTGGTGGCTGGACGCCACGACACGGGCACGGCGCCTGCTGCTAGTCAGGCAATAGCAGATGCCATTGAAGGCGCGCAGTTCGAATTGCTCGACGCCGCTCATCTCGCGCCTGTCGAGCAGTCCCAACGGTTTGCCGCACTGCTTGAAACGTTTCTTGAAGGCCGGTCTAACCGGTAGGTTCGGAACTTTTACATGCGTCAATCCGGACCCACCCCTTGAATTCCAGACCACAAGCTCCACGTAAGGCGCAGGAACGGCCAGGAGCCAACGGAAATAAGGAGTGTCGCCATGCAAATGATCTACAACAGCCCCAACTATTGTGTCGTCGAATTTCCGCCGCAGGAAGGTCCGCTGGCCATGAAATCGGGTGGCTATGAGATCGTCGACAAGAACATGCAGCGCGAGATTTACATCGACGGTGCAATGGCGGCGCGGTTTCGCGAGAGCGTGCAGAAGCTGATCGAAGAGGAACCGTCGCTCGATGAGGTCGACGAATTCCTCGGCCAGTTCGACAGCCTGATGCATCAGCCGGTCATTCTTCACTAACCGCAAGGAGTGCAGGAAGCGCCAAGGTTTTTGGCGTTGCGAGCATCTCGACGTTGTTGGCGACATTTGCCGACGCCGCCGCCGGGCTTCACGGGCGGGCTTCACGAGGCGGTCGGTTTTAATGGAATCGGTTCAGCGGGCTTAAGGCGCGCTGGACCGTTTTCTTTTGCAAAGCGCGTTTCGCGCGGCCGGGCGCGCTGTGTCGTCCAGTGCCGCCACGTGCCGCCCAGTGCCGCGCCCGGCGCGATAGCCCGGCTGCGGCTACAATGACAGGTCCCAAAAAAGCCGGCCCAAGCCATCGTCAGCCATGAACCAGCCTGCCCAAACCGTCAAGCCTATCCGTCCCGAGCGCGATTACACGCGCGGCGCGACACTGCCCGCGCTGCTCAAGTCGCGCATCCTGATTCTGGACGGCGCGATGGGTACGATGATCCAGCGCTACAAGCTCGACGAAGCACGCTATCGCGGCGAGCGCTTTGCGGACTACGGACGCGACATCAAGGGCAACAACGAACTGCTGTCCATCACGCAACCGCAGATCATCAGCGAGATTCACGAGCAGTATCTGGCTGCGGGCGCCGACATCATCGAAACGAATACGTTCGGCGCGACCACCGTCGCGCAGGCCGACTACGGAATGGAAGCGCTTGCAGTCGAGATGAATCTCGAGTCGGCGAAACTCGCGCGCGCCGCGTGCGACAAGTATTCGACGCCCGACAAACCGCGCTTTGTCGCCGGCGCAATCGGACCGACGCCGAAGACCGCGAGCATTTCGCCTGACGTGAACGATCCGGGCGCGCGCAATGTCACGTTCGACGAACTGCACGCCGCCTATTACCAGCAGGCGAAAGCGTTGCTCGACGGCGGCGCCGACCTGTTCCTCGTCGAAACGATCTTCGACACGCTCAATGCCAAAGCCGCGCTGTTCGCGCTCGACGAACTGTTCGAAGACACCGGCGAGCGTCTGCCCATCATGATTTCGGGCACGGTCACGGACGCCTCGGGGCGCATCCTCTCGGGGCAAACCGTCGAGGCGTTCTGGAACTCGCTGCGCCACGCGAAGCCGCTTACGTTCGGCCTGAACTGCGCGTTGGGCGCGGCGCTGATGCGTCCGTACATCGCCGAACTGGCGAAGCTGTGCGACACCTACGTGTCGTGCTATCCGAACGCGGGCTTGCCGAATCCGATGAGCGATACGGGCTTCGACGAATTGCCGGCTGACACCTCGGGCCTGCTGAAGGAATTTGCCGAAGCGGGTCTCGTGAATATCGCCGGCGGCTGCTGCGGCACGACGCCGGAGCACATCGCGGCGATCGCCCGCGCGCTTGCCGAAGTGAAGCCGCGCAAGTGGCCGACGCAATACCGCGACGCCGCCTGAGCGGCATCAGAAAACAGCCGCCGCTCAAGCCGCATCAGGCACCCAGGCCGCACCTAACGCACGCAATCGACTCGCACCTACGCCATGACCGATCACACCATGCGCCTTGCCGGCCTCGAGCCGTTCAACGTCACGTCCGGGACGCTTTTCATCAACGTTGGCGAACGTACCAACGTGACGGGCTCGAAAGCCTTCGCGCGAATGATTCTGAACGACCAGTTCGACGAGGCGATTGCCGTCGCGCGTCAGCAGGTCGAGAACGGCGCGCAGGTGATCGACGTCAACATGGACGAGGCGATGCTCGATTCGAAAGCGGCGATGGTGCGCTTCATGAATCTGATCGCGTCGGAGCCGGACATTGCGCGCGTGCCGATCATGATCGACTCGTCGAAGTGGGAAGTGATCGAAGCGGGCCTGAAATGCGTGCAAGGCAAGGCGATCGTCAACTCGATCTCGCTGAAGGAAGGCGAAGAGGCTTTCCGCCATCACGCGAAACTGATTCGCCGCTACGGCGCGGCAGCCGTGGTGATGGCCTTCGACGAACAAGGCCAGGCCGACACGTTCGAGCGCAAGACGCAGATCTGCAAACGCTCGTATGACTTTCTCGTGAACGAAGTGGGCTTCCCGCCGGAAGACATCATCTTCGATCCGAACATCTTCGCGATTGCCACGGGCATCGAAGAGCACAACAACTACGCGGTCGACTTCATCAACGCGACGCGCTGGATCAAGCAGAACCTGCCGTACGCGAAGGTGAGCGGCGGCGTGTCGAACGTGTCGTTCTCGTTCCGCGGCAACGATCCGGTGCGCGAAGCGATTCACACCGTGTTCCTGTATCACGCGATTCAGGCCGGCATGGACATGGGCATCGTGAATGCGGGCCAGCTCGGCGTGTATGCGGATCTGGATGCGGAACTGCGCGAACGCGTCGAAGACGTCGTGCTGAATCGCCGCGCGGACGGCACCGATCGTCTGCTGGAAGTCGCCGACAAATACAAAACCGGCGCAGCGAAGAAAGAAGAAAACCTGGAGTGGCGCAATCAGCCGGTCGAGAAGCGCCTGTCGCATGCGCTCGTGCACGGGATCACGAACTTCATCGTCGAAGATACTGAGGAAGTGCGCGCGAAGATCGCGGCGCAAGGCGGCCGCCCGATCAATGTGATCGAAGGCCCGCTGATGGACGGCATGAACATCGTCGGCGATCTGTTCGGTCAGGGCAAGATGTTCCTGCCGCAAGTCGTCAAGTCGGCGCGCGTGATGAAGCAGGCGGTCGCGCATCTGATCCCGTTCATCGAAGAAGAAAAGAAGCAGCTCGCGGCCGCGGGCGGCGACGTGCGCGCGAAGGGCAAGATCGTGATCGCCACCGTGAAGGGCGACGTGCACGACATCGGCAAGAACATTGTGTCGGTGGTGCTTCAGTGCAATAACTTCGAAGTGGTCAACATGGGCGTGATGGTCCCGTGCAACGACATTCTCGCGAGGGCGAAAGTGGAAGGCGCGGACATCATCGGACTGTCGGGCTTGATCACGCCGAGTCTCGAGGAAATGGCCTACGTTGCGTCTGAAATGCAGCGCGACGACTACTTCCGCGTGAAGAAGATTCCGCTGCTGATCGGCGGCGCAACCACCTCGCGCGTGCATACGGCCGTGAAGATCGCGCCGCATTACGAAGGGCCGGTCGTGTATGTGCCGGACGCGTCGCGCTCGGTATCGGTCGCATCGAGCCTCTTGTCCGACGAAGGCGCGGCCAAGTACCTCGACGAACTGAAGGCCGACTACGATCGCATTCGCAATCAGCACGCGAACAAGAAAGCGCTGCCGATGGTCACGCTCGCCGAAGCCCGCGCGAACAAGACGCCGATCGACTGGAAGAGCTATCAGCCGGTCAAGCCGAAGTTCATCGGCCGGCGCGTGTTCAAGAACTTCGATCTGAACGAACTCGCGAACTATATCGACTGGGGTCCGTTCTTCCAGACGTGGGATCTGGCCGGTCCCTACCCCGCGATTCTGAACGACGAGATCGTCGGCGAATCGGCGCGGCGCGTGTTTTCGGACGGCAAGTCGATGCTCGCGCGCCTGATCCAGGGCCGCTGGCTGCAAGCGAACGGCGTGATTGCGCTGCTGCCGGCCAACACCGTGAACGACGACGACATCGAAATCTATACCGACGATTCGCGCAGCGAAGTTGCGCTGACATGGCGCAATCTGCGGCAGCAAAGCGTGCGGCCGGTGGTCGATGGCGTGATGCGGCCGAACCGCTCGCTTGCCGACTTTATCGCGCCGAAAGATTCGGGCGTGGCCGACTACATCGGCATGTTCGCGGTCACGGCGGGTCTGGGCGTCGACGTGAAGGAAAAGCAGTTCGAGAAGGATCACGACGACTACAGCGCGATCATGCTGAAGGCGCTTGCCGACCGTTTCGCCGAAGCCTTCGCCGAAGCGCTGCATGCGCGCGTGCGACGCGACTTGTGGGGCTACGCGAGCAACGAGACGCTTGCGAACGACGAACTCATCGCCGAAAAGTATCGCGGCATTCGCCCGGCGCCCGGCTATCCGGCGTGCCCGGATCATCTGGTCAAGCGCGACATGTTCGACGTGCTGCAGGCGAATGAAATCGGCATGACCGTAACGGAATCGCTCGCGATGCTGCCTGCGGCGAGCGTCTCCGGTTTCTATCTCGCGCATCCGGACAGCACTTATTTCTCGGTGGGCAAGATCGGCCAGGACCAATTGGAAGATTACGCGCAGCGCATGTCGCTCTCGAAGGCGGATGCCGAACGCGCGTTGGCGCCGTTGCTATAAGCCGTTCCGGCAAGGCAGCGTTGAATGCATCGATGAGCCGAGCCGGCGTGGCGCGAAACCCACTATATCCGGCGAGAAAGACTGAATATTTGCGGCAACGTAATTTTCGGCTTTGTAGACTGAGGCGGCTTGACCCGCCAGACGCAACCAGAATGCGTCGGCTCATCTAATTGCAACCGTCAACGGAGAGAAAATCATATGAAGAAGCTGGCGCTGTTATTGACCGCTGTTTCGTTTGCCGTGGGCGCTTCGGCGGCGCTCGCACAAACCGCCGCTCCGGCCGCATCGAGTTCGGTCAGTTCGTATTCGCCGCCCACGACGAAACACGTCAAGAAGCCGAAGAAGCAGAAAATGAAAAAGGGCGCGTCAGCTCCCGCGGTTGCTCCGGAAGCCGCAAGCCAGTAAACCGCTTTCGCGTTTCTGGCTTGCAAAGAAAATGAGCCCGCTTCGAGCGGGCTCATTTTTTGGCGCCGTACATACATTGGACACGGCGACAGGCCGTGAGTCACAGCAAGTGCCGCGGCCACGATGGCCGTGTTTGTCGCCCTGGCCACGACAGTCGCCGCTGCCGTCCCGGCGAACCTGCCTCGACTACAGCCCCCAGACGATGTCCGCGTTTTCCTTCTGGGCGGCGCGCAGCATGTCGAGGAACGGATACGCACGTTGCGCAAGACCCGGCGGAATCTCGTGATGCTCGTGGCCTTCTTCGCCTTCGTGGAAATGGCCGTCGTGTTCGGCGCGTTCCTGCTTGTCGAAGTTGATGGCCGCTTCGAGTTTGGCGATCGCTTCGCCGGTTTCGGCGTGCGTAATCACACCGCGCTCACCGAGGCGCTTGCCGACAATGCCGACCAGATACTGCGCCAGATTCTCGAGCATCATCACATCTGGACAAGCTCGGCATTTGAAAGTAATCAGCATGACAATTCCCTTTTTCGTTATGTTGGCTTCACGCGCAAGCGGAGCCGAAAGCGGCCTCTCGCATGTTCCGTTAGCCGCGCGAACAGACGCGGCGGCCACGGCCCTTGCTGGGCTTCTCATTGAACATATTAGCACCTGCTAAAATCCGTCTGGACGGAAAAGCGCGCCGCATTGCACCGCGCGCGGCAAGGCGCAGCGGCGCGGCCGGCCAGCCGGTTGCGGCCTGCATGCCGCGGCGGCCAAGCCTTCGCCTCGCGGCCGAACGGCGCGCTGATTGCATTGCAGGCAAAGTGCCCAACAGCTCGCCTCGTCATGCCGATATGTCATGACAGACCGCGCCGCCACGCAACCGCCGCTTTCCACGCTTCTGCCGAATCGGCCGCGCTCGAGGCGGCCGGCGCTTCCTCCGTATCACCGGATTGCCTCACTGGACTCGCAACAAGCATGCTGCCCGCACATAAACACACTCTGGAAACACTGCTCGCCGACACGGTGAAGCAGGTCGCTCTCGCCACGCAAGGCGCAACCGAAGCCGCCTTCGTGTCGCCCACCATCGCGCTGGAACGTCCGAAGGTCGCCGCGCACGGCGACGTCGCGTGCAATGTGGCGATGCAACTCGCCAAGCCGCTGCGCGCGAATCCGCGCCAGTTGGCGCAGCAAATCGTCGACACGCTGCTCGCGCAGCCGCAGGCGCAAGGCCTGATCGAATCCGCCGAAGTCGCGGGCCCCGGCTTCATCAACCTGCGTCTTGCCGCTGCGGCCAAGCAGGCGGTGGTCAAGGCCGTGCTCGCGGAGAAAGACGTGCATGGCCGCTCGCAACGCGACGCGGGCAAGCACGTGTTGATCGAGTTCGTCTCCGCGAATCCGACCGGCCCGCTGCACGTCGGCCACGGCCGTCAGGCCGCGCTCGGCGACGCGCTGTCGAACGTGCTGGCCTCGCAAGGCTGGGACGTGCATCGCGAGTTCTATTACAACGACGCCGGCGTGCAGATCGGCACGCTCGCGCTATCCACCCAGGCGCGCGCACGCGGCCTCGCTCCGGGCGACGCCGGCTGGCCCGCTTCCGCGTACAACGGCGAGTACATTGCCGACATCGCGAAAGACTATCTGAACGGCGTCACGGTATCGGCGAGCGACGGCGAGCCCGTCACCGGCGCGCGCGACGTGGAGAATCTCGACGCGATCCGCCGCTTCGCGGTTGCGTATCTGCGCCGCGAGCAGGACATGGACTTGCAGGCGTTCGGCGTGAAGTTCGACCAGTACTACCTGGAGTCGTCGCTTTACACTGAAGGCCGCGTCGAGAAGACGGTGCAGGCGCTCATCACCGCGGGCAAGACCTACGAGCAGGAAGGCGCGCTGTGGCTGCGCACAACCGACGACGGCGACGACAAGGACCGCGTGATGCGCAAGACCGACGGCACGTACACGTACTTCGTGCCCGATGTCGCGTATCACGTCGCAAAGTGGGAGCGCGGCTTCACCAAGGTCATCAACATTCAGGGTTCCGACCACCACGGCACGATCGCGCGCGTGCGCGCCGGGCTGCAAGGTCTCGGCATCGGCATTCCGAAGGGCTATCCCGACTACGTGCTGCACAAGATGGTCACGGTCATGCGCAACGGCGAAGAGGTGAAAATCTCCAAGCGCGCGGGCAGCTACGTGACGGTGCGCGATCTGATCGAATGGTCGGGCGGCGCGCTGCCCGGAACCGAGGCAGCCGTCGATCAGATCGACGAAGAGACGATTCGCCGCGGCCGCGACGCCGTGCGTTTCTTCCTGATCTCGCGCAAGGCCGATACGGAGTTCGTCTTCGACATCGACCTCGCGTTGAAACAAAATGACGAAAACCCCGTGCACTACGTGCAATATGCGCATGCGCGGATCTGCTCGGTCATCGCCGAATGCAAAACTCGCTACGGCGCGGACGAAAGCACGCTTGACAGCGTGGACCTCGCGCCGCTGTCGAGCGAGCGCTCAATGGCCTTGCTGAACAAGCTCGCGGAGTTCCCGGACATGCTGCAACACGCCGCCGACGAACTCGCGCCGCACGCGGTCGCGTTCTATCTGCGCGACCTCGCCGGGGAATTCCACTCGTTCTACAATGACAGAGCCGAACGCGTGCTGGTCGACGATGCGGCCGAACGCAATGCACGCGTCGCGCTGCTCGCAGCCACGCGTCAGGTGCTCGCCAACGGTCTTGCGATCATCGGCGTCTCCGCTCCCGTCAAGATGTAAGTCCTCCGGCGCAACATGCATGCGGCCGTCGTTATAATCGGCGGCCGTTCCAGGATTCTTTTTGCAGGTGATTCATACGATGGCAAAACCACGCCGCACAACAAAGCAATCGAAACAAACCGGGGGTACTTTTCTCGGCATCGTGCTGGGCCTGATTGTCGGCCTCGCGATCGCGGTAGTGGTGGCGCTGTATATCACCCGTGCGCCTACGCCGTTCGTGTCGAAGGTCGCGCCGCCCGCGGCGTCCGAGTCGAGCGCGAGCCAGGCGCAATACGATCCGAACCGTCCGCTGCAAGGCAAAACGCCGGGTCAGCCGGTGCCGCAGGCCGCGCAACCCGCGCCGCCGAACACCGCGCCTGGCCAGACCAACTCGCAGACGCAGTCGGGCATGCTCGAGCAGCCGCAAATCATCGAAGTGCCGCCGACCCTCGGCGGGAACAATAATGCCGCGGGCAATGCCAACGGCACGGCGGTCGCGCCGAAGCCCGCGCCGGATAACGGCAGCAGCGCCACCGCCGCGGTGAAAAAGCCGCAAGCCACGAGCGCGCCGGCTGCAACCACAGCGGGTTCCGCGCCGAAGAGCACGTCGTCGGCGGCGGTCGCGAACGTCAAGCCGGGTTCGGGCGCAGCGCCCGCGCCGGGCGACGCGAACACGGGCTACTTCCTGCAAGTGGGCGCGTACAAAACCGCTGCGGACGCCGAACAGCAACGCGCGCGTCTCGCGTTCCAGGGCTTCGAGTCGAAGGTCACGCAGCGCGATGCGGGCGGGGTCACGTATTATCGCGTGCGTATCGGGCCGTTCTCGAAGTTCGAGGACATGAACGCGAGCCGTCAGCGTCTGTCGGACGCGGGCGTTGACACCGCCGTGATCCGCTTCACCAAACAATAAGCAGCGCGGGACCCGCAGGCAGGCGCCGCCGCCGAACTATCGGCGCGCGGCGCCTGTCACAGGAATCGCAAGCAAGATAAGCACAGTAAGCACGATTGAGCATGATTGAGCACGACGGCCGATAGAGCCGTCCAACGCCGATTTGAAAACGGTGACGGGCATTTGCGTGGCGCCACTGTTTTACGCCTACCTGGGTCAAGACAACATGAAAAAACTGCTGAGCATTCTGTTCCTCTCGTTGGGCCTCGTCGCGGCCTCGGCGCACGCATCGCCGACCGCGCCGGTCTCGGGCAAGGACTACACCGTGTTGCCGAGCGCGCAGTCCACCGACGTGCCCGCCGGCAAGATCGAAGTCACCGAATTCTTCTGGTACGGCTGCCCGCACTGCAACGAATTCGACCCGTACCTCGAAGCATGGGTGAAGAAGCAGGGTTCGGACGTCGTGTTCAAGCGCGTGCCGGTTGCCTTCCGCGACGACTTCATTCCGCATTCGAAGATGTATCACGCGCTCGACGCGCTCGGTCTCGCCAACCAGCTCACGCCGAAGGTCTTCAACGAAATTCACGTCAACAAGAACTATCTGCTGACGCCGGAAGATCAGGCCAAATTCCTCGCGAAGAACGGCGTCGATCCGAAGAAGTACATGGACGCGTACAACTCGTTCTCGACGCAAAGCGCGTTGCAGAAAGACAAGAAACTGCTCGAAGACTACAAGATCGACGGTGTGCCGACCATCGCCGTGCAAGGCAAGTACGAAACCGGCCCGGCTGCGACCAACAGCCTGCCTGGCACGGTCCAGGTGCTCGATTACCTGGTCCAGCAGGTTCGCGCGAAGAAGATGTAAAGCCCGAGGCGCCGGAATGAGCTCACCGTTGAAAGTTTTCATTACCGGCGCTTCGAGTGGAATTGGCCTCGCGCTCGCCGCCGAATACGCGCGGCGCGGCGCGACGCTCGGCCTCGTTGCCCGCCGCGGCGAAGCCCTCGCCGCCTTCAAGCGGTCTCATCCGCAAAACTCCATCTCCTGCTATAGCGTCGACGTGCGCGACGCCGAGGCGCTCGCCGAAGCGGCCGCGCAGTTCATCGCGGAACATGGCCAGCCGGACATCGTGATCGCCAATGCGGGCGTCAGCCGCGGCGCCGTCACCGGCGAAGGCGACCTGCGCACCTTCCGCGAAGTGATGGACATCAACTACTTCGGCATGGTCGCCACCTTCGAGCCGTTCGCGGCCGCGATGGTTGCCGCAAGACGCGGCACGCTCGTCGGCATTGCGAGCGTCGCGGGCGTGCGCGGCTTGCCGGGTTCGGGCGCGTATAGCGCGTCGAAGTCGGCGGCGCTCAAGTACCTCGAAGCGTTGCGCGTCGAAATGCGCCCGCACGACGTGGGCGTTGTCACGATCGCGCCCGGCTATATCCGCACGCCGATGACCGCGCACAATCCCTACACCATGCCCTTTCTGATGGACGCCGACCGCTTTGCCGCGAAAGCCGCGCAGGCCATCGAGCGCCGCACCGCTTTCGCGGTGTTTCCGTGGCAGATGCGGCTCGTGGCGATGCTGCTGCACGTCGTGCCGCGCTGGCTCTACGACCGCGTGTTCGAACGCGCGCCGCGCAAGCCGCGCGCCGTCGTCGAGTAAATCATGTCTGCCTGTGCGGTCGATGCAGCCGGCGTCGCGCACGAAAAAACGGGTGCCGGCGCGCGCATCGTCTCGCTGGTGCCGAGCATCACCGAACTGCTGTTTGCGCTGGGTCTAGAACGCCAGGTCGTCGGGCGTACCGGTTTTTGCGTGCATCCCCGCGACAAGGTGCGCAATGTGCCCAAGGTCGGCGGCACGAAAGCCGTGAAGGTCGACGCCGTTCGCGCGCTGCGGCCTACTCACCTGATCGTCAATATCGATGAGAACGAGCGCGATACCGTCGAGCAACTGCGTGCTTTCGTGCCGCATGTCGTCGTGACTCATCCGCTCACGCCGCACGACAATTTCTCGCTGTACGCGCTGCTGGGCGCGATCTTCGATCGCGAGCACGAAGCGCAGCGTCTCGCCGATGCGTTGCAGGCGCGTCTGCATGACGCCGCCACGCACGCATTCGCCGCGCAAAACGTGCTGTATCTGATCTGGCGCGAACCGTGGATGACCGTCGCGCGCGACACCTACATTTCCGCGATGCTGCGCGTCGTGAACTGGCAGACGCTGCCGGAGGTGCAAGGCGGCGCGACAGGCGTGGGCCGTTATCCATCGTTCGGATTCGACGACGCCGAGCGCGCGCTGTGGCTTGCTAGCGTCGACCGCATTCTGCTTTCGAGCGAACCTTATCGCTTCACGCAGGCGCATTGCGATGCGCTGAAAAGCGATCCGCGCATGGCCGGCAAGCGCATCGAGTTGATCGACGGAGAGATGGTCTCGTGGTACGGCGTGCGCGCGATCGACGGCATCGCTTATCTGATGCAGCGTGCGAGCGCCGCGTGAAGCCAGCACGCGCACGGACAGCCTCCATACGATCCCATATGGATATGCGGATTATGTTGTTGTCGCGCGAACTGCCCTTCGATAAGCTTTCGCGAAGGCCGGCGCGCACGTGAGCCCGCATTTTGGCGAGCATGCGCGAGCCCCGGAAAGGTATCAGAATGAAGTCGACGGCGAGGCCATAAACGTCGCTGTCGCTCGTCAACGGAATAACCACACAACCAGACGCACTGCCTGACTGCGCTTGTTATCGGAGATCTTATGCGCTTCAAACTGCTCGCAGCCGCCGTACTCTTCACGGCGCCCGCGCTCGTGCTCGCCAAACCGCTGACCGTCTGCACCGAGTCGAGCCCCGACGGCTTCGATGTCGTGCAGTTCAACTCGCTCGTCACGACCAATGCATCGGCGGATGTGATTTTCAATTCGCTCGTCTCCTACGATGAGGCCGCGAAGAAAGTGGCGCCGTCGCTGGCCGACAAGTGGGACGTGAGCGCGGACGGCCTCACGTACACGTTCCATCTGCGCCCGAACGTGCAGTTCCAGACCACCGACTACTTCAAGCCGACGCGGCCGCTGAATGCCGACGACGTCGTGTTCACGTTCGACCGCATGCTCAACGACAGCAACCCGTGGCACAAGGTGACGGGCGCGAGCGGCTTTCCGCATGCGCAGTCGATGGGCTTGCCGAAGCTCATCAAGGCGATCAGCAAGGTCGACGACAACACCGTCAAGTTCGAACTGAACGCGCCGGACGCGACCTTCGTGTCGATCCTGACGATGGGCTTCGCGTCGATCTACTCGGCTGAATACGCGGATCAGTTGCTGAAGGCCGGCAAGCAGGTCGATCTGAATTCGAAGCCGGTCGGCACGGGCCCGTTCGAGTTGAAGAGCTACACGAAAGACGCGGTGATCCGCTACGACGTGAACCCGACCTACTGGGGCTCGAAGCCGAAGATCGACCGTCTGATCTACGCAATCACGCCCGACGCCACCGTGCGCGCGCAAAAGGTGAAAGCCGGCGAATGCCAGATTGCGCTGTCGCCGAAACCGCAGGATCTCGCGGATGCGAAGAACGACAAGTCGCTCGCCATCGTGCAGACACCCGCGTTCATGACGGCGTTCGTCGCGTTGAACACGCAGAAGAAGCCGCTCGACAATCAGAAGGTGCGCGCCGCGCTGAACATGGCGTTCGACCGCGGCACGTATCTGAAGACCGTCTTCGACAACACCGCGACCGCAGCGGTGAATCCGTATCCGCCGAACACCTGGAGCTACGACAAGGCCGTGAAGGCCTGGCCGTACGATCCGGCCAAGGCGAAGAAACTGCTCGCCGATGCGGGCTACCCGAACGGTTTTGAAACGACCATCTGGGTGCGTCCGAACGGCAGCGTGCTGAATCCGAATCCGAAAGCAGGCGCCGAGCTGCTGCAAGCGGACTTCGCGAAGATCGGCGTGAAGGCTGACGTGAAGGTGATCGAATGGGGCGAGCTGATCAAGCAGGCCAAGCAAGGCCAGCACGACTCGCTATTCATGGGCTGGGCGGGCGACAACGGCGATCCGGACAACTACCTGTCGCCGCTCTTTAGCTGCAATGCGGTGAAGTCGGGCATCAACTTCGCGCGCTTCTGCGATCAGGATCTCGACAAGCTGATCGCCGACGGCAAGTCCACGCCGGACCAGGCCAAGCGCACGAAAGCGTATCAGGCTGCGCAGCAGATCATTCACGATCAGGCGCTGTGGATTCCGCTCGGTTATCCGACGGCGGCGGCTATCACGCGAACCAACGTGAGCGGTTATCACGTGAGCCCGTTTGGGCGGCAGAACTTCGGGGCGGTGTCGGTGCAGTAATACCGCACGAAGCTGAAGCAGCAGAAGCCCGGTCGCCCAATGCAATGCAATGCAGTGCAACGCGCGACCGGGCTTTTTTTATGCGTAGGCCACCGACATCGAGCAAGGGCTCACGCCGAAAACCGCATCACCCCATCCGCATCGTGCGTGCGCTTTAACGCGCCCGCCAGCCACAGCAGATGCAAATGCGCGAGCGCCTCGCCCATTGCGAACGTCATCTGGTGAATATCCAGCGCGCGCTTGAACATGAGCGGCACGATGTCCGCCGCGCTTTGCGGCTCTTGCGCACACGCTTCGCGTACTTCGGCGAGACGCGCATCGTGATGCTCGCGCAACTGCTTCACGCGCGTACGCACGCCGCGAAACGGCTTGCCGTGCGACGGCAACACGAGCGTGTCTTCAGGCATTACCTCGTAGCGCGCGAGCGACTCGAGATAAAGCGCAAGCGGCGAGCCTTCGGGCTCCATCGCGAACACCGACACGTTCGTCGAAATGCGCGGCAGCACCATGTCGCCGGAAATCAGCACGCCCATCTCTTCGCAATGCAGCGCACAGTGCTCCGGTGAATGGCCATAGCCCGTCACCACGCGCCACGTTTTTCTGCCGATCCGCACGCGGTCCGCTTCACGCAAACGCCGGTATTGATCGGGCACCGACGGCACCAGATTCGCGTAATAACTCTGCCGGCTGCGCAGCTTCTCGAGCGAGTCCTCGTCGGTGACGCCGTGCAGCGCGAAATGCCGCGCCGCCGCTTCGCCGCCCGCGTTGGAGCCGTCGCCGGCCGCCATCACGCGAGCCTGCATGTATTCGCCGAGCGTCATCCACAGGCGCGCGTTCCAGCGCTTCTTGTCGCCGCCGCTGCAGACCCAATCCGCGAGACCGACGTGGTCGGGATGGCAATGCGTGACGATCACGCGCAGCACCGGCAAACCGTCGAGCACCGACTCAAACACCTTTTCCCAGTTCTCCCGGATCGCGTCCGACGCGATCCCGCAGTCGATCACCGTCCAGCCTTCCTCGCCGTCGATCTGATCGCGCAGCAGCCACAGATTGATATGGTCGAGCGCGAACGGCAACGGCATGCGCAGCCAGAACACACCGGGCGCGACTTCCTGCGCGTGGCCGGGCTCGGGCAGCGTGTCGTTGAACGGATAGTCGAGTTGATGTTCGAGTGCATTCATTCGGTGTCTTCCTCCACGCTTTCCGCGTACTTGCCGCAGGTTGCATTCAACCCAAGTTGACGATAACGTAAACGTCGATTCTATCGTTCAATCTGACTTTGTGCCCGGCCAGTGAATGCCCCGATGACCACTCAATACACGATCACCGAACTCGCGCGGGAATTCGACGTCACGCCGCGCGCCATACGTTTCTACGAAGACCAGGGTTTACTCTCGCCGAGCCGCGAAGGTTCGAGCGGCTTGCGGCGCGTCTATTCGGGCCGCGACCGCACGCGCCTGAAGCTCACGCTGCGCGGCAAGCGGCTCGGCTTCACGCTCTCCGAAATTCGCGATCTGCTGGACGTGTACGAATCGCCGACGGACACCGTCCCGCAACTGCACGCGTTTCTCGGAACGGTCGCGCGTCATCGCGAGGTGCTGGAGCGGCAACTGGAAGACCTGAACGCGACGCTCGAAGACCTCGCGCAATACGAAGCGCAGGCGCGCGCGCTGCTCGAAGGCGGCAAGCATGCGGCTTCCGAGGCACGCAAAGCGACGGAAGCGCAAGAAACGCAACAAGGGCGACGAGCGCGCGAAGCCAAGCCTGCATGACGAGACCCGCGCACCAGGTGAAGTCGTGAACGAAATTTTTTCTTGCCGCAATTTGAGCCGTTTAACAACGCCGAACCAGGGCATTGAGCGCAGTTGCCCCGAAAAGTCCGCAAATGCCCGGCACCGCTCACACGGCGCCGGCGCACGAGCCGGTTGACGCAATGCGTCGCGAGCGCACCCGACGATACAATCACGGGTGTCTTCACGACACGAGACGAATGCACGGTCGACATGAATCACTTCCCCAAACTGTTGTCGTCGCAAATCGGCTTTGACGTCGCGCAAACCATGCTCGAAGGATTCAACCGGCACTACCGGATCTTTCGCGACGCGGCGATTCATGCCAAGACGCTGTTCGAACACGGCGACTGGCACGGTCTGCAAAAGCTCGCGCGCGAGCGCATTACTTCATATGACGACCGCGTGCAGGAATGCGTCGAACTGCTCGAAGACGAGTACGACGCGGAGAACATCGACAGCGAAGTGTGGCAGCAGATCAAGCTGCACTACATTGGCCTTCTCACCACGCACCGTCAGCCCGAGTGCGCGGAAACGTTTTTCAATTCGGTGTGCTGCAAGATTCTGCACCGCTCGTATTTCAACAACGACTTCATTTTCGTGCGCCCGGCAATCTCGACCGAATATATCGAGAACGACGAGCCCGCGGCGAAGCCGACATATCGCGCGTATTATCCCGGCAAGGACGGCCTCGCCGCGACGCTCGAGCGCATCGTCACGAATTTTCAACTCGAGCCGCCGTTCGAAGATCTGACGCGCGACGTCGGCTGCGTAATGCAGGCGATCCACGACGCGTTCGGCACCTTCGACGAAGCGCCGAACTTCCAGATTCATGTGCTCTCGTCGCTGTTCTTTCGCAACAAGTCGGCGTATATCGTCGGGCGAATCATCAACGGCGACAGGCTGCTGCCGTTCGCCGTGCCGCTGCGTCACGTGAAGCCCGGCGTGCTCGCGCTCGACACGGTGCTGCTGACGCGCGAACAGTTGCTGATTATCTTCAGCTTCTCGCACTCGTACTTTCTTGTGGATATGGAAGTACCGTCGGCTTACGTCGAATTCCTCGGCATGATCATGCCGGGCAAGCCGAAGGCGGAAATCTACACGTCGGTCGGCTTGCAGAAGCAGGGCAAGAATCTGTTCTATCGCGATCTGCTGCATCACCTGTCGCATTCGAGCGATCAGTTCATCACCGCGCCCGGCATCAAGGGGCTCGTGATGCTGGTGTTCACGCTGCCCTCTTTTCCGTACGTGTTCAAGCTCATCAAGGACAACTTCCCGCCGCCGAAGGAAACCACGCGCGCGAAGATTCAGGAGAAGTATCAGCTCGTCAAACGGCACGACCGCCTCGGCCGCATGGCGGACACGCTCGAATATTCGAGCGTCGCGCTGCCCATTTCGCGGCTCGACGAAGCGCTCATGCGTGAACTGGAGAAAGAAGTGCCGTCGCTGCTCGAGTACGACGGCGACAACGTGGTGATCCGCCATATGTATATCGAGCGCCGCATGGTGCCGCTGAATCTGTTCCTGCAAAACGGCAGCGACGACGACGTCGATCACGGCATCAAGGAATACGGCAACGCGGTGAAGGAATTGATGCAAGCGAACATCTTCCCCGGCGACATGCTGTACAAGAACTTCGGCGTGACGCGCCACGGCCGCGTGGTGTTCTACGATTACGACGAGATCGAATATCTGACCGACTGCAACGTGCGTGCAGTGCCCGCGCCGCGTAACGAAGAAGACGAGATGTCGGGCGAGCCGTGGTACTCGGTCGGACCGCACGACATTTTCCCCGAGACGTATGGCACCTTTCTGCTCGGCGACCCGCGCGTGCGCCGCGCGTTCATGCAGCATCACGCGGACTTCTTCGATCCGGCGCTGTGGCAAAAGCACAAGAATCATCTGCTGAAAGGCGAACTGCCCGACTTCTTTCCGTATGACAGCAGCGTGCGTTTTTGCATTCGCTATCCGGAGCGTTTTGTCGATGCAGAATCCGCAGAGTCGAACGCAGCAGATGCTATCGGCGCCGCTGAACCGCAGGCCGACGAGCGCAGCGTGAGAGTTGCCTAGCGCATGCATCACACCGAATCCAACGCAACGAAACCTGCCGCTGAAAGCGGTCGCTTAGCCGCCAGATAACCACTGAATAACCGTCGATTAACCGCCAAGACGCATCATGAACATGAACGCTTCCAACCCCGCTCATCCGCTCGCGCATCTGTTCGACAACAACGACGCGTGGGTCACGCGCAAGTTGTCCGAAGATCCCGAGTACTTCTCGCGCCTCGCGCATCAGCAGACGCCGGAGTATCTGTGGATCGGCTGCTCCGATTCGCGCGTGCCCGCGAACCAGATCATCGGTCTGCCGCCGGGCGAAGTGTTCGTGCATAGAAACATCGCGAACGTGGTCGTGCACACGGACTTGAACTGCCTCTCGGTGATCCAGTTCGCCGTCGATCTGCTGAAGGTCAAGCACATCATGGTGGTCGGCCACTACGGCTGCTCGGGCGTGGCCGCGGCATTGCACGGCCGCCGCGTGGGTCTCGCGGATAACTGGCTGCATCACGTGCAGGACGTGCGCGCAAAACATGCCGCACTGATCGACGAGTGGCCCATTGGCGAGACACGTCACCGGCGTCTCGTCGAACTGAACACCATCGAGCAGGTCGTGAACGTGTGCCGCACGACCATCATCAACGACGCATGGGCGCGCGGCCAGGAACTCACCGTGCACGGCTGGGCGTATGGCGTGCACGACGGCAAGGTGCGCGACCTCGGCATGACGATCAACAACGCGGCCGCGCTCGATGAAACCTATCGGCGTTGTGTGGCCGGCGTGTCGGCGAGCACCGCGCATACGGCGGACAACGACGTCGTCGCGTCAGACGCGGCGCAGCTTGGCGACGTGCCGGCGATAGTCCAAGGCGTAATCAAGGAGCTAAAACATGAGTGAGACGAAGACAAAGACAGAGACGAACGGCACGACGGCCGATCCCATTGTGATCGTGAGCGCGGCACGCACGCCGATGGCTGCATTTCAGGGCGATTTCGCATCGCTGACCGCGCCGCAACTCGGCTCGATCGCGATCGAAGCCGCGGTTCAGCGCGCGGGCCTCAAGCCCGAGCAGATCGATGAAGTCGTGATGGGTTGCGTGCTGCCCGCGGGTCTCGGCCAGGCACCCGCGCGGCAAGCCGCGCTCGGCGCCGGCTTGCCGCTTTCGACGGGCAGCACGACAGTCAACAAGATGTGCGGCTCGGGCATGCGCGCGGCGATGTTCGCGCATGACATGCTGGCCGCCGGTTCGGTCGACGTGATCGTCGCGGGCGGCATGGAGAGCATGACGAACGCGCCGTATCTGCTGCCCAAAGCGCGGGGCGGCATGCGCATGGGTCACAGCCAGGTCATCGACCACATGTTCTACGACGGCCTCGAAGACGCCTATGAAAAAGGCCGTTTGATGGGCACGTTCGCGGAAGAATGCGCGGCCTCCTTCGACTTCACGCGTGAAGCGCAAGACGCGTTCGCCGTCGAGTCGCTGAACCGCGCGAAACGTGCGAACGAAGACGGTTCGTTCGCGTGGGAAATCGCGCCGGTGAAAGTGCAAAGCCGCAAAGGCGAAGCGACCATCGACCACGACGAACAGCCGTACAAGGCGAACCTCGAAAAGATTCCGACGCTCAAGCCCGCGTTCAGCAAAACGGGCACGGTGACGGCCGCGAACTCGTCGTCGATTTCGGACGGCGCCGCGGCGCTCGTCATGATGCGCGAATCGACGGCGAAGCGTCTCGGCGTCACGCCGCTTGCGCGCGTGGCCGGCCACTCCACGTTCGCGCAGGAGCCGGCGAAGTTCACCACCGCGCCGGTCGGCGCGATCCGCAAGCTGTTCGACAAAAACGGCTGGCGCGCGGACGAAGTCGATCTGTATGAAGTCAACGAGGCTTTCGCCGTCGTGACGATGGCCGCGATGAAGGAACACAAGCTTCCGCACGACAAGGTCAACGTGCACGGCGGCGCGTGTGCGCTCGGCCATCCGATCGGCGCATCGGGCGCGCGCATTCTCGTCACGCTGATCGGTGCGCTGAAAAAGCGCGGCGGCAAGCGCGGCGTCGCCACGCTTTGCATCGGCGGCGGCGAAGCGACGGCAATGGGCATCGAACTCGTTTGACGCGTCGCGCGCATGTTCGGGCGCGTCACATAGTCGGAGGTGATTCATGAAGACAGTGTTGATTGTCGGTGCGTCGCGTGGCATCGGCCAGGAATTTGTCCGGCAGTACAAACAATGCGGCTGGCGTGTGCTCGCCACCGCGCGCGACGGCGCCGCGCTCGACGCGCTCACGCAACTCGGCGCGCAAACCTATTCCGTCGACGTGACCGAGCCCGCGGACATCGCCGCATTGGGCTGGAAGCTCGACGGCGAGCATGTCGATGTGGCGATCATCGTGTCGGGCGTGTATGGTCCGCGCAGCGACCGCATTGAAACCATCACCGCCGAAGACTTCGATCATGTGATGCACACCAACGTGCGCGGCCCGATGCAACTGATGCCGATCCTGCTGCCGATCGTCGAGGAAACGGGCGGCGTGCTGGCGGTGATCTCGAGCAAGATGGGCAGCATCGCCGATTCGGGCGGCACGAGTGGCTGGCTGTATCGCGTGAGCAAGGCGGCATTGAACGATGCGCTCAAGCTCGCGTCGCTCGAAGCACAGAGCGCGACGTGCGTGTCGCTGCATCCGGGCTGGGTGCAGACGGACATGGGCGGCGCGCACGCGGCAATCGATCCCACGACGAGCGTCGCCGGCATGCGTGACGTGCTCGCGCAGGCAGCGGCCTCGCGCGACGCGTTCAATGGCCGCTTCTATCAATACGACGGCACGCAGCTGGAGTGGTAGCACGAGCGCGTGAGTGGTCTGGTCGGCCCTTATGCACGAGGCCAGAGTGAGGAGGCAGATTCATGGTGCTTGATCAGGATCATCTGATGGTCCGCGACGCGCTGCGCACCTTCGTGCGCGAAGCCGTCACACCGCACGCGGCGGCGTGGGACCGCGAGCGCACTTTTCCAAAAGAAGTGCACCGGCAACTCGCGGAGCTCGGCGCGTACGGCGTGCTCGTACCTGAAGAGTATGGCGGCGCCGGCATGGACGCGCTCGCGCTCGCGTTGATTCTCGAGGAAATCGCAGCCGGCGACGGCGGCACATCCACGGCGATCTCCGTCAACAATTGCCCTGTGTGCAGCATTCTGCTGAGTTACGGCAACGACGCGCAAAAGTGCGACTGGCTCACGCCGCTCGCGCGCGGCGAGATGCTCGGCGCGTTCTGCCTGACCGAACCGCAGGCGGGTTCCGACGCCTCGGCGCTGCGCACCACCGCAACGCGCGATGGCGACGCCTACGTGCTCAACGGCGTCAAGCAGTTCATCACGAGCGGCAAGAACGCCAACGTCGCCATCGTGATGGCCGTCACCGACAAGGCCGCCGGCAAGCGCGGCATCAGCGCGTTTATCGTGCCGACCGACAGCAAGGGTTATCTGGTCGCGCGGCTCGAAGAGAAGCTCGGCCAGCATTCGTCGGATACCGCGCAAATCATTTTCGACGATTGCCGCGTGCCCGCCGCGAATCTGATCGGCGCAGAAGGCGAGGGTTATCGCATTGCGCTGTCGGGGCTCGAAGGCGGGCGCATCGGCATCGCCGCGCAAAGCGTCGGCATGGCGCGCGCGGCGTTCGAAGCAGCGTTGAGTTACGCGAAGGAGCGCGAGAGCTTCGGCCAGCCGCTGTTCTCGCACCAGGCCGTGCAGTTCCGTCTCGCCGATATGGCGACGCAACTCGAAGCCGCGCGTCAGTTGATCTGGCACGCGGCGTCGTTGAAAGACGCAGGCCAGCCTTGCCTTACCGAAGCCGCGATGGCGAAACTGTTTGCGTCGGAGGCTGCCGAGCGCATCTGTTCGGCGGCGCTGCAAATTCACGGCGGCTACGGGTATCTGAGCGACTTTCCGGTCGAACGGATTTATCGCGATGTGCGCGTGTGCCAGATCTACGAAGGCACGAGCGACATCCAGAAGATATTGATCGCACGCGGTCTTGGTTAGGAGTTCGATGAGCAAGCACGAGTCGTCCACACAGCGGCCCGCCGACTGTCCTTGCGGCGGCGCTGCGCCTCGCCAGTCCGCGGCCGCGAAAGCACCGCGTTTCGCGGCGTGCTGCGGCCGTTATATCGACGGCGGCGAACTGGCGCCGCGCGCGCTCGAACTGATGCGCTCGCGTTACAGCGCGTATGTTGTCGGCGCAACGGATTATTTGCGCGTCACGTGGGCGCCCGCCACCTGCCCCGCCGATCTCGACGCCGACCCTTCCGCGCCCGACGCCCCGCGTTGGCTCGGACTGCAGATCAAGGCCTTCGCCGAAACGGATTCGCAACACGCAACCGTCGAGTTCGTCGCGCGGTACAAGGTGGCCGGGCGCGCGCATCGGCTGCACGAGTTAAGCCGTTTCATTCGCGATGATCGCGGCCACTGGCTCTACGTCGACGGCGATGTAAGCGAATAGTTTTTTAAGCGTCAACGGAGAATCCGCCGTCATCGCATATGGCCCCTTAGCGGGGCCGCTTCAAGGCGTTGGCTCAACGCGACAGTCCAGTCAGCCCGCTATCGCGCGATGCAAAGGCGAGCCCGGCCAACGCATCGCCTCGATCCGCCGATTTAAGGCCCTTTTCGCGGCTTTATTGCCCACACCTGCGCCGGTTTTCACCGCGCGTCTTGCTCATCGAGCCTGCCGCTCTGCCTCTCGCGCGACGCGGCAATTTTTTCGTCAGGGGTTCTCCTTGATTGCACAAAACAAAATTGTCGTGCCAGGATGAGGCCGTTGCTTCGTGACGCCATCAAGCGAGGACCCGCTGGTAAGGGTTCCGCAAGTTGCGCCGGCGCCTGCCGATAACCAGTTAATGAGGTTATGGCAGCGGCGTCCGGCAGCGGAGGTGGCGTTCATCATCGGCGCGTGGGGTCGCGTCGGCCGTTGGGTTTATCCCGTGCGATCTCGATTGGCGTGCGTGCGCTTCGCGCAATGCGTACGTGAGCATGTTTTTGTTTGTCGCAAACGCGCGTGCGAAAGATAAATGTCAGCCGCGCGATTCGATGAACAGACACGAGATGTCGAGGCAGATTTTTTGAGGCAGGTGGGTGAATGGCGTTGAGCAAGGTTCTGGCGAAGTGGGCAGCGATGTGTGCAGCAGCAGCGGCGGCGGCGTGCGCTGTGGCAGCGGCGCACGCGACCCCGCTCGCGGACGCCCAGCCCGGACCGCTTGCTCGCGCCCACGTGCCGCGCATCGCACTGCCGGATGACGTGTATCTGCCGAGCGCGCGGCTGAACGAACAGATTATCCGCGTACCCGCCGATGCCGACGGCGACGTCACCCTTCAAACGACGATCTACAAACCGGACGGCCCAGGCCCGTTTCCGATGATCGTCTTCAATCACGGCAAGATTCCCGGCGATCCGCGTATGCAGGAACGCAGCGACCCGCTGCCGTTCGCGCGCGAATTCGTGCGCCGCGGCTACGTGGTCGTGGCGCCGAACCGCCAGGGCTTCGGCCAGTCGGGCGGCGTCTATCAGCAGGACGGCTGCGACGTCGAACGCAACGGCATGTCGCAAGCCGGCGATGTCGCGGCGACGATCGATTACATGTCGAAGCAGCCTTACGTCGACGCCACGCATATCGTCGTGGCGGGCACGTCGCATGGCGGCCTGGCGACGATGGCCTACGGCACCGAAGCAGCGCCGGGCGTGCGCGCGCTCATCAACTTTTCCGGCGGCTTGCGCCAGGACGCGTGCGGCGACTGGCAGGGCAATCTGACGCGAGCATTCGGCGCGTATGGCGACAAGACGAAAGTGCCGTCGCTGTGGATGTACGGCGACAACGATTCGGTGTGGAATGCGCCGCTCGTAGCCGGCATGCACGCGGCGTACGTCGCGCACGGCGCGAGCGCGAAGATGGTGGACTACGGCACGTATAAGAACGACGCGCACCGGCTCGTCGGCGACCGCGACGGCGTGCATGTCTGGTGGCCGGCTGTGGAGTCGTTCCTTGCACGCGTGGGCATGCCCACGGGCGTGCAGTATCGCGTGTCCGATCCTTCGGCGCCGAAGGCGAGCGGCTTTGCTTCCGTCGATGCCGTCGACGCGGTCCCCTACGTCGATGAAGCCGGGCGCAACGGTTATCGCAACTTCCTGCACCAGTACCCGAGCCGTGCCTTCGCGGTGTCGGACACGGGCGCGTGGTCGTGGGCCGAGGGCGGCGACGATCCGATGTCGGTTGCGATTGCGAATTGCCAGAAGCAGAGTTCGGCGCCTTGCCGGTTGTACGCGGTCGATAACTCCGTTGTGTGGGGTGATCAGGGATCGCGGACGGCTGATAGTGGCGCGGGTGGGGCAGGTTCGGTTTCTTCTTCCTCTGTGTCTTCCGATGGTGACGTGCGACCGGCTATTGCTAGTCGGGAGTGAGGCCCTTCCCGCTAGAACTGCGCTGTCGCCTGGAAGCCGAGCGTGACACGCGCGGTTGGGAATGCCGCCGGTTTGTAGACGGGTGTGCCGGCGAACACGTCATAGGCGAATCCACCGATCCGCGTGCCGACGTTACCGCGTAGGCCGATTACCGCGCCGGCCAGTTGCGTGCCCGCCAGAAACGCCGTGTTTGGTCCGAATACGCGCCCGTAGTCGATCCCCGTGTAGAGCGTCTGCCCTGTCTGGCCTAGGGGCATCTGTAGTTCATTGCGCCAGTAGAAACCTTTCTCCGCCGCCAACATCGTCTCGCCATCGAAGCCGCGTACCGTGTAGCGGCTGCCGATCGTCAGGTCGTCTAAATAGAACAGCGTGTCGTTCGTGAACTGTGCGTGAACGGTTGTGACGTAGCGGAAGTTCTGTTTGCTAACTGCAAACGGCACCGACAGGTTTGTGTCCAGCACGGCGAGATGGTAACGGTACGTCGGACCGTCCGGATGCGGGTCAGGCGTCGCACCCAGTCCGCCGATGCCCTGACGATACGCGAGCGTCCCGTCGAACTGTGCCGCGCCAAAGTAATGCCGGTCGGTCAGCCCCGCCTCGATGAACGTGTTGTTGCGGCGCTGCGTTGGAATGTCGGTGCCGTCGATGAAGCTCTCGCCGAAGCGCTTCGATAGCTGGAATTCCACGCCGAACACGTCGGTCTGACTGCGTCTCAGGACACGCGCGAGCCGGAGTGCGGCGGTCTGCGAATTGCCGCTGGAGACGAAAGTCTGATTCACGCCCGCAATGTTCTGGTAATAGGTGTTCGCAGTGCCCGACAGTGTGGCGGTCCAATAACCCCATGGCAGCGAGTACGATCCGTTGAAGCCGTGCGAGCCCAGGCGCTTGTCGCCGAATTCGAGATCCTGACTGGCGCCCGCCGTGAGAACGTCATTCAGTCCGAGCGGGTTGTCGATGCCGACGCTAAGGTTGCCCTGTAGCTTGCCGGTTGCGCGCGAACCCGAGTTGTCCACCGATGCGACCACGCTCCACGGCTTTGCGCGTTTCATCGATATGACGACGTCACTTTCGCCTGGTGTGTCGGTCGGCTCGATCTTCATGTCGACGTCCTGACTCGCGACGCGCTTCGACTGCTCCAGACCCTGCTCAAGATCGCGCAGGTTCAGCAGGTCGCCATCGCGCGCGGGGAATGCGGTTTTCCATGTGCCGCGCGTGTCGGGATCGGCATAGCGCAGTTTGCGAATGACGCCGGGCACGAGCGCGAATTTCAGGGTGCCGGTTGACAGGTCTTGCGCGGGTAGCAGCACGCGGGTCGTGATGTAGCCCTCGCTCAAAATGGCTTGCTGCAATCCTTTGGTGAGGACATCGAGCCCGGCCTTGCCGATGCACTGGCCGCGGTAGTGCGCAAGCCATTCGCGCGCGAACGCGAAGCGGTCGAGTGGCAGTTGCGAGGCGCCGTGACTGCGTACTGCGTCGGGCAGATTGGGCGGCACGTCGAGTGAAAGGGTGTCGATGCGGAAGCACGGTTGCTCTGCCGGCAGTCCGGGCCAGCCCTGCACGCGTGGGACTTCGGAACGCACGACCGGCGCCTGCACTGTTGCGTCGCGCTGCTGCGCGTCGCGTTGCTGCTGGAGTTGCTGGTTCTGTTCTGCGTTGGCGCGTGCCGCGGCGGCTGTGTCCGCGGGCGTGGGTGCCTGCTGCGCGTTGGACGCGAGTGATACCAGGGCTGTGAGCGGGAGTGCCGCCAGCCTATTTCGAATTTTCATGGGTGTTTCATTCCGTGATTCGATACGACATGCAGCGGCGGGCATCGTTAGCCCGCTGCTGCATCAACGGTTTATTTCCCGTTTTCGTCGTCCTTCGTTTTGTAGCTGTCGCGTGCTTTCTTGTAGCTGTTATCGAAGGGCTTGCTATTTAGCAATTTGGCCCGACTGGTCATTCCACCGACAAGCACTGAAAGAAAGCCGACTAACAAGAAAACTCTCGCCCAAAGGACTGGGAGTTCACATTCAAGTGCGATAGCGGCAAGTCCTACTCCAATAACGATTAGCGTCAAGCGAAGCCATGAAGCTAGGTTGCCGTTGTCGATGAATCTGATCTTCATTTTTTCCCCCTGGGAGTTTGCGGCCCGAAAATGCCATCTATCTTTTCTTGCACGTTCTTAGCCACGCCACTACCGTTCACTTGATTCACCAACTCATTCACGGCAGGGGTCAATAGGGGAGATGCCGCTGAAATGTAGTTCGATGCAATAGACGTAGAACCATTAAAAACGTACTGCCCCGTATTCGGCTTAGCCAATTGCCCAACCGCATCTGCGGTGATTCCTATGATTGTTCCGCCGTATGCAATACCCTCACAGACTACTGAGCAAGGTGTTATCGACGCACCCGCTGCCGCAAGTGACGATACACGTCCGGCGTTAGTCGAAACCATCCCCGCTGCATCTGCCGTTGTGTTACGCATAAAGTCCGCGTCGCTCTTGTCGAAGTTGGTGAACGGCCCCGTTATAGTTGATGACTTTGAGCCGGACAACGGATCATATGAAACTGTGCCCGGCACGTCCGTGGCATAGTTCGACAGGATGTATGTCTGCAACTCCGGATTCGCCTGCGCCGTAACCTGCGTCAGAATCGGTTTGCCGTCCGCCGTCGTACCACCCGATATCCACTTTGCGCCGGAATCCGTGGGCGCCTGGCCAATCAGCGTCGTCGGTGCGCCTGATTCGTTGGTCCCGTTCACGGTTACGCCCATAATGCGCATCTGGTCCTCAATTTGCGCCTCCGTGTACTTGCCACCGCTCTTATCTGCAAGCTGCTTGGCTACGGCCTTTTCTTCGGGATGCAACTGCCGGTTGAACCTATCCACGTTGTAGCCTTCAAACGCCCCCGCATTGCCGCCAACCACCGCACCCGCCCCTGTAGCAATCGCGTTTGCAACAATATTGCCCAGCGCTTCATTCATATCCGCATTGCCGGTCGGCTTCGAACCGGCAATGTCGCCACTCAGCTCGTTCAGCTTGCCCGCCTCGATCGAAGCGATGCCAGCACCCGCTGCGCCGCCAATTGCATTGCCGCCAGCAAGCCCGCTCACGAGCGCAGCGCCCGCGGCCTGCATTCCGGCGCGCGCTAAGCCGCCTTCCTTCCACGCATCCATGCCGGCCTGATCGCCGTTCGCCTTTGCCTCCTTGTACTTCGATTCTGCATAGTCACCAATACGCCGGGACACCGCCTCACCCGCCGCACCCGCGGCCGCCATCATGTCCCCCTGATGGTCGAGCAGATTATTCACGTCCGGCAGTTTCGCGACCGTGCCGTTGGCGTTCGACGTATCACGATTGAGGCTCGCGATGTCCTGCGTCTGATGAGCCACATCCGTCACGTTGATGGTGCCCGCGCTGATGCCGCTGCGCGTGATCGCGCTACCGCTGCCGCTGTCGTTTTGACTCAGCATCGGCGCGGGCCGCCTGCGTTGTGGCCCGACGTACTGCCGGTCGTGCCGTAGTTCGCGCCGCCGTCACCGGCCGTCACGCCTCCGCCGATGCCGCCCGTATGCGCGTTATAGCTCGACGAGTTCTGTACATCGCTATAGGTGAGCGTGCCCGTGGCGAGATTGTTTTTCGACGCATCGGCATCGCTCGCAATCACTGCGCCCTTCAGATCGGTATTGCCCTTGACGTTGACGTTGAACCCTCCATCGCCCGCCTGGATGCCGGCCTGTTCGTTCACGCCCGCATAGCTGCCATTGGCACTCGCATTCGTGTGACTGAAACTCGCGCTGCCGCCACCCTGGCTGATGCTGAAACCGCCGCCCGTGCTCTCCTGATGCGCGCTGCTCGTCATCGTGTCCTGCACGCTCGCAATGTTCAGGTTGCCGCCGACATCGGCATTCACCTGACGGCCATTGACGTTCGAACCGATGATGTTGGTATCGCCTCCCGAGATAATCGTCGCGGTATTCGCCGCGGTCACATGTGCGTTGTTCTGCATGGCCGCATCGCTATTGCTGTCGCCGTGCGCCTTCGACATCGACGCGTCCACGCCCCAACCCTGCGTGCCATACGAAATACCGACGCTCGCGCTGCTCGACTGGTTCGTGCTGCGCGTCGAATCGGTGTCGGTCGTGTTCACGACATTGACCTGATTCTTTGCCGCGAGGATCACATCGTTCGCGTTCACGTTGGAGCCTGCAATCGTCACGTTGCCGCTTCCAGGTGTGCCATTGCCGGTGGCAACGAACGCAGCCGTGCCGCCCGCGTTGACGCTCGAGCCGCGATGCGTCGTGCTGTCTTCCGTGTAGGTGTTTTCGCTGTGGCTGCTTCCGTAGCTGAGTTCGATCTTCGCCGACGGTGTCCCACCGCTGGCAAGCGAGCCCAACGCCGCGTCGGCTGCACCGACTGAATCAATCGCGCTGCTTGCCGCCGCCATGCCGTGCAATGCCGCCGCGCGATCATCCTGACTGTGGCTCGCCGCGTGCGCCTGATCGACCGTGCTGGTAATCGCATCAATAACCGGCGACTTGACTGCAAGCGTAAAGCCGCTCTTGCTGACCGTCTGCTTTTCGTCGTGATGATAGATGTCAGCCGCCGCGTCGATGATGACATTTGCACCCGTCCCCGTGACGTTCTTCGCCGCGACCAGGTCACTGCCCGTCACATGCAGATCGTTGCCCGCGACGATGTTCAGGTTGCCGTTCAGCGAGCCGATCGTACTGCCGTTGTTCGTCACCTGTGACGTATTCGCCGTATTGGTCTGCGTCTGGCTGCCAACCGATATGCCGATGCCGCCGCCCGCGCCGAAACCGGACTGACGTTCCCGATAGCTGCTGGACGTGGTCTGCGTATCCTGTGTCGTCGTGATGTTCACGTCGTGCGCAGCACTGAGCGCGACATCGTTCGTGCCGACAATCGTGCTGCCTTTTACGTTGATGTCGTTGCCGCTTGCGATGGTCACCGCATCGGCTGAAACCATACTGCCCTGCGACAACGTCGTCGTGCTGTTACTCGAACTCGACACTTGCATGCCGCTCACCACATTGCTGTGCTTGTGCTGCTCCTGCGAATTGTCGACGTGCGTTTCCGTCGCCGCGCCGATGTTGACGTTGCCTGTCGCCGCGAGCGTCGCGGTTCCCTTGTCGAGACTGATTGCGCTGCCCGTGACGTTGATATCCTTGCCTGACGCGACCGTCAGCGAGTTGCCTGCATTAAGCGTCGTCGCAGTAAGCGTGTCGTCCGACCGGTGCAAGGACTCCGAATAACTGCCGTGGCTATCGCTGCCTGAACTGTTGCTGTTCGTGGTTGACGTGGCTTTTGCAGCCTGCAAGGTCACATTGCCGTTCGCAGCGAGCGTTCCGCCGCCCGCGAGGCGGATGTCTGCGCCGGTTGCGGTCAGGTCGCCGCGCACGCCAATCTGCGAAACGCCACCGACCTTGATGGAACTGCCGGTCGTCTGGTTAAAGTCGGTGTTCGACACACCGTTCGCGCGCTCGACAATCTTGTGTTCGCCGGTCTGCACCGCGCCGATATCGTAGTTGCCACCCACGGCCATGCCGAGGTTGCCGCCGACGTTCAGATTGCCCGCGTTCTGCTCGACGTTGCCGCCGGTGACGATGACCGCGTTACCCGCGACGTTCAGGTTCGCAATCGGGCCGAGCGTGGTCGTCGTGCGCGTGGCGCCCGTTGCGCTCACCTGGTCAACCGTCTTGACCGCCGTATTGAGCAGCAGGTCGCCGCCCGCCTTCAGCGCAAGACTGCCCGCATTCACGGTCGCCGAGGTCAGGTCAATATTGCCCTTTGTGTTCAGCGTCATCAGGCCGCCGCTTTGCAGCGTGCCGAATGCGTTGTTGATCTGGTTGCCCTGGATTGACAGCGTATTGCCTGCCTGCACCGTGCCGCTGTTGGTGAAGGTCTGCGCGTTCTGGATGTCGATGTCGGTTGCGGCGATCAGCGGACCATTCATGTTCTGCTGGCTGGCCTTCGCAAGATAGACGACCGGCACGAGCACGGCCTGGCCGTCGACCATCTCGGTCTGCATGATGACGACGTTGCCGGTGAGCGCGGCCACCTGCTCGGGCGACAGGCTCATGCCGAGCGGCAGGTTCAGCGACTGCGAGAGCGAGGCGCCTGCGGCAAGCAGCGACTGGTACATCGACTGGAGATCGGTGTAAGGACCAAGCACGGCCTTGCCAGTCAGCGACGTCACCTGGTTGCGCACGAGCTGCTGCTCGTAGAAACCGTCGCCGAGACGCTTTTCCGTCGTCTGCGGATTCACGCCAAGCTGTTGCAGGTAGTAGTCGCTCGAAATGAACGTCTTCTGGTTCGTGAAGGCCGGGTTCGTTTCGATCAGATAACCGGCACCTGGTGCGCTGGCCGGTCTGAACAGTCCGCCCTGCGGAACCGTCAGGTTTTGCAGGACGGTCTGCGCCGTCGCACTCGCGATGACCGGATTGACCATGCCCGCGCCACCGTTGACCGAAGCCGCGCCGGACTTCGCGCCGCTCGCGTTGCCGCTCAGGCCGCTGATATTCACCCCGGACATGGCCTGGCCTGGTGCGAGACCGATCGACGGAATGCCCGCGTTGCCCGCCGTGTTGTTGATGCTGATGCCCGTGCCCGAGAGCGTGCCGCCCGCGACGAAGCTCGATTCGTAACCCGGCAGCGCGTAATAGCGGATATCGGCCGGCGCCGCCTGCGTGTAGCCGCCTGGCCGCTTGCCGACGAACGGCGCATCGCCGAACGGCAATTGCCAGTCGTGTTCGCTGTTGTCGTAGTTGTTCTAGTGGTACTCGCCGGAATACGTGACCTGCACCTGGGGCGCTGTCTGACCCTGCCAGCTATTCTGGTCGAGCGTCGTGGGCGCGGCGATGTTGCCGACCGCTGCGACCGCGCTCCAGTAGTTCTGGAACAGTCCCACGTTCGACGCGTCGAGATTGCCGCCCGCGATGATCTGCGCCTGCGGGCTGATGCCTGCGATCAGGTTCGCCAGCGCGACGCCTGTGTAGGTGGTGTACTGGTAGGTCGAATTCCATTGCCCTCCGTGTGGCGGATCGGTAAAGACGCCACCGATGCTGTTCGGGTCCTGTATGCCGACCTGGCCAGTGCCGCCGGACAGGCTGATGCCAAGTTCGTCCAGCAGCGCCGGGTCGACCGGCTGGTTCAGGCCGGTCGTCGTCATCGTCGTGCGCGTGTTCGTCACCTGGGCGGCGTGCAGTTCCATGTCGCCGGCCGATTCGATCAGCGCTGACTGGTTGCGGATCAGGGCCGCGTTCGTGTAGCTGCCGTCTGCATTTTTGCCGCCCGCCAGTATCACCTTGCCGAGACCGTAAATCGCGGTGGTCGCCTGCGTGTCGGTCGCCGTGGTGTCGTCGCGGTTTTCGATGTCGTTCGACAGCAGTTCGAGCGTGCCGTTACTGTCGGTTGCGCCGATCAGCGCAGTCGGCCCCGTGTTCGTCAGCGATTGCGTCGCGTTGAGCGAGACGCTGCCGCCGACCATCGTCCCGGTGTTCTCGAGCGTATTCGAGTGCGTCGTGAGCGTGCCGCCCGCCATCATCACGCCGCTGTTCTGCACGTCGGCCGCGTTGATGTTCAGGTTGTTCGCCGCTTCGACAAGCGCGCCATTGCTGAATGTGCCCGGCAGCGTGAAACTGAGGTCATGGCCTGCGGCGAACTGCAGATCGGGCGTCGGCGTGAAGTCGCGCTGTACGCTTACCGCTACGTCGTTGGTCGCGCTGTATGCGCCACCGCCCGTAAGGGTCGTGGCATTCACGGCCAGGTTGTGTGTTGCGCCAATCTGCCCGTTCGTGTTCGTGACCGCGCCGGTCGTCGTGATCGCGACATCGCCATTCGAACCGCTCAGGTTGCCGATCTGGCCGTTGCTGTTGTCAACCGTGTCCGCCCGCACGGCGACATTCACGCCGCTGATCTGGCCACCGCGCTGGCCGTTCTGCGTGTTGACGAGCGCCGACGTATCGACGGCAACATTGCCGTTGCCCGTCATGACGCCGCCGCCGTTCACGATCTGGCTGCCACCTTGCACGGTCATGTCGCCCGTGCCGAGATTACCGACGAGGCCGTTCGTGTTGTTGACCGACGCGGCCTGAATCGCGAGCGTGCTCGCGTCGCCAGCCGCGCCCGTGCCGGACTGGATCTGTCCATTCGTGTTCGTCAGCGTGCCGCCGCTCGCGAGCGTCAGCGACGAGAGCGAGCGAACCGAGCCTTGCGTATTGTTCACATCGCCCGCGATGTTTGCCGCGATGTTTCCCTGCGCGGCGAGCACGCCATTCGCGTTGTTCAGGCTGCCGGCCTGCGCGGTGAGCTGCCCGGCCGTGATGATGCGACCGCCGACGTTCGAGAAGGAACCCGCGCCATTGCCCGGTGCAATCGTCAGCGTGCCCGTGCCGGCGTCGAGGATCGTGCCACCGTCGTTGATGAGCGCGCCAGGCGCGAGCGTCAGGTCGGTGCTGTTGGTCTGGAATGTGCCGCCGCTTGAATTGTCGAAGGTGCCGCTGACGTTAAAGCCCATCGACGACGCGCCGTATTGCGTGATCGTGCCGCCGTGGTTCACCAGGTCCGCCGCGTTCAGCGCAAGCTGGTTCGCCTGGATGTTGCCGCCGCTGTTATCCAGTGTCGAGCCGATGGTGAGTGCCAGGTTCGGCGCGACAATCGAGCCGCCGCTGTTGGTCAGCGAGCCGGTATGAATGGTTTCGTTTGCGCCCGCGCCGATCTGGCCGCCGTTGTTGTTTAGCGTGCCGCTGGCAAGGCTCAGGCCCGTGTTCGAAAGCAGCTTGCCGTTGGTGTTGTCCAGCGTGCCGCCGACGGTGGCCGTGAGACCGTTCTGGCCGATGATCGAGCCAGCCGTGTTGTCGAGCGCTCCGGCCTGAAGCGCGGTCTGGCCGTTACTGGCGATCGTGCCGCCCCTGTTGGACAGCGTCCCGGTGCTGACCGTCAGCGCGCCTGTCCCGGCATTCGCGATGGTGCCGTTGTCGTTGACGAGGGCGACAGCGGGCGCGAGCGTCAGGCTCGCGGCGTTGGTCTGAAGCGTGCCGCCTGTGTTGTCGAGCGTGCCGGATACATCGACCGTCGTCGCGCCGGTCCCGGTCTGCGTGATCGTGCCGCCGTGATTGACGAGGTTCGTCGCGTGCAGTGTGAGCAGGTTTGCGCTCGTCGAGCCGCCGCTGTTATCGACGGTCGCCGCGCTGATCACTGCCTGCTGGCCGGCCGTGAATGTGCCGGCGTTCGCGAGTGTCGTGCCGGCCGATGCGTTCACGTTTCCGTTGGCGGCCAATGTGCCGTTGCTGAACAGGCTTTGCGCCGCAGCCGCAGTCAGGTTCTGCCCCGCGGTGATCGACCCGGCGTTCGCAATCTGTCCGGCCTGCACGGTCACATTGCCGTTGCCGCCGATGGTGCCCAGACCCGTGCCGCCCGCGCCGTTATTCAACGTGCCCGCCGCGGAGAGCGTCAGGCCGCCCGCATTGAGCGATGCGATATGGCCCGCGGTGTTGTCGAATGACCCAGCGTTCGCCGTCAACGCACCCGCGGCCTGCATCGTGCCGCCCGTGTTGGACACGGCCCCCACGACGTTTGCACTTAAAACACTGCCCGAAACGATCTGGCCGTTGCTGTTCGAGAGCGCGCCCGCATTGACCGTCTGCGCGCCACCTGACGACAGTACACCGCCATCATTGACCAGCGTGCCCGCTGCTTTGACCGCGAGCGTACTGCCGGCCGTCGTCGTCGCGCCAGTGGTATTCACATCACCGCCCGTCGCGGTCAACGCCATGCTCCCATTCGCCGACGTACTGCTACCCGCGAGATTGACCGACGCGCCTTGCAGATTCGCATTCCCGCCCGCTGCATTGCGCCCGGTTGCCGCGAGCGCGCCGCCCGCCGTCACCGACAGATCGCCTGCATTCGCTATCGTGCCATCGCTGTTCACGCCCGCGCCAAGCGTACCCGTCGATGCCACGCCGCCCGCATTGACCGTGGTGTTCTGCTGCGCGGCAAACGTGCCGCTATTGCTCAGCGTGCCAGCCGTGCTCGCACTGACATTCTGCTGCGCGTAAGTGGTCCCGCTATTGTCGATCCCATCACGCGCATTGATCGCGATATTGCCGCTCGCGTTCGTCTGCCCGCCGAGGACCAGCTTGCCCTGCGTGGTCAGCGTCACGTCGCCCGCCTGCGCAGCGAGCACGCCCTTCGTCGACACGCCCACACCGTTCTCGGTGCCCACCAGAACGATCCGGTTCGCGTACATGCCACCAAGACTGCTCACGTCGATGGACACACCCGGCGCAGCGCCACTGCCCGCGATGGCCGTCGCGTTCAGCGTCCCATAATCGACACGGTTCGCGCCCGTGACGACGTTCAGGTTCTTCGCGTAGATCGCGGCATTCGCCTGCACGGCGCGCGCAATCAGATCGACCTGATCGACGTCGCCCGCGTTCAGCCCCGCGCCCTGCACGGTGATATTGCCGCCGCTCACGTTAAACCCGGTGAGGCTGCCGTCCGCGCCGTAATTCGGCGTACCGGTAGTGAGCGTCGCGCGCGACGTGTTGATGAAGCCGCCACCATTCACGCTGATCCCCGAGCCGTTGGCGATCACGACCTGCGCCTTCTGCCCGGCGACTTCGAGATAACCGTTAATCTGGCTCGCCGCGCTGCTATTAACCTGGTTGACGATGATCCGCGCGGACTGTCCCGGCGCGAAGTTCGGATTGCCGTTGATCATGCCCGCCTGCTGCGTCTGCACGATGGTCGGCGAGTTGTTCAGGATCGCGCCGCGCTGCTGCACGTCGAACTGGTTGTACGTGTTGACCGACACGCCCGCGCCGGACGGCCGGTTGATGTTCACCTGATTCAGCCCGTTCGGCGTCGTGATGACGCCTGGCGCGTTCGGGCCACCCGGCACGATCTGCGCTACGGTGAAAGCGGGCAGGGCGCCGAGCAGCACAAGGGCCGCAAGTGCGATGCTTCGCAGCGCGAAGCTGTGCTGTTGCGTGCTGGATGGAGTCGCGAGCACGCGCCTCGTTGCAGCGGTCTCGCCATTACCCTTGCCTGTTGCCGTGGCCGATTCCTCGACGGCAACCAGCATTGCCCTTAGCCGGTTGAATACCAGCCTGAATGCCCTGCGGTTCATCGTTTTTCTGTTGCGGATTGGTAAGAAGGCCGTAACGTACCGAACCGCGCGAGGCAGATGTGTCAAGATTCGTCAAGGTCAGCATCGACACAACGATTGCCACAAAATAGGTCATATCTGATTGCGAGGCCCCCGAGCGCCCATCTTTTGCTCCACTACCCCCCAATACTTTTCCGTCGCTAATTCCGCCCTTCTGCGCCCTTCACGGCAAAACGCAAATCACCTGCCGCGAACAGCGCCGAACCCCGTGCCGGCAGCCGAAATTCGCCGCCAAACCGCTAGTGCAAAGCCCCGAAGAAACCGCTAATCTCGACCCCGCACGCTAGCCGTAGGGTCGCGCATCGCTAAAAAACGCGACGCACCGCGCCCCAAAAACCTGACAAAAAGAACCCACGGCGGCCGCAAAAAAGCACCCTGGAGTACGCCTTGGAAATGTCAGCAACATCACCCACATCCACGGAAGACTGGATCGCCCGAAGCCTGCGCGCGGTCTGGCATCCCTGCACGCAGATGAAGCATCATGAGCGTCTGCCCCTGATACCCGTCGCGCGCGGTCAAGGCGCGTGGCTCTATGACCAGTCCGGTCATCGCTATCTGGACGCGATCAGTTCGTGGTGGGTCAACCTGTTCGGCCACGCGAATCCGCGCATCAACGCGGCGCTGAAGGATCAGCTCGATACGCTCGAGCACGCGATGCTCGCCGGTTGCACACACGAGCCCGCAATCGAACTCGCCGAGCGCCTCAACGCGCTCACCGATCACGCGCTGGGCCACGCGTTCTTTGCATCGGATGGCGCATCCGCCGTCGAAATCGCGCTGAAAATGAGCTTCCACGCGTGGCGCAATCGCGGCTTCGCCGACAAGCAGGAATTCGTCTGCATTGCGAACAGTTACCACGGCGAGACGATCGGCGCGCTCGGCGTGACCGACGTCGCGTTGTTCAAGGACGCCTATGATCCGCTGATTCGCAACGCTCACGTCGTGGCATCGCCGGACGCGCGTCTTGCACAACCCGGCGAAACAGCCGCCGACGTCGCGCGTCGCGCGCTCGAAGCTGTGCGTTCGCTCCTCGAAGCGCGCGCCACCAGAATCGCCGCGCTGATCGTCGAGCCGCTCGTGCAATGCGCAGCCGGCATGACCATGCACGACGCGTCGTACATCGCCGGTTTGCGTGCGCTGTGCGATCAGTACCGCGTGCATCTGATCGCCGACGAAATCGCCGTCGGCTGCGGCCGCACCGGCACTTTCTTCGCTTGCGAACAGGCCGGCATCTGGCCGGATTTCCTGTGTCTGTCAAAGGGCATTAGCGGCGGTTATCTGCCACTTTCCATCGTGCTTTCACGCGACGAAATCTTCGAAGCCTTCTATCACGACGACACGGCTCGCGGCTTTCTCCATTCGCATTCGTACACCGGCAATCCGCTCGCGTGCCGCGCGGCGCTCGCAACGCTCGACCTGTTCACGAGCGACAACGTCCTCGCGGTCAACGCGCAAAAGTCGGCAACGCTGAAGGCCGCACTCGCGCCGCTCGCGGAACACGCGAATGTGCGCAATCTGCGCCAGTGCGGAACGATTTTCGCGTTCGACGCAGTCATCGAAAACGAGCAGCATGCCAAAACCTTCTCGCGCCGATTCTTCGAAAATGCCTTGCAGCGCGAGCTATTGTTGCGCCCCATTTCGACCACCGTGTACCTGATGCCGCCATACATTCTCGACGACGAAGAGATCGCGCTGCTCGCCTCGCGCACGCGCGAAACGTTCGACGCCACGCTCGCGGAGCTGCGCTAATGCATCTGCTCGACAAACTTTCGCAGGGACTCAAAGAGATCGACGAACACGGTCTGCGCCGTCGCCGCCGCACAGTCGACACGCCGTGCGCAGCGCATATGACGGTCGACGGCCGCGAGATCGTCGGCTTTGCGAGCAATGACTATCTCGGACTCGCCGCGCATCCGCAGTTGATCGCGGCCATCGCCGAAGGCGCACAACGCTATGGCGCGGGCAGCGGCGGTTCGCATCTGCTCGGCGGCCACTCGCGCGCACACGCGCAACTCGAAGACGATCTCGCGGAGTTCGTCGGCGGATTCGTCGATGCGCCGCGCGCGCTTTACTTCAGCACTGGCTACATGGCGAATCTCGCGACGCTCACCGCGCTCGCGGGCCGCGGCACGACGCTGTTCTCCGATGCGCTCAACCATGCTTCGCTGATCGACGGCGCGCGTCTGTCGCGAGCCGACGTGCAGATCTACCCGCACTGCGATATGGAAGCGCTGAGCGCGATGCTCGATGCGTCGGACGCGGACGAGAAGGTCATCGTCTCCGATACGGTGTTCAGCATGGACGGCGACATCGCGCCGCTGACGCGTCTTCTCGAACTTGCGGAGCGGCATGGAGCATGGCTGATCGTCGACGATGCGCACGGTTTCGGCGTGCTCGGTCCGCAAGGCCGCGGCGCGATCGCCGAAGCCGCGTTGCGCTCGCCGAATCTGATTTCCATCGGCACGCTCGGCAAGGCGGCGGGCGTGTCGGGCGCATTCGTCGTGGCGCACGGGACCGTGATCGAGTGGCTCGTGCAACGCGCGCGTCCGTACATTTTCACCACGGCTTCGGTGCCGGCTGCCGCGCACGCGGTGTCGGCGAGTCTGCGCATTATCGGCGGCGATGAAGGCGATGAGCGGCGCGCGCATCTTCGGCAATTGATCGAGCGCACGCGCGCCATGCTCAAGACCACGCCGTGGCTTCCCGTCGATTCGCATACCGCCGTGCAGCCGCTCATTATCGGCGCGAACGACGCGACGCTCGGGATTGCCGCGTCGCTCGATCGCGCGGGTTTGTGGGTGCCCGCGATTCGGCCGCCGACCGTGCCCGCCGGCACGTCGCGCCTGCGCATTTCGCTATCGGCCGCGCATTCGCATGCGGATCTCGACCGGCTCGAAGCGGGCTTGCAAGCCGCGGGGGAGCAAAGCGCATGACGTCTGCGAACACTGCACTGTCACTCTTCGTCACCGGCACGGATACCGAAATCGGCAAGACGTTCGTGTCGTCGGCATTATTGCGAGGCTTCGTTCGCGAGGGACTGCAAGCGGCCGCGATGAAGCCGATCGCAGCGGGCGCGTTCGAGGTGAACGGCGAACTGCATAACGAAGACGCGGACCAGCTCGACGCGGCGTCGAACGTGCTGTTGCCGCCCGCGATGCGCACGCCGTATCTGCTGAAAGAACCGGCCGCGCCGCACATTGCCGCCGCGCTGGAAAACGTTGCATTCGACATCGACCACATCGTCGCGTGTCATAGCAAAGCGTTGACGCGCGCGGACGTCGTCGTGGTGGAAGGCGTCGGCGGCTTTCGTGTGCCGTTGACGGCGACGCACGACACGGCCGATCTCGCCGTCGCCTTGAAGCTGCCGGTCGTGCTGGTGGTCGGCATGCGCCTTGGCTGCATCAACCACGCGTTGCTCACCGCCGAGGCCATCGCCGCGCGCGGACTCACGCTTGCCGGCTGGGTCGCGAATCGCGTCGATCCCGGCATGACTTTTCCCGACGAAAACATCGCGTCGATCCGCGAGCATCTCACGCGCGAACATCACGCGCCGTTGCTCGGCATCGTGCCGCATATGAGCCCGGCATCGCCCGAACTCGCGGCTGAACGGCTCGACATTCACCGGCTATTGCAAACGCTGCGCGACGCGCAGCGCTGAATTGAACATCACGTCCACTCATGAGGATCGACCACATGACGCAACTGAACATCGCTGCTGCATCCGCTGATACGGCTGCCCTTAACAATGCCAACGTCAACGCGAACGCCAATGTCAACGCCGACGCTGCGGGCAAACAGCTCGCGCGCTGGCGCGTCGCCGACATCGTCGCGTTGTACGAACTCCCGTTCAACGACCTGATGTTTCGCGCGCAGCAAACGCATCGCGAGCATTTCGACGCCAACACCGTGCAACTGTCGACGCTGCTGTCGATCAAGACCGGTGGCTGCGAGGAAGATTGCGCGTACTGTCCGCAGTCGGTGCATCATGACACGGGCCTGCAAGCCGACAAGCTGATGCCGGTCGACGAAGTGCTCGCCGCCGCGAAAGCCGCGAAGGAAAACGGCGCGACGCGTTTCTGCATGGGCGCCGCATGGCGCAATCCGAAGGACCGCCATCTCGAGCCGATCAAGGAGATGATCCGCGGCGTGAAGGCGATGGGACTCGAAACCTGCGTGACGCTCGGCATGCTCGAGACGCATCAGGCGCAAGCGTTGCGCGAGGCCGGCCTCGATTACTACAACCACAATCTGGATACGTCGCCGGAGTTTTACGGTCAGATCATTTCGACGCGCACGTATCAGGATCGTCTCGACACGCTGGAACGCGTGCGCGATGCGGGCATCAACGTGTGCTGCGGCGGCATTGTCGGCCTCGGCGAATCGCGCCGCGAGCGTGCGGGCCTGATCGCGCAACTGGCGAACATGGAGCCGTATCCGGAATCGGTGCCGATCAACAATCTGGTGCAAGTGGAAGGCACGCCGCTGACCGGCACCGAAGCGATCGATCCGTTCGAATTCGTGCGGACCATCGCGATTGCGCGGATCACGATGCCGCGCGCGATGGTGCGCCTGTCCGCCGGCCGCGAGCAGATGGACGAGGCGTTGCAGGCAATGTGTTTTCTCGCGGGCGCGAACTCGATTTTCTACGGCGATCAGTTGCTGACCACGAGCAACCCGCAAGCCGAAGCGGACCGCAAGCTGCTCGCGCGCCTCGGCATTCGCGCCGAAGCCGCGCAGCAGATGCCGCTCGACAAGAGCGGCTGCGAGCACGGCTGCGAACACGCGTAAAGCGCATTACTTCCTGTCGACGATGATCTGATCGAAAGTCCCGCCGTCGGAGAAATGGGTTTGCTGCGCTTTCTGCCAGTTACCGAACATTTCTTCGACGGTGAAGGTCTTGATCGGCTTGAACTCCGCGGCGTGTTTCGCGAGCACGTTCTTGTCGCGCGGACGCAGATGATGTTGCGCGATGATCTCCTGCGCGGCCGGCGACCACAGATAGTCGATATACGCCTGCGCTTCCTTGCGCGTGCCGCGCTTGTCGACCACCTTGTCGACGATCGACACCGGCGGTGCGGCCAGCAGGCTCACCGACGGATACACCGCCTCGAAATTGCCGCCGCCCACGTCGCTGTTCATCAGCGCGACTTCGTTTTCGAACGTGACCAGGACGTCGCCGATGCCGCGTTGCGTGAACGTCGTCGTCGCGCCGCGGCCGCCCGTGTCGAGCACCGGCACGTTCCTGAACAGCGCCTTTTCGAAGTCGAGCGCCTGCGCATCGGTGCCGCCGTGCTGCTTGCGATAACCCCACGCGGCGAGGTACGTGTAGCGTCCGTTGCCGGACGTCTTCGGATTCGCGATCACCACTTGTACGCCGGGCTTCGCGAGATCGTCCCAGTCCTTGATGTGCTTCGGATTGCCCTTGCGCACGAGGAACACCATCGTCGTCGTGTACGGCGCGCTGTCGTCCGGCAGACGCGTGCGCCAGTTGGCGGGCACCAGTTGGCCTTTTTCCGCGAGGAGGTCGATGTCGTTCGGCTGGTTCATCGTCACGACGTCGGCCTGCAAGCCCTGCAATACCGACAACGCCTGTGCGCTCGACGCGCCATGCGACTGGCGAATCGACACCGTCTCGCCGCTCTTCTGCTTATACGCGGCGATGAAGCCCGCGTTGATGTCCTTGTACAACTCGCGCGTTACGTCGTACGACACATTCATCAACGACGTCTCGGCATGCGCCGCCGATATGCCGCCAGCGCCGAAGCCGAGCGTGAGCGCCGTAAAGCCGGCCGCCAGCCAGCGTGAAGTCCCCGTCTTGCCTGCCATCTTGTCCCCGCTATCGATGTTAAAAACCTGTGGCCGCGCAATCGCGCAGCATCAAGCGGGATTCTAGCGGATCGCTTATACGCGGCGAGCCGGGCCGGCCCGAGCAACGCACTCGAGCCCGCGCGTTAAACCACCGCGTGCTGCCCGATCTCGAGCGCTTCGTCGCGAAAGCGCAGCGGCGCCGCGCAGTGCACGAGCGTGTCGATGAAATACTTGGCCCGCGGCCACGGTCCGAATCCGGCTGCGGTATTGATGTGCCCCGCATCGCCGAGATTGACGAACGCACTGCCGAAACGCTGCGCGAGTTCGCGAGCGCCGGCAAGCGGCATCCACGGATCGGTTTCGCTGCCGATCAGAATGGACGGCACGCCCAGCCGCCGTGCCTCGAACGATCCGGCGAAGGCGAACTTTTGCGGGCTCGCGGGCGCGACGAGGAGCACGCCGACCACTTCGTTCGCATACGACGCCTGCTGCAACGCGTGCGCGGCCGCAAGACATCCGAAGCTGTGCGCGGCGAGCACGAACGGCCCGCGTTCGCGCGCGAGCAACTCGCGCAGCGAGTTGGCCCAGCCGGCGACGTCCGGTGCATCCCAGTCGGCCTGCTCGACGCGCAACGAGCGAGCGAACTGGCGTTCGAGCCACGTTTGCCAATGTGCGCCCTCGCTGCCGTGCAGACCCGGAACGGTCACGAGCCGCGGCGGCCACGGCGATCTGGTGCATGAAAGCATGTCTGTCCCTCGGAAAGGGAAAACCGGGTAGTCATTGTCCCGCCGCCCGTCGCGCGGACGAACCAAGTTTTTGTGCTTTGTTTATCGGTTGAATCTGCGGAGCGCGAAGCCGAAAACGGACGGTCGTGCGCAAGCGCGCGGGATCGTCGGCGAAAAAGTAGAATGAAGCCTGCCCATAAAAGGAGGAGCCCTCATGTCGTCAGCGTCGCGCGCCGCGCCGCAGCCGTCGCGAGCCTTGCAGCCGTCCCGCCGCCCGCCGCGCCCGCACCGCGCGCGCAGCGTGAACCGGGGCCGTTGCGCGTGCAACGGTGAGGCCGCATGAAAGTCCTCTTCTATATGCCGAACGCCGAAGCCGCAGCCTGGCTGCATGACTTTGCGCGCGCGCTGCCGCAAGCCGATCTGCGCGAGTGGCAACCCGGCGACACCGCGCCCGCCGATTTCGCGGTCGTCTGGCGACCACCGCGCGAGATGCTGGCCGGCCGCGCCGATTTGCGCGCGATCTTCAATCTGGGCGCGGGCGTCGATGCGATTCTCGCGCTCGAACGCGAGCAGCCCGGCACCTTGCCGCCCAACGCGCCGTTGATCCGTCTCGAAGACACCGGCATGGCGCCGCAAATGGCCGAGTATGTGACGCACGCGGTGCTGCGTTATCTGCGGCGCTTCGACGAATATGAAGCGCTGCAGCGCGAGCGCCGCTGGCAAGTGCTCGATCCGCATCCACGCGACACGTTCACGGTCGGCGTGCTCGGGCTTGGCGTGCTGGGCGCCCACGTCGCGCAAACGGTCGCGCGATTCGGCATGCCGGTGCGCGGCTACAGCCGCAGTGCGAAGGATGTCGAAGGCATCACCACGTTCGCCGGCGAAGCGCGTTTCGACGCGTTTCTCGACGGCGTGAAAGTGCTCGTCAATCTGCTGCCGCATACGCCGGATACCGCGAACGTGCTGAATGCCCGCACGTTTTCGAAGCTCGCACGCGGCGCGTATCTGATCAACGTTGCACGCGGCGCGCATCTGGTGGAAGCCGATCTGCTCGACGCGCTGGCAAGCGGCCAACTCGCCGCGGCCACGCTCGACGTGTTTCAGCAAGAGCCGTTGTCGCCCGATCATCCGTTCTGGCAGGAGCCGCGCATTACCGTCACGCCGCACATGTCGGCGCTGACCTTGCGCGAAGAAAGCGTCGCGCAGATCGCGCAAAAAATGCTCGCGCTCGAACGCGGCGAAGCCGTCGGCGGCGTGGTGAATATCGAGCGCGGATATTGACGGCGTGGAGTCACAATCACGTCAAGGAGACACAACATGGCCGTACCCCAGCAAGTGAAAATCGTCGAAGTCGGTCCGCGTGACGGTCTGCAAAACGAGAAGGATTTCGTGCCGACGGCGATCAAGATCGAGTTGATCAACCGGCTCGCGGCAGCGGGTTTTCGCAACGTCGAAGCGGCGTCGTTCGTGTCGCCGAAATGGGTGCCGCAAATGGCCGACGGCGCCGACGTGATGGCCGGCATCGAGCGGCGCCCCGGCACGATCTATTCGGTGCTCACGCCGAATCTGCGCGGCTTCGAAGGTGCGCTCGCCGCGCGCGCCGACGAGATCGTGATCTTCGGCGCGGCGAGCGAAGCGTTCTCGCAGAAGAACATCAATTGCAGCATCGCGGAAAGTATCGAGCGATTCGCGCCGGTCGCGCAGGCGGCGAAGCAGCACGGCTTGCGCATGCGCGGCAGCGTGTCGTGCGCGCTCGGGTGTCCGTATCAGGGCGAAGTGCCGGTGGCGTCGGTGGTCGATGTGGTGCAACGTTTCGCGGCGCTCGGCTGCGACGAGATCGATATCGCCGATACGATTGGCGTGGGTACGCCGAAGCGCACGCGCGAAGTGTTCGAAGCCGTGACCCGCGTGTTTCCGCGCGAGCGTCTGTCCGGGCACTTTCACGACACCTACGGCCAGGCGCTCGCGAATATCTACGCGGCGTTGCAGGAAGGCATCGAGATTTATCACGCGTCGGTGGCGGGGCTCGGCGGCTGTCCGTATGCGAAGGGCGCAACGGGCAACGTCGCAACCGAAGACGTGCTGTACTTGATGAACGGCCTTGGCATCGAAACTGGCATCGACCTCGCGCAAGTCGTGGGCATCGGCGATTTCATTTCGACGGCAATCGGCCGGCCGAACGTGTCGCGCGCGGGCAAGGCGTTGCTTGCGAAGGCGCGCAGCGAAGCCGCCAATTGCGTATGAGCCGGACCGAACGGCATGCTTGAGGCGCAACACCCATACTCAAACCATCAGGACCTGAAACGATGACGGACCACGCTTTTCTCGACTCCGACGACCTCACCGCATTGCCGGATTCCGCACGCCGTGTCGCGCTGCTGCTGCGCGAACGCGGTCACGCGGGACGGGTCGTGATGCTGCCGGAAACCGGCAAAACTTCCGCGGAGGCCGCCGCGGGCCTCGGCTGTTCGGTCGCGCAGATCGCGAAGTCGATTCTGTTTCGCCGCCGCGAAGACGACGCGCCGGTGCTGGTGGTCGCGAGCGGCGCAAATCGCGTCGATGAAAAAAAAGTGGCGGCGCAGGTCGGCGAGATTGGCCGCGCGGATGCGAAGTTCGTCCGCGAAAAAACCGGCTATGCGATCGGCGGCGTGTGTCCGGTCGGGCATGCGGTCGAACCCGTCACGCTGATCGACGAAGACCTGCTCGCGCTCGACAGCCTGTGGGCCGCCGCGGGTCATCCGCACGCGGTGTTCAATCTGACCGCGCAGGAACTGATTGCGTTGACGGGCGCGCCGGTGGTCGACGTGGCGCTGCGCGAGACGGCCTGAATCCGATGACAGCGCGAATCGATCACGCAGCGACAGGCGGCGGCGTGCCGTCGCCGTGCATCAACGTGTGCCGGATGGACGCGTCGAGCGGCTGGTGCGAAGGATGCCTGCGCACCATCGACGAAATCGCCGGCTGGTCGCTCTACGATGACGACGAAAAACGCGCGGTGTGGGACGCGCTCGAAGCGCGCCGCGCCCAATTCATCGCCCGCCAGGCGAAGGTGCAACGATGAACGCGGCGCCGCGCATTGTCACCATCGGCGAGACGTTTAGCGCGACGCTCGCGCTGTCGGCGGATTCGGTGAAAACGTTCGCGACGCTCGTCAACGATCTGAACCCGCTGCATCACGACGAGGCCTATGCCGCGCAAAGCCGATTCGGCGGTCTCATCGCGTCGGGCACGCAGCCCACCGCGCATTTCATGGCGCTTCTCGCCACGCATTTTTCGACCTACGCGCAGCCGCTCGGACTCGAGTTCGATATCAAGCTGAAGAAGGCTGCGCACGCCGGCGACACGCTCGTGATGACATGGCGTGTGCGCGATGCTTACTGGAAGCCGAGCCTGCACGGCGACCTGACGCATCTGGAAGGCACGGTCAAAAATCAGCGCGGCGAAGTGACCGTTGTGGGCGCATCGACCATTCTCGTGATGCCGAAGCCCGAGGCGTCCGTCGACGCGAGCATCAACACGGGCACGCTATGACCGAGTTGACCACTGCATTGACCATCGCATTGCCCGCATCGGTGCGCGTGTTCGAGCGCGGCTGGCTGTCGTCGAACAACGTGCTGCTCATCGACAACGACTGCGCCGCGCTCGTCGATACCGGCTACGCGACGCATGCGCAGCAAACGCGTGCGCTCGTGCAACAGGCGCTGGGCGAGCGGCCGCTCGATCTGATCGTCAACACGCATCTGCATTCGGATCATTGCGGCGGCAACGCGTTGTTGCAGGCGACGTGGCCATGCCGCACGCTCATTCCCGCCTGCGAAGCCGACGCGGTGCGCGACTGGGACGAAGCGCGTCTGACTTTCCGCGCGACCGCGCAGACCTGTGAGCGCTTTGCCTTCACCGGCACGATCGCGCCGGGCGCGATGCTGCGCCTCGGCGCACTCGACTGGCAGGTGCTCGGCGCGCCCGGCCACGATCCGCATTCGCTGATGCTGTACTGCGCGGCCGAACGCGTGCTGATCAGCGCTGACGCGCTGTGGGAAAACGGCTTCGGCGTGATCTTTCCGGAGCTCGAAGGCGAAAGCGGCTTTGCCGAGCAGCAGGCGGTGCTCGAGGCGATTGCCGCGCTCGACGTGCGCGTCGTGATCCCCGGTCATGGCGCGCCCTTTACGAACGTCGAGCAGGCGCTGGAGCGCGCTTTCTCGCGGCTCGCGTGGCTGCGGGCCGATCCGGCGCGCAATGCAAAGAATGCGCTGAAGGTATTGATCGTCTTCAAGCTACTCGATGTGCGCGCAACGAGCTTCGCGGCGTTGCTGGAGATGCTCGACGGCGCAGCGGCGATGCGCGCGGCGGCCTCGATGCTGAAACCGCGCGGCGAGTGGCCGGCGCTTGTCAAAGCGATCGTCGGCGAGCTGGCTGCCGGGAATGGGCCGCTTACGGTGGATGGTGAAAAGATCGTCGCGCGATAGTGCTGCAACCGGGAATGCAGTCGTGCAGTGAAGTAAGGCAGCGACGTGCAGCAGCAGCAGCGCTCACGCAAAAACCGCCGCCACAAAAAGAAAGCCGCTCAACCTGTGAAGGCGAGCGGCGGAAATTCTGTCGGACGTGATCAGCGTCTGCCCGAATGATACGCGCGCGCGATTTTCGGCCGCATCAGTGATTTCCCTACAGATGCATGACGGCGGCTGTTAACCCGCATACACGCCGGCACGCGCAAACCGGCGCCGACATTAGCTTTGCGAACCATTAGTCCGCTGATATGAACAAACGTGGTTCGTTTGCAATCCGTAGCATTTGGGCGTTTGCATCGGCTGCCTCCGGCTGAAACAGGAAAGCGCCGCATTCAAACAGACGGCGCGCGTCTTTGCGGCACGATGCGCCAGCCGAGATTGACGCCCGCGGCGGCAAGCAGAATCAGCACCGCGCCCAGCACCTGAATCCACGCAAGCGTCTGTCCGAACGCGATTCTGTCGACGATGATCGCGACCACCGGATAGATGAACGACAGCGCGCCGGTCATCGAAGTCGGCAGCTTCTGGATCGCGCCATACAGCAGCACATACATGAGCCCGGTGTTGACGACGCCCAGCACGACCAGCTCGAGCCACTGCACGCCCGTGGCCGGCAGCGCGTCGAAACGCACGAGCGGCGCGAGCATCACCACGCCGAGCGACACCTGGATCAGCGCGATCAGATGCGGCGGCGTGCCCTTCAAATGCTTGGTGATGATCGACGATACCGCGTACATCGCCGCCGCGCCGACCGCATACCCGATGCCGACCAGATACTGCCCCGGCACGGCGAGCACCGCGGGCTCGACCTTCACGACGAACACGAGCCCAATGAACGCGAGCACGAGCCACAGCACCGTCGACGCGCTGATCCGCTCGCGAAACACGATTGCGCCGAGCGCGACCAGCATGAAAGGTTGCGTGTTGTAGACGGCCGTCGCCATCGAGATCGACGCACGCGAATACGCGGCGAACAGCAGCACCCAATTGGCGACGATCGCCGCGCCGCCGAGCAGCGCGAGGCCAACCATCTTCCACGAGAACAGCTTGCGCCTGAAGAGGCCGAGCACTGCGCATACGAGCGCGAGCGTCGCGCCGCCGAAAATGCAGCGGAAGAACACCACGTTAAATGCGCTTTGCTGCGACGACACGACCAGCCAGCCGATCGTGCCCGACATCAGCATTGCCACGCTCATCTCCGCCGCGCCGCGGCGGATGTCGTTTGAAGCCATGATTCGATCCTCGAATGGATTCCTGTATGGCAAGCAGTGTAAATAATCCGGTCGAGCGAATACATGGATAAACTTAAGCCATACCGCCATACCACCTAAAATTCGAAGGCCGTCATGACGAAACGCCTTACTCCGTTAGCGCCTGTCCCGCTCGACGAAACCGATCGCGCGCTGCTCGCCGCGCTCGCCGAAGATGCGCGCCGCCCGGTCAGCGAACTGGCGCGGCTCGTCGGCCTTTCGGCGCCGAGTACGGCCGAGCGCATCCGCAGGCTCGAGGCGCAAGGCGTGATTGAGCGCTTCACGGTGCAACTCGATCCGCGCGCGCTCGGCTTCACGCTGCAAGCCATCGTGCGTGTCAAGCCGCTGCCGGGGCAGTTGCATCTGGTGGAAGAAGTGATCCGGCGAATCCCGGAGTTTGTCGAATGCGACAAGGTGACGGGCGACGATTGCTTCATCTGCCGTCTTTATCTGCGGACGATCGATCAGCTTGACGAGATTCTGTCGAAGGTCACCGAGCGCGCGGAGACGAGCACGGCAATCGTCAAGTCAACGCCGTTGGCGCGGCGGCTGCCGCCGCTTGCGTAAAAGCGCGAAGAACGAACCGCCTTTGCGCTTTACCTCTCTATCGCTTCAAAGAAGGACAGCATTTCGGCGAGCAATTCGTCCGGCGCCTCTTCCGGCAAATAGTGGCCGCACCGCAGCGAACGCCCGCTCACGTCGCGCGCGACATGACGCCATTCGGCGAGCGCGTCGAAGCACTTTTCGATGACGCCGTTCTCGCCCCACAGCACACGCAATGGGCAAGCAATCTTATGTCCGCGTTCGATGTCGGCGCGGTCGTGTTCGAGATCGATGCTCGCCGACGCGCGGTAGTCCTCGCACATCGCGTGCACCGCGCCTGGTTGCGCGAGCGCCGCGCGATACGCGTCGAGCGAGGCCGGTTCGAACGGCGCGAGGCCAGCATGACGGCTGCCCATCACCGCATCGACATACGCGGCGGGATTGGCGCCGATCAGCGTCTCCGGCAGCGGCTCGGGCTGGATCAGGAAGAACCAGTGGAAGTAATGCGTGGCGAACGTGCGGTCGGTGGCTTCGTACATCGCGAGCGTCGGCGCGATGTCGAGCAGCATCAGACGCTCGACGGCATCCGCATGATCGAGCGCCATGCGATGCGCGACGCGCGCGCCGCGATCGTGCGCACAAACGAGAAACCGCTCGAAGCCGAAGTGGCGCATCACGGCGACCTGATCCGCGGCCATCGCGCGTTTGGAATACGGCGTGTGCGCCGCGTCGCTCGCCGGCTTGCCCGATGCGCCGTAGCCGCGCAGATCGGTGGCGATGACCGTGAAGTGCTGAGCCAGTCGCTCGGCGCAGCGCGCCCAGATCAGATGCGATTGCGGATGGCCGTGCAGCAGCAGAAGCGGCGGCCCCGCTCCGCCCTTCACTCCAAAGATATCGGCATCGCCCGCGGCGACGCGAAAGGGCGTGAAATTCTCGAAGGCCATGGCCGTGTCTCTTGTCGTTTGGAGTGCGTGCATTGTAAAAGCCCAATGTGTCCGCACGCGGTGGGATAGCCCACGCAAGCATAGAACCTGAACACTCCTTCCAACCGTTCTAAACGATGCGGCGAACGCGGCGCGAGCGCTTCGCCTATAATCGAACGACCGTTCTTAAACGTTCCAGCATCTATGCATGCTGTCGGCTGCAACGCGGCGCGCGCCGCATGCCGCTAAACTCATCAAATAGCCGGGCGCCTCGCGCACACCGGCTCGTCAATCAGGAGACTCGCACTATGGCATTGCCCGCCGTTCTGCAAAATCTGGCGTTGCCTGTCGTCGCCTCGCCGATGTTCATCGTCAGCTATCCCGAGCTCGTGCTGGCGCAGTGCAAGGCCGGCATCGTCGGTTCGTTCCCGGCGCTGAATGCGCGCCCTGCCGAGTTGCTCGACGAATGGCTCACGCAGATTCAGGCGCAACTCGCCGAGCATCGCGCTGCAAATCCCGACGCGCGCATCGGGCCGATTGCCGTCAACCAGATCGTTCATCAATCGAATACGCGGCTCGAGCACGACGTGCGCGTATGCGTCGAACACAAGGTGCCGATCTTCATCACGAGCCTGCGCGCGCCGGCGCGAGAAATTGTCGACGCCGTGCACAGCTATGGCGGCATCGTGCTGCATGACGTGATCAATCTGCGTCACGCGCAGAAGGCGCTCGAAGCGGGCGTCGACGGTTTGATCCTGGTGGCGTCGGGCGCGGGCGGTCATGCGGGCACCACGTCGCCGTTTGCGCTGGTCGGCGAAGTGCGGCGCATTTTCGACGGCCCGATCGTGCTGTCCGGCGCAATCGCGAACGGCGGCTCGATCCTCGCCGCGCAAGCGATGGGCGCCGACCTCGCGTACATGGGCACGCGCTTCATCGCGACCAAAGAGGCGCACGCGGTGGAGAGCTACAAGCAGGCTATCGTGAGCTCGTCGGCGTCGGACATCATCTACACGAACCTGTTCACGGGCGTGCATGGCAATTACATTCGCGAGAGCATCGTCAACGCCGGGCTCGATCCGGATGCGCTGCCGGAATCGGACAAGACCAAGATGAACTTTGCCAACGAAAAGGCCAAGGCGTGGAAAGACATCTGGGGCGCGGGCCAGGGCGTCGGCCTGATGGACGACGTGCCGAGCGTGAGCGAACTGGTCGCGCGTTTGTCGAAGGAATACGACGACGCGAAGGCGCGCCTCGGCATCGCGCGCTGACGCCAGGCTTCGCCCGCCTACATGTTCCGCCGATACTGCCCGCCAACCTCGAACAGCGCGTGCGTGATCTGTCCGAGCGAGCACACGCGGACCACGTCCATCAGCACCGCAAAGACGTTTTCATCGTCGATCACCGCGCGCTTCAGACGCTCCAGCGCGGCAGGCGCGGCCTCGCGATGCCGCGCCTGAAAATCGCGCAGGCGTTTTAGCTGGCTTTGCTTTTCTTCGTCGGTGGAACGGGCGAGCGCGATGGGCTGCGGCGCCTCATGCGGATGCGCGCTTACGAACGTGTTCACACCCACGATCGGATACGAGCCGTCATGCTTGCGATGCTCGTACAGCATCGACTCGTCCTGAATGCGTCCGCGCTGATAACCGGTCTCCATTGCGCCGAGCACGCCGCCGCGCTCGGTGAGCCGGTCGAACTCGGCGAGCACCGCTTCTTCGACGAGATCGGTCAATTCGTCGATCACAAAACTGCCCTGATTCGGGTTCTGATTCTTCGCGAGTCCCCATTCGCGATTGATGATCAACTGAATCGCCACCGCGCGACGCACCGACTCTTCGGTGGGTGTGGTGATGGCTTCGTCGAAGGCATTGGTGTGCAGCGAGTTGCAGTTATCGTAGATCGCGATCAGCGCTTGCAGCGTGGTACGAATGTCGTTGAAGTCGATCTCCTGCGCATGCAGGCTGCGCCCCGACGTCTGCACGTGATACTTGAGCTTCTGGCTGCGCTCGTTCGCGCCGTAGCGTTCGCGCATCGCGATTGCCCAGATGCGTCGCGCGACGCGGCCGAGCACCGTGTATTCCGGGTCCATGCCGTTCGAAAAGAAGAACGACAGGTTCGGCGCGAAGTCGTCTATCGACATGCCTCGTGCGAGGTACGCCTCGACATAGGTGAAGCCGTTGGCGAGCGTATAGGCGAGTTGCGAGATCGGATTCGCGCCGGCCTCGGCAATGTGATAGCCGGAGATCGACACCGAATAGAAATTGCGCACGCCGTGTTCGACAAAGTACGCCTGAATATCGCCCATCACTTTCAGGCTGAATTCCGTCGAAAAGATGCAGGTGTTCTGGCCTTGGTCTTCTTTGAGGATGTCGGCCTGCACGGTGCCGCGCACATTTTCCAACGCGATGTGGCGCGTCGCGGCGAGTTCGTCGTCGGTGAGTGCGCGGCCTAGTTCGTGTTGCTTGCGCGTGATCTGCTGATCGATCGCGACGTTGAAAAACATCGCGAGGATGGTCGGCGCGGGACCGTTGATCGTCATCGACACCGACGTTTCCGGCGCGCACAGATCGAAGCCGTCGTAGAGCACATGCATGTCGTCGAGCGTCGCGACCGACACGCCCGAATTGCCCACCTTGCCGTAGATGTCCGGCCGTTCGTGCGGCTCCTCGCCGTACAGCGTGACGGAATCGAAAGCAGTGGAAAGACGCTTGGCCGGCATGCCCTCGGACAGCAGCTTGAAACGCCGGTTGGTGCGCGACGGGTCGCCTTCGCCCGCGAACATACGCGTCGGATCTTCGTTTTCGCGGCGGAATGGGAACACGCCCGCGGCGAACGGGAAGTAGCCAGGCAGATTCTCGAGCATCAGCCAGCGCAAAATCTCGCCGTGATCGACGAACTTCGGCAGCGCAACTTTGCGGATCGGCGTGCCGGACAAGGTGGTGACCGTGAGCGCCGTGCGGATCTCGCGGTCGCGAATGCGGATGACGTGTTCATCGCCGGAATATGCGGCGACGGTTTGCGGCCAGGCGTCGAGTAGCTTGCGTTCGTGTTCGCCTAGTGCGGCTGTGCGTTGCTCGATTAGTGTGTCGAGTTGGGCGGCGGGTGCGTTGGCGCTTGTGTCGCTGGCTTTTGCGTCATTGTTTGTGTCGTTGTCATTCGTGTCGGCTTCGCCGAGCATTCGGCGCGCTTCGATAAGTTGCCAGCGTTCACGCGCGATGCGCGCCTGCGCATCGGCGCGCTCGCGATAAACGTGAACGGTCTGCGCGATTTCCGCGAGATAGCGCACGCGCGCCGGCGGGACGATTGCATGACGGCCGCTCGAAAACCGCAGGTCGGCTCGCGCGGCAAGACGGCCGCCGCCGTCCGCGCGCAGGCCATGCTTGTGCAACGCGTTCGCGAGATGCCGGTAGAGCGCGGTCACGCCGTCGTCGTTGAAACGCGAAGCGATGGTGCCGAACACCGGCATCGCGTCGGGCGGCTTCGCGAACTCGCCGCGATTGCGCTGTACCTGCTTCGCGACGTCGCGAAGCGCATCGGCGGCGCCCTTGCGGTCGAACTTGTTGATCGCGACGAAGTCGGCGAAATCGAGCATGTCGATTTTTTCGAGCTGGCTCGCCGCGCCGAACTCGGGCGTCATCACGTACAGCGATTCGTCGACGAACGGCACGATGGCGGCGTCGCCCTGACCGATACCCGACGTCTCGACGACGATCAGGTCGAAGCCCGCCGCCTTGCAGAGCATCAGCGCGTCGGGCAGCGCGTTCGAGATTTCGCTCGACGCCTCGCGCGTCGCCATCGAGCGCATGTAGACACGCGCACCGCCGCGCGCGCCGCCGTCCCAATCGCCGATCGCGTTCATGCGGATGCGGTCGCCGAGCAGCGCGCCGCCCGACTTGCGGCGCGATGGGTCGATGGCGAGCACGGCGATGGTGAGCGCGTCGCCGTAATCGAGGCGGAAGCGGCGGATCAGTTCATCCGTCAGCGACGATTTACCCGCGCCGCCCGTGCCGGTGATGCCAAGCACGGGAATCTGCGCGGCTTGCGCCAGGGTCGCGATTTTGCTGCGCTCGGCGGCGGTGACGGCGCCGGTTTCGAATGCGCTGATGAGTTGGGCGAGGTGGCGGAACGCGATGGCGGTGGGGTGTTCGGTGCGTCCAGCCATCAAACCGTCGATCCATTCGCCGACTGCGCCAACCGCGCCGCCCCGCGCCGCGGCGCTCTCGCGCGCAAGCGCTGCGCACCGCCCAATCATGTCGTCGATCATGCCTTGCAGGCCAAGCCGCTGGCCGTCGTGCGGCGAATAGATTTTTTCGACGCCGTATCGTTCCAGCGCGACGATTTCCTCGGGGACGATCACGCCGCCTCCGCCGCCGAACACCTTGATACGCTCGCCGCCGCGCGCTCGCAGCAGATCGACGAGATAGCGGAAGTATTCGTTGTGGCCGCCCTGGTAGCTCGACACTGCGACGCCGTCGGCGTCTTCCTGAAGCGCGGCGGTCGCGACTTCATCGACGGAACGGTTGTGGCCCAGGTGGATGACCTCCACGCCGCTTGCTTGCAGAATGCGCCGCATGATGTTGATCGACGCGTCATGGCCGTCGAACAAGGCTGCGGCAGTGACGAAACGCAAGCGCCGGCCGGCGGGCAGCTCGTGGCTGGCGGCGCGCTGCGGCGAGGACAGATCGGTCATGTCTCCCCCAATCGTTACGCTGTTTGCGTGTGCGGGTGCTGGCAACCAGTATAGCGAAAGGGGGCGCTACCTCACCGCCATCGCCTTGATCTGCTCAAGCGACGGCCACAGCGATTCGTTCGCGAAGCGGTCAGCCAGAAAATCCACGAACGACCGCACCTTCGCCGACAAATGGCGACGGCTTGCGTAGACGACATGGATCGGCAGCTCGCGCGGCGGCACTTCATCGACGAGCAGCGGCACGAGACGCCCTTCCGCGAGATCGGCGCCGATCACCTCGGTGCCGAGCAGCGCGATGCCCGCGCCATGCAGCACCATCACGCGTTGCGCCTCGAGATGGTTGACGATCAGATTGCCGGACAAGCGCACGCGCGCCGCCTCGCCCGTGGTTTGCAGGACGTCGAGCGCCGACACGCCCGCGTACTGCAGATAGTTGTGGCGCGCGAGATCGGCGGCTGTTTTGGGCGTGCCGCGCCGACGCAAGTAATCGGGCGACGCGCACAGCAGCAGATGCGCCATCGCGATCGGCCGGGCAATGAGCGACGACGACTTCATGCCGCTCGGCGAAGCGCGAATCGCGACGTCGAAGCCCTCGTCGATCAGCTCGACCACGCGGTCGGACAACGTGATGTCGACGGTGACCTGCGGATACTGCGCGGCGTAGTCGGCGACGGCGGCCATCACGTGGCTGAGCCCGAACGCCGACAACGACGACACGCGCAAGCGCCCTTGCGGCACCACGCTTGCCGCGCCGACCACCTGCTCCGCTTCCTCGAGTTCGGTGAGCACCTGACTCAGGCGCTCGTAGTATTCGCGGCCCGCCTCGGTCGGCGCGACGCGGCGCGTCGTGCGATTGAGCAAGCGCGCGCCGAGCTGCTGCTCGAGATGCATCACATGCTTGCTCGCCATCGCCGCCGACATTTCCATCCGCTCAGCCGCGCCGACGAAGCTGCCCACCTCGACCACTTGCCGGAACACTTTCATGCTGACGAGGGTGTCCATCGAATCACTCGCTCAAGGAATTAATCGGCGTCATTTTGCATGGTTTATCAAGAGCCGGTGGGGAAAGGCCGCGGGCGAGCAATGCCGAATGACTAAAACGACGAAAGCCCGCGTTCGGTGAGAACGCGGGCTTTGTGGTTACTGCGAGCCTGGCTGCGACTTCGACTGCGACTGCAACGTTAACTGCGCCGAATATCGCTCGGCGCGCAGCGACACAAGCGAGCCGCCGCGCCCCGCGTTTCAGCCGCGCCTAGAACTTCGCGCGCAAGCCGACGCCGTACGTGTTGCCGCTCGACTGATTGCTGATGTGGTCGTACAGATAAGCCGCATAAACATCGGTGCGCTTGGACAGCGGATAGTCGTAGCCGACCGCGGCCGTCTGACGGGTCTGGTCGAAGCCGCCGCCATCGCGCGAGTACGCGTACGACGCCATCACCGTGCCCGGCCCGAACGGCACCGACACGCCGCCTTGCGCCGTGTTCACATGCCAGCTCGTCAGCGTCTGGTCGTTATGCGTGTACATGTACTGACCGAACAGCTTCACGTACTTCAGGTCGTACGACAGGCCGAGTTGCGCGACGCTTTGCGCCTTCAGGCCTGGCACGCCCGACGAATCGAAGCTGCCCAGATCGCCCGGCGTGTTGTTGAAGTTCACGTACTGGTAGACGGCGGTCGCGGCGAACGGGCCGTGGAAATACAGCACCTGGCCGCTCCACTTCTTCGCGCCGTTCTGCGTCGTGTTGCCGAGCGCGTACATCGCGCTTGCCGACAGTCCGTTGAAATTCGGCGATTGGTACTGCACCGCATTATTCCAGCCGGAGTCGCCGGTCACGCCCTGGTCCGTCGAGTACGTCGGGAACGTGCCGAGCCCGAGATAGACGTGGTAGACCATCGGCGAGAAAACGTACGAGTCGATGAACGGGTTGAAGAGGATCGTCGACACGAACAGATGGGTGGTCAGACGGCCGGCCGTGACCGTGCCGTACGGCGATTCGATACCGACGTAGGCGTTGCGCGAGAACGTGCTGTCGCCGGTGAAGCGGCCGTACTGGCCGTTTTGCGCGCGGAAAAATCCTTCGAGTGTGAAGATCGCCTTGTAGCCGTTGCCCAGGTCCTCAGCCCCCTTGAAACCCCAGTACGACGTCGACATGCCGCCGCCGGACACGCCAACTGCGGTCTTGCCGCCGGGGAATTTCTGTGCGCCGACCCATTCGTCGACCTGGCCATAAAGCTGCACGCTCGATTGCGCGAAAGCAGACGATGCGCCGGCCAGCAAAGCAGCACATGCGGTCGCCTTGAGGGTGGTCTTCAGCGCACGGCTGATGTTTGTTTTCATGGATTCTCCAGTCTTTGTCAAAAAGGGTGTGGCTGTGCGAAAGGGCAAGCTCGCGCGAACCATTGTTGTTGTCCGTCCGATCATCGAGCCAATCTGGGCGGGACCATCTTTGCGGACCATTTTTATAAACAAAAACATGGCTCGTTATTGCCGGTATATCGGTCTGATTAGGTTCGTCGTTTATCGGCCTGTTAAAGACCGTTGTGCAAGCCATTTCGCGGTGCCGCGGCAGACGCAATGAATCGCGCCAGGCAGCGCTCGCGGCACGCCAGCCGGTTAATAACGCTTCACATGACATCCCGATGACGCAGCGCCGCATAACCGCCCCGATTTGACGACGGGAGACGGTCTGCTGCCGAGTGTTTTCAAAAAAGTGTGGCGTCGAAACGTCAACTAGAGCGGAGGCGTTTCAATGCTTGTGAGAAGAGAATTGAGATGTAATGCGGATGCGAAGCGGATTGAAAGGCGGAGTTGCTTGTGAAATGCGCGGGATACGTCGTGGAGCAACGGACGTTGTATGCGTATGCGACGTGCGCGTGTAAACGCCTCGGGCCAAACCGGCTGCAAGCGGCCAACGTCAGCGCAAGTTAGTTACGGTAGGGCGAAGCTTCGGGCGGGCGGCTGTCGTCGCCCTGGCGCTGGATCGAGCGGATGGAGCTGCGTTCTTCGTTATATCGCGCGACGTCGGCGCGGATCGAGCCCGAGCGAACCGGCGGGTTGGACTGCGGCCGCTGTCCGGGACGCGATTCAGCGCTGACGGGCGTGATCACGCCAGGGTACGGAATTCCGCCGCGGCCTTCGCCGGGATAAGAGCCCGGTCCGGCGACACGGCGAATGTTGGAGACAGGCACACCGGAGCGATGGAAGGCGCCGCCCACGTCGCGATTGACGTAATTGCCATGACCGTAGCTGTCGACGGCGAAACCGGCAACGCCCGGCCCTTTGGCGTAGGCGAACGAGCACAGCGCGACAACAAGCGCGCCCCACAGCCAGTGCTTCGTTCTCGACAACCCGTCCACCCGTGACTCACTTGCCCGAAGACTTGCCTGAAGCCCACCGTTCGAGCTGCGGCGGACTTGTTGAGGGACTGGCGCGGGCGCCGCGGAAAAGCTCGCGGCGCGGGGCATTCCCGACGGCCTTTGAACGGTAATTTATGGTCGTCGGCAGAGGGTGTCGAGCCAAAAAGTGTTAGGCCTCGCCCGCTGTTGTAACACCTTGTTACTGCGACGTTTTTCTACGACATAACCCTTGCGGAAACCGCCTTATGGCGGTGCCGGATCGCGCTCCTGGCATTCGCGGAACGCGTAGCGGAAACCGGGTGGCAAGGGTCTGTTTGCGCGCATGATGTCGGGACCGACAAAGCCGAAACCGTGCGCCTCGCGCATGCACAACCGCCTGCGAATTCACGGCCAACCGTGGACAGCACGCGGCTCCGAATGCGCATCACTCATCAATCGATTCGGCAAATGAATTTGCGTTTTCAATCGCTTTCGCAGGACAATACTGGTTTTCCCTGGCGCTGATCCGCGGCGCTTCGCGCACGCGCCTTGCGTGCAGTCCCGCATTACCGATTTCGAGAATCCGACATGGCCCGCCCGAAACTGCTTCCCGACAACTTCACCTTGTGCCTCGTCGGCACCGTGATATTCGCCAGCCTGTTGCCGGTTCACGGGCAGGCCGCCGTCGGGTTCGACTGGGTCACGAACGTCGCGGTCGGCCTGCTGTTCTTCCTACACGGCGCGAAGCTTTCGCGGGAAGCGATTGTTGCGGGCGCCACGCACTGGCGTCTGCATATAGTCGTACTGCTCAGCACGTTCGCGCTGTTTCCGCTGCTCGGCCTCGCGCTTAAACCGCTCCTTTCGCCACTTGTCACGCCGGCGCTCTATGCCGGGGTCCTCTTCCTCTGCACGCTGCCGTCGACGGTTCAGTCCTCTATCGCGTTCACGTCCATTGCCAAAGGCAACGTGCCGGCCGCCGTTTGCAGCGCGTCGGCCTCGAGTCTGCTCGGCATCTTCGTCACGCCAGCGCTCGTCAGCGTCCTCGTCACGAATCAGGCGGCGGGCGGTAGCTCCCCTTGGCACACCGTCGGCAATATCGTGCTGCAATTGCTGGTGCCGTTCGTGGCGGGGCAACTGCTGCGCCCGCTGATCGGCAAATGGATCGAGCGGCATCGCAGCGTGCTCAAGTTCGTCGACCAGGGCTCGATTCTGCTGGTGGTGTACGGCGCGTTCAGCGAGTCCGTTACCGAGGGCCTGTGGCACCAGATTCCGCTCTCCGCCCTCGGCGGCGTGCTGCTCATCAGCGTGGTGCTGCTCGCGCTCGCGCTGGGCGTCACCATTCTCGTGAGCAAGCGGCTCGGCTTTTCGCGCGCGGACCAGATCACCATCATCTTTTGCGGCTCGAAGAAAAGCCTGGCCGCCGGCGTGCCGATGGCGAAGGTCATCTTCGCCTCGCAGGCCGTGGGCGCAGTCGTTCTCCCGCTCATGCTGTTCCATCAGATCCAGTTGATGGTGTGCGCCGCGCTCGCGCAGCGCTGGGGCGCCCGCGACATGAGCGGCGAAACGCGCGCCGCCTCGCGCGGGCAAACTGCCGCCGCCGTGGCTCGTCGTTGAACTCGCCGCTGAGTTCGCCGCTGAGTTCGCCGTTGAATACGCGCGCAATGCAAATAGAACGTTCATAAGCGCCCTCCCTGAGCGTCGTTTTTCGAAAAGCCGCCTTGCGCGGCTTTTTGCTATTTCACGCGCAAACGCCGCGGTTGTCGCCTCGGCCGGATGGCATAGGCCGATTCCGCAAAATTCCTGGGACGACGCTCGTGCACCACTCAAGTGCAACGCTTCATCAAAAGTTCACTTAATTCTTCGCATGGGCGGTCGTTAAGCCGCAGGTCCATCGCTACGCCGACCTGCCATGCAACTTCGCTCGCCCTCCCGATCCGCCGCGCCGCGCATCGACGAACTGATTGCCCGGCGTGAGCTGTCCGCCGTGTTCCAGCCGATCATCGACTTCGAGGACGGCGCGATTCTCGGCTACGAAGGCCTGATCCGCGGCCCGGCCGGCACGCCGCTCGAAGCGCCGTTCGCGCTCTTTTCGCAGGCGCTCGCCGAAGGCTGCACGATCGAGCTCGAGCAGGCCGCCGCGCGCGCGTGCATCGACGCGTTCGCGCAGCTCGGCCGCGACGGCAAGCTGTTCCTCAACTTCAGCGCGGGCGCGCTGCGGCGCCTGGCCGACGCGCCCGACGAAACGCTCGCGCTGCTGCGCCACCGCGGCGTGGACCCGCAGCGCATCGTGATCGAGTTGACGGAGCAAAGCACGATTCCCGACGTCGGCGCCTTTCTGCCCGTGATCGCCTGCCTGCGCACGGCGGGCGCGCAATTCGCGCTCGACGATTACGGCACCGCGAACGCCAGCATGAATCTGTGGGTGCGGCTGCAACCGGACGTCGTGAAGATCGACCGCTTCTTCATTCACGACATCGCCTGCGATCCGCTGAAATTCGAAGCTGTTCGCGCGATGCAGCACTTTGCGAGCGCGAGCGGCGCGCGGCTGGTCGCCGAAGGCATCGAGAACGAAGCGGATCTGATCGTCGTGCGCGATATGGGAATCGGCTGCGGGCAAGGCTTTTTCTTCGGCCGTCCGCATGCGCAGCCGGCCAGCAAGGTCACCGACGACGCCCGCGACGCGCTGCGCGCTGGCCACATCGCCGTGTTTCCCGAAGCGACGCGCACGCTCGGCGGCGCATCGCCATCGGGCGGCATGGCGTCGGAAAAGATGCTCGTGCACGCGCCCGCGCTGCCGCGCCACGCGACCAACAACGACGTGCTCGAACTCTTCAACCGGCTGCCCGAACTGCATGCGGTGGCCGTCGTCGAACACGACGAGCCGGTCGCGCTGATCAACCGCCGGAGCTTCATGGACCGCTACGCGCTGCCCTATCACCGCGAGCTGTTCGGCAAGCGGCCGTGCCTGCTGTTCGCGAATGCGTCGCCGGTCGTGATCGAGAAATCCATGACGGTCGAGCAAATGGCCAAGCTGCTCGCGAGCGACGACCAGCGTTATCTCGCCGATGGCTTCGTCATCACCGAAAACGGCAAATACGCGGGGCTCGGCACCGGCGAAAACCTCGTGCGCGCGGTCACCGAAGTGCGCATCGAAGCGGCGCGCTACGCGAACCCGCTGACTTTCCTGCCCGGCAACATTCCGATCAGCTCGCACATTGCGCGGCTCGTCGGCAACCACGCGGGTTTCTACGCGTGCTATGTGGACCTGAACCACTTCAAGCCCTTCAACGATCAATACGGCTACTGGCAAGGCGACGAAGTGCTGAAGTTCGCCGCCGCCGTGCTCGCCGACGTCTGCGACCCGACGCGCGACTTTCTCGGCCACGTCGGCGGCGACGACTTCCTGATCCTGTTCCAGAGCGACGACTGGCGCGAGCGTGTGCTGTGCGCGATCCATGCGTTCAACGAAGGCGCGCAGCGTTTCTATGCGCCCGCGGACCGTCTGGCCGGGGGCATCCACGGCGAGGACAGGCGCGGCAATCCGACCTTCTTCGGCTTCGTGACGATGGCGATTGGCTGCGTGCGCGTCGAGCCGGATTCCGCCGATGGCGTCTCGCTCTACAACAGCGAGGCAATCGCAACGGTCGCGGCGCTGGCCAAGCGGCGCGCGAAGCTGGAAGCGAGCGGCTTCGTGCTGATCGACGCCGAGGAAAGCGTGGCGTTGTTACGCGGACAATCGGAAGCCGCGCTGCACGCAGACTGACGGACTGATAGCGCTCATAGAGGCGAGAGCGCCGCCGAACGCTTTTCCCCGGGCGTGTTTAGCTAGTTTTACTAAACACCAAAAACTCACAAATAACCCGTACATGCGGGTATTTACGGGTGTGGTCAGCGCTTTTTTCAGGCTGTTTCGGCTACGTTTTACTATACAATCGCCCGGACCCAAACACCGCGCGGCCGCCTTTGCACGGCCGCCTGCTTCGATGGCGATAACCATTCGCGACGTCGCGCGCGCGGCCAGCGTGTCGATCGGCACCGTATCGCGCGCACTGAAAAACCAGCCAGGGCTTTCCGAGGCCACCCGCGTGCGCGTGGTCAAGGCCGCGCGCGAACTCGGCTACGACGCCGCGCAACTGCGTCCGCGTATTCGCCGCCTCACTTTCCTGCTGCATCGGCAGCACAACAACTTCGCCGTCAGCCCGTTCTTCTCGCATGTGCTGCATGGTGTCGAAGACGCGTGCCGCGAGCGCGGCATCGTGCCGTCCGTGCTGACTGCCGGACCGACCGAAGACGTGATTGAGCAGATGCGTCTGCATGCGCCGGACGCCGTCGCCATCGCCGGCTTCGTCGAGCCCGAGACGCTTGCCACGCTCGTCGCGATGCAGCGGCCGCTCGTGCTGATCGACCTGTGGGCGCCCGGCCTGCGCTCGGTCAATCTCGACAACGCCGCGGGCGCCGCGCTCGCCATGCGTCATCTGTTCGAACAGGGGCGCAAGCGCGTCGCGTTCATCGGCGGATCGCTTGCGCACTTCAGCATCGCGCAGCGCGCGCTCGGCTACCGGCGCGCGTTTTTCGAAGCGGGGCTGCTGTTCGACCCGTCGCTGGAAGTGACGATCGACGCCGGCCTCGACCCCGACAGCGGCGCGGCCCGCGCGATGCAGCAACTGCTCGATGCGCCCGGTCCGCGTCCGGATGCGGTATTCGCCTACAACGACGCCGCCGCGCTCGCGGCGCTGCGCGCCTGCTTCGCGCGCGGCGTGCGCGTGCCGGAGGACATCGCGGTGATCGGCTTCGACGACATTCCCGCCGCCGCCCATGCCACGCCGCCGCTTTCCACCATCTCCGTCGACAAGGAAGCGCTCGGCCGGCGCGGCGTCGAATTGCTGCTCGAAGACGCGCCCGCCGAAACGGAAGTCCGCTTGCCCGTCCATCTCATCGCCCGTGCCAGTACTTTGGTGAAAACGCCATGACGCAATCCGCCACGCCTCACTCCGCGAACGGCCCTGCCGTGCCGCCCGTCGCCAGTTTCAGAAGCCGCGAGTTTCTGCTCTCGCATATCGAGGACACGCTGCGCTTTTACGCGCCGAACGTGCTCGATCCGAGCGGCGGCTTCTTCCACTTTTTCCGCGACGACGGTTCCGTCTACGACAAAACCACGCGGCACCTGGTGAGCAGTTGCCGCTACGTGTTCAACTACGCGATGGCGTATCGCCAGTTTGGCGACCCGAAGCATCTGGAATACGCGCGCCACGGTCTGCGCTTTCTGCACGACGCCCATTGGGACGCGCAGCACGAAGGCTACGACTGGGAGATCGAATGGCGCGACGGCAAAAAGCGCACGCTCGACGCCACGCGTCATTGCTACGGCCTGGCCTTCGTGCTGCTCGCGTATTCGCATGCGGCCATGGCCGGCATCGAGGAAGCCAAGCCGATGATCGGCGCGACCTTCGAACTGATGGAGCACCGCTTCTGGGACGCCGCCGCGGGTCTCTATGCCGACGAAGCATCGCCCGAATGGCGCGTGAGTTCCTATCGCGGGCAAAACGCGAACATGCACACCACCGAGGCTTTGCTGACCGCGCATGAAGCGACCGGTCACCTCGTCTATCTGGATCGCGCCGAGCGCGTCGCGTCGAACATCACGCTGCGTCAGGCGAAACTCTCGCAGGGTCTGGTGTGGGAGCACTTTCATGCGGACTGGTCGGTGGACTGGCACTACAACGAGGAAGACAGCTCGAACATTTTTCGTCCGTGGGGCTTCCAGCCGGGGCATCAAACGGAATGGGCGAAGCTGCTGCTGATTCTCGAGCGCTACCGTCCGTTGCCGTGGCTGTTGCCGCGCGCAATCGAACTGTTCGACGCCGCGATGACGCACGCATGGGACGAAGACCACGGCGGCCTCTACTACGGCTTCGGCCCCGACGGCACCGTCTGCGATCACGACAAATACTTCTGGGTCCAGGCGGAGACCTTCGCGACCGCCGCGCTGCTCGGCAAGCGCACAGGCAACGAGCGCTTCTGGGACTGGTACGACGAGATCTGGCGCTATAGCTGGACGCACTTCGTCGATCACAAATACGGCGCCTGGTATCGCATACTCACCTGCGACAACCGCAAATACAGCGACGAAAAGAGCCCGGCCGGCAAGACCGACTATCACACGATGGGCGCGTGCTACGAGGTGCTCGCGCACGCGCTGCCCGACGGCGCGGCCGCAGCCACTGCAACCGTTCAAACGGAGCAGGCAAAATGACGAACGCGGACACAAACCATGAACTGCCGGTCTTCGTTTCGGCGGGCGACATCCTCACCGACCTCGTGCGCACGGGCGCCTCGCAATGGCTGTCGCGTCCTGGCGGCGCCGGCTGGAACGTGGCGCGCTGCGTGGCGCGGCTCGGCTTGCCGACCGCGTGCGCGGGCTCGCTAGGCGTCGATAATTTCTCCGACGAGCTGTGGGACGCGAGCGTCGCCGCCGGCCTCGACATGCGCTTCATGCAGCGCGTCGAGCGCCCGCCCTTGCTCGCGATCGTTCATCGCACGCATCCGCCCGCGTACTTTTTCATGGGCGAAAACGGCGCCGATCTCGCGTTCGATCCCGCGCACCTGCCGGCCGGCTGGATGGAGCGCGTGAAGTGGGCGCACTTCGGCTGCATCAGTCTCGTGCGTCAACCGCTTGGCGACACGCTCGCGGCATTGGCCGCCGAGTTGCGCTCGCGCGGCGTGAAGATCAGCTTCGATCCGAACTACCGCAACCTGATGGAGCACGGCTACGAACCTACGCTGCGTAAAATGGCCGCGCTCGCCGACCTCATCAAGGTCTCCGACGAAGACCTGCGCCTGCTGTTCAAGACCGACGACGAAGCGCAAGCACTCGCCCAGTTGCGTTCGATGAACCCGAGCGCCACGGTCCTCGTCACGCGCGGACCGGAAACGGCGCTGCTGATCGACGGCGCGATGACGGTCGAAGCGCGGCCGCCGCGCGTCGAGGTGGTGGATACGGTCGGCGCGGGCGACGCGTCGATCGGCGGCTTGCTGTTCAGCCTGATGACCGCTTCGCAACGCGCGTGGCCCGAGCATCTGGCGTTCGCGCTCGCGGCGGGCGCCGCGGCGTGCCGGCATGCGGGCGCGCATGCGCCGTCGCTGGATGAAGTCGTCGCGCTGTTGTAACGCGGGTGGTTTATGTTGGTGTTGCGCTGTCGTTGCGCGCGGCCTGCGCCCTGCGGCACGCCGCCGCTTCTGCCGATGCGCGATGGCCGTGCTAGCATGAAAACACGGCAACCTTTGGAACGAGGAGCGACGCCATGGAGGACATCACCTACACCAAAGGCATCTACACGGCCACTGCGTCGGTAAGAGAACTCGATCGGGACACCTGGCAAGGCGTAGTCACACTCGCTCGCGACGAAGGCGAAGCGAGCGAGGACCAGGAAACCACCGTCTACGAAGTCGAGGCTACGTCGTCCACGCCAGGCGAGGCACTGGAAGAAGCGAAGGCGCTCGCTCATCGCATACTCGGGGAAATCGAACTCTAGGCAGACCGGCGCCCGCGCTCGTGCATCCGCGCCGCGCCGCCGAACGCAATGGTTGGAGGCGATCATGGCTGAACAGCTATTCCTCTACGGCGTGTACTCGATTCACGTGCGCCCGATCGAACTCAGCGGCGCGCGCTGGGACGCCGAGTACGAAATCCGGCATCGCGAGAAAGCGGTCAAGCCGTGGACGACCGTCGGCGGCGACAACGGTTATGGCGACTCCGCCGAGGCGATCGCGGCCGCGCATCAGCAAGCGGTCGAGGACATCGAACACGGCGCGGGCATTCCGAAGCCGCGGGCGTTTCCATAAAGCGGCATTAAGGCTTGCGAGTGCGAAGCGCGGCGCGGCGTGCGGCTTTCGGGCGCGCCGCGCTTCGCACTCGCAAGCCGCGTTCGGCGAGCCAGGCGCCGTGCTACGCTTGCGCCGTTTTCATTCCTCGAGCACGCGATGGCTACCGAACCGACCGACCGTTTTCCCGGCATCGGCGACGCTGAAGAGCGCGCGCGAAAACGCCGCTTGCGCGGCAGCCGCGAACTGCGTATCGAGGATCAGGTGGTCGTCGCGCACGGCATGCCGATGCGGTTCTGGCAGGATCTCTATCACCGCGCGCTGACGGTTCGCTGGCCGACGTTTTTCGTCTCGCTCGCGGTGCTGTTCATGTTGCTCAACACAAGCTTCGCCGCGCTCTACATGCTCGGCGACGCACCGATTGCCAACCTGTATCCAACGGGCTTCGGCGGCGCGTTTTTCTTCAGTGTCGAAACGCTCGCCACCGTCGGTTATGGCGACATGCATCCGCAAACGGTCTACGCGCACTGGATCGCCACGCTCGAAATCTTCGTCGGCATGTCGAGCATTGCGTTGGCAACGGGGCTGATATTCGCGCGCTTCTCTCGCCCGCACGCGAAGATCATGTTCGCGCGCTACGCGGTCATCCGGCCGCTCGACGGCCACATGACGCTGATCGTGCGCTCGGCCAACGGACGTCAGAACGTGATCGCCGAAGCGCATGCGCGGCTGCGCATTCTGCGGCGTGAAACCACGGCCGAAGGCTACACATTGCGGCGGCTTCATGACCTGACGCTCGTGCGCGATCAACATCCTGTGTTCAAGCTCGGCTGGAGTCTGATGCATGTGATCGACGAAGAAAGTCCGCTGTTTGGCGAAACCGCCGAAACGTTGAAGGCGCGCGACACGTCGCTGCTGTTGACGCTCGAAGGCGTCGACGAATCGACGTCGCAAACGATGCAGGCGCGCCACATGTGGTCGTGCGACGAAATCTTCTGGCATCACCGTTTCGTCGACATCATGAGCGAGCAGGACGGCGTGAGCCATATCGACTACTCGCATTTCGACGAGATCGTGCCGCTCGACGAAGCGCCTGTCGCGGCAAGCGTGCGGCCGTAAGCGGCGATAAACGGCCAAAGCAGCAACACGCGAAGCGCGGGCGAGAATCGCCCGATATAACCCGGCGAAGCACCCAGGGCATACCCGAAGCCATCCTTCGCGTGGCATATCCATCTCAAAACCGCGTCAAAACGCGGCGCTCTTCGCGCGCATTCGCGTGCATGCGCGGAAAGTAGAAAAAATCCACTCTGATTGGCGCTAAAAAATAGAGTCTCTTTCGCTGCGCGGGCTTCGTGGTTCCCACCGGTCCCCATCGCGCGCGCGAATGCAAAATTACGGAGACTCACCCATGACCGCTCGCCTGCCCATCGACGGCACGCCCGCTCTCGCCGACTACAAGCTGTCCGACAATCTCACCGCGACTCGCGGCCGCATCTTTCTGACCGGCACCCAGGCGCTCGTGCGCCTCGCGTTGATGCAGCGCGCGCTCGACAAGGCGCGCGGCATGAACACCGCCGGCTTCATCAGCGGCTATCGCGGCTCGCCGCTCGGCATGGTCGATCAGCAATTGTGGAAGGCGAAGAAACTGCTCGAAGCGAGCGACGTGCGCTTTCTGCCCGCGATCAACGAAGAACTCGGCGGCACCGCCGTGCTCGGCACGCAGCGCGTGGAAGCGGACCCGGAACGCACGGTCGAGGGCGTGTTCGCGATGTGGTATGGCAAGGGCCCCGGCGTCGACCGCGCGGGCGACGCGCTCAAGCACGGCAACGCGTACGGCTCGTCGCCGCATGGCGGCGTGCTGGTCGTGGCCGGCGACGATCACGGCTGCGTGTCGTCGTCGATGCCGCATCAGAGCGACTTCGCGATGATGGCGTGGCACATGCCGGTCGTGAATCCGTCGAACCTCGCCGACATGCTCGAGTTCGGGCTGTACGGCTGGGCGCTGTCGCGCTTCTCGGGCGCGTGGGTCGGCTACAAGGCGATCTCCGAAACCGTCGAATCGGGCTCGACCGTCGATCTCGATGCGCTGCGAACCGACTGGACCGTCCCGCACGATTTCGAAGCGCCGGCAGGCGGCCTGCATAACCGCTGGCCTGACTTGCCGAGCCTCACCATCGAATCGCGGATGCACGCGAAACTCGACGCGGTGCGCCACTTCGCCAGAACCAACAGCATCGACAAATGGATCGCGCCGAGTCCGCATGCGAACGTTGGCATCGTCACGTGCGGCAAGGCGCATCTCGACCTGATGGAGACGTTGCGCCGCCTCGATCTGACCGTCGCCGACCTGGACGCGGCCGGCGTGCGCATCTACAAGGTCGGCTTGTCGTTTCCGCTGGAAATGACGCGCATCGATACGTTCGTCGACGGTCTTTCCGAAGTGCTCGTGATCGAGGAGAAAGGCCCGGTCATCGAGCAGCAGATCAAGGACTATCTGTACAACCGCACGCAAGGTGCGCGGCCGGCCGTGATCGGCAAGCATGCGGAAGACGGCAGCATGCTGCTGTCGTCGCTCGGTGAATTGCGGCCTTCGCGCATTCTGCCTGTGTTCGCGAACTGGCTCGCGAAGCACAAGCCTGCGCTTGATCGCCGCGAGCGCGTGGTCGATCTGGTCGCGCCGCAAATTCTTTCGAACGCCGCCGACAGCGTGAAGCGCACGCCGTATTTCTGCTCGGGCTGCCCGCACAATACATCGACGAAAGTGCCTGAAGGTTCGATTGCGCAGGCGGGCATCGGCTGTCACTTCATGGCTTCGTGGATGGAGCGTGACACCACCGGTCTCATTCAGATGGGCGGCGAAGGCGTGGACTGGGCATCGCATTCGATGTTCACGAAAACGCGCCACGTGTTCCAGAATCTCGGCGACGGCACGTACTTTCATTCGGGCATTCTCGCGATCCGCCAGGCCGTCGCGGCGAAAGCCACCATCACGTACAAGATTCTCTATAACGACGCGGTCGCGATGACGGGCGGCCAGCCGGTCGACGGCAGCATTTCCGTGCCGCAGATCGCGCGTCAGGTGGAAGCCGAAGGCGTATCGCGCTTCGTCGTGGTCAGCGACGAGCCGGAGAAATACGACGGCCATCACGATCTTTTCCCGAAGGGCACGACGTTCCATCACCGCAGCGAAATGGATGCCGTGCAGCGCGAACTGCGCGACACCGACGGCGTGACCGTGCTGATCTACGACCAGACCTGCGCCGCCGAAAAACGGCGTCGCCGGAAAAAAGGCGAATTCCCCGATCCGGACAAGCGGCTCTTTATCAACGAGGAAGTCTGCGAGGGTTGCGGCGATTGCGGCGTGCAGTCGAACTGTTTGTCGGTGGAGCCCGTTGAGACGGCGTTGGGGCGCAAGCGCCGCATCGATCAATCGTCGTGCAATAAAGATTATTCGTGCGTGAACGGCTTTTGCCCGAGCTTCGTGACCGTGGAAGGCGGCAAGCTGAAGAAAGCCGCGGGCGTCGCGTTCGATCCGCAAGCGCTGACCGAACGCGTGAACGCATTGCGGCTGCCCGCCACGCAGCTCGACGCCGCGCCGTACGACATTCTCGTGACGGGCGTCGGCGGTACGGGCGTCGTGACGGTCGGCGCATTGATCAGCATGGCTGCGCATCTGGAAGGCAAGAGCGCGTCGGTCCTCGACTTCATGGGCTTCGCGCAAAAGGGCGGCTCGGTGCTGTCGTTCGTGCGCTTCGCGGCGCGCGACGAATGGCTGAACCAGGTGCGCATCGACACGCAGCAGGCCGACGTGCTGCTCGCCTGCGACATGGTGGTGGGCGCAAGCGCCGACGCACTGCAAACGGTACGTCATGGGCGCACGCGCATCGTCGTCAACACGCATGCAATTCCGAACGCGACCTTCGTCACGAACCCGGACGCGACGCTGCACGCCGACGCGTTGATCGACAAGATGCGGCATGCGGCCGGAGCCGAACGCATGTCGGCATGCGACGCGCAGGCGCTCGCCACACGTTTTCTCGGCGACACGATCGGCGCGAACATTCTGATGCTCGGCTTTGCGTGGCAACTCGGCCTCGTGCCCGTGTCGTTCGGCGCGTTGATGCGTGCGATTGAGTTGAACAACGTCGCGGTGCAGATGAACCAACTCGCGTTTTCGATCGGCCGTCTTGCCGCCGACGATCCCGCCGCGCTCGAATCGCTGTGGCAGGCGCGGCATGCGGCGAAGCAAACGGTGCGCGTCGATACGCTCGATGAACTGATCGCGCATCGCGAAGGCCGTCTGCAAACTTACGGCGGCGCGAGCTATGTGAAGCGTTATCGCGCGCTGGTCGACGCCGCGCGTCGCGCCGAACATGCGGTGGATGCAAGCAGCGAACGCGTGACGCGTGCAGCGGCGACGACGTTTTATCGCTTGCTCGCGGTGAAGGACGAATACGAAGTCGCGCGCCTGCACACCGACGCCGCCTTCCGTGAAGCACTCGAAGCGCAATTCGAAGGCGTCGCGGGCAAGGACTTCGGCATCAAGTTCAATCTCGCGCCGCCGACGCTCACGCGCCCGCATTCCGGTGGGAATCCGACCAAGAAAACCTTCGGTCAATGGATGTGGCCGGTTCTCGGCGTGCTGGCAAAAGTGCGTGGACTGCGCGGCACGATGCTCGATCCGTTTGGCCGCACGCTCGAGCGCAAGATGGAGCGCGAACTCGCCGACGACTACGAAACCACGTTACAGCGCGCGCTTGCCAAGCTCGACGCAGGCAATCTCGAAGACGTCGCGAAGCTCGCCGATCTGCATGCTCGCGTGCGCGGTTACGGTCACGTGAAGCTCGCGAATCTCGCAGGCGTGAAGCGTGGCGAACGTGAACTCGCGGCGCGCTTGCAGATTGAAGCGTCGACGGGAGCGTCGGTGAAGAAATCGCTCGAGGATGTTAAAGGCGCGGGACAGTTGCGCGGTATTCCGGTCGTGGTTGCGAAGTAGCACGCGTTGTAGAAACCGGCGCAACGCTTGCTGCTGCGCAAACGATGAAGCCGCTTCATGTGTCGACATGAAGCGGCTTTTTTATGCGTTCAGCAATGCCCTGACTCGCGCAACTTTGTCGATGTCGATCGGCGCAAGTCCGTTGCCGCCCACACGCACGCCCGACCCAAAGTGCACCGCTTGCACTTGTGTACGGCTCACGAAGCCGGCGACTGCATCGACTGTCAGACCCGCGCCCGCGAGCACCGTGCAATGCGATCCCGACGCCTGGCGCACGAGCGCGCGAATCGTCGCCTCGGCATCCAGCACGGAAGGCTGTCCACCTGACGTCAGCACATTCGTCACGGCATTAAAACCGAGCAGCACGTCCAGCGCTTTTTGCTGATCGCGCACTTCATCGAACGCGCGATGGAAGGTGACGGCAAGGCCATCGGCGGCGTCGATTGCGCGCGCCAGTTGTTCGCGATCGATCTCGCCGTCGACGTTCAACATGCCGATCACCACGCCGTTCGCGCCCGCCGCTTTCACGGCGCGCACGTCATGCAGCATCAGCGCATGATCGTCGGCATCGTAGACAAACGAACGGCTGTGAGGACGCACGATCACGTTGACGGGAATGGAGACCGCGTTCACCACGGCTTCGATCAGACCGATGCTCGGCGTGAGCCCGCCCTCGCCCATCGCGGTGACGAGTTCGAGACGGTCAGCGCCCGCCTGCGCGGCGAGCCGCGCGTCGGCAACGGTAGTGGCAATGACTTCGAGCAGAACGGACATGAGCGCAACCGTGTGTCGTTGAAAACGACATGATGTCAGAAGCGCTCTTCGTCCACCCAGTCGATATCTCCGCACAGCACGCAGATTTGTCCGCCAACCTGCGTGGCCACCGACAACGTCACGCACGGCAACGCCTCGTTGATCGACAGATACGGACGCGTGACATGCACGCGCTCAGGTGCATTGATCGCATCGCGAAAGTACGGACGACGCAGCCAGTTCGCGCCTTGTGCGTCGGCGAGCGGCAAGAAGCGCGTTTCATGCGCCGCGCGGTCGGCGCGCAGCACGACGTTGCGGCCCGCTTGCCGCCCTTTCGCGTCGAGCAGAAAGCAGCGCGCGGCGTGATCGAGCGCGAGAAAATTCCAGCACACTTCTTCCAGCGGCTCGCCGGCCGCAAGCCGCTCGGCCGCGCGTTCGAAGGCGCGCAGATACGGCGCGAGGCGGGTCGCATTGCGGCGTTCGCCCGCTTCAGTCTGGTCGCGATAACGCTCGGTGAGTTCGCCGATGCAACTGGCCGCATGCGTCGCGTCGGCCGCGCCAGGATTCGGGCGGCCAAAGAAAAAGCCTTGCACGAAGTCGGCGTTGCAGGCGAGCGCCATCTGCGCTTCGTGCTCGGTTTCCACGCCTTCGATCAGCACGAGCTTGCCCGCTTCGTGCAACAGCGCGACGAGGCCCGGCAGGATCGTCGCCATGTCGGCGCGATGCGCGGCGTGCGACAGCATGATGCGGTCGAGCTTCACGATGTCCGGATTCAGTTGCCAGATGCGCTCGACGTTCGAGTGTCCCGCGCCGAAGTCGTCGAGTGCGATCAGAAAGCCGCGCTCGCGGAATTGACGCACGGCATCCGCGAGACGCTCGAGGTCTTCCGCGCGCTGCTCGAGCACTTCGAGCACGATGCGCCGCGGCGGCAAGTCGAGACGCTTGAGCGTGGCGAGCAATGCGGCGGACAGGTAAGGATCGGTCAACGCGCCGGGATGCACGTTGAGAAAGAGCCACTCGCGTTCGGCGCCGAGCACCTTGAAGTTTTCCAGATGCAGCGTCTGCGCGAGCCGATCGAGTTGCAACACGTCGCCGACGCGCGCCGCCTCGCCGAACACGTCGAGCGGCGACACCGGCCGGTCGAGCATGTCGTGCGCGCGCAATAGCCCTTCATAGCCGACAGCCCGCATGTGCGACAGACTGAAGATGGGTTGAAACACGCTCGTGAGCGTCAGCTCGCCGTGCTGCACCGAAAATCGTTCGAGGCCCGATGTCACTTCGACGTCGAAGCCATGAGGCGCGGCGGCCGTTCTTTCCTGTTGCGCAATCGTCATGCAATCCTCTCACGCGAGAGCCGGGCCGGTCAGAACGCGGATGCGAACAACCCACGGCGCCATTGCTCCAAAATGTGCGCCATCGATATGGCTTAAGCAAGCTCCATGCGCACGCTTGCGCACATAGCGATGTAACTCGCGTGAAAGATTGCACCGACGGTATGGCGCGTGCGCCACCAGAGGGCGAGCGCGCACCGTTAAGGTGCGATGGACGTGCGTGTGCGCCCTGGCTCCGATGCGCCGATCCATCGGATAATCCCCGTTGTCTATTTAAGCCCTGTACCGATGGATATCGTCTTCACCGTATTGATTCTTCTGCTTGCCGTGGCCGCCTCCGGTGTCGTGACCCGCTTGCTGCCCTTGCCGTTGCCGCTCGTGCAGATCGCGATGGGCGCGATGCTCGCATGGCCGAGGCTCGGACTGCATGTCACGTTCGACCCTGAAATCTTCATGATGCTGTTCATTCCGCCGCTGCTGTTCGCCGACGGATGGCGCATTCCGAAGCGCGAATTCTTCATGGCGCGCCGCTCGATCCTGATGCTCGCGCTCGGCCTCGTGTTCATGACGGTGCTGGCCATCGGCTACTTCGTGCACGCGCTGGTGCCGTCGATGCCGCTGCCGGTCGCGTTCGCACTCGCCGCGGTGCTGTCGCCGACCGATGCCGTCGCGCTCTCGGGTATCGCCGGCAAAGGCAAGGTGCCGGGCAGGCTGATGCATATTCTCGAAGGCGAAGCGTTGATGAACGACGCGTCCGGCCTCGTCGCGCTCAAGTTCGCGATCGCCGCTGCGTTGACCGGCGTGTTTTCATTGCGCGATGCGTCGATCAGTTTCGTGATCATCGCCGTCGGCGGTCTCGCGACGGGCGCGGCGGTAAGCTGGCTGTTCAGCTTCGTGTCCGTGCGCTTTCTCAATCTGACGGAAGAAGGCGACCCGGCGCCCGGCGTCGTGATGACGCTGCTGATTCCGTTCGCCACCTACCTGATCGCCGAACGTTTCGAGCTCTCGGGCATTCTCGCGGCGGTCGCCGCCGGCATGATGATGAACTACACGACGCTCGCCACGTCGGGATCGGTCTCGTCGCGCCTGCGCGCAAACAATACGTGGATGATGATCGAGTTCGTCTTCAACGGCATGGTGTTCATTCTGCTGGGGCTGCAGTTTCCGCACATTCTCGGCCGCGCATTGCTCGACGCGCACCAAACGAGCGACGCGCAAGTGGGACGCCTGATCGGCTACATCGCGGTCGTCGCCGTGGCGCTGTATGCGTTGCGCTTTACGTGGGTGTGGCTGCTGCGCTGGTTTTCGAGCCGCGGCGCAGCGCGGCATGGCCTCGTCAACGCGGTGCCGGGGCTGCGCACCGTGGCGGTTACGACAGTTGCCGGCGTGCGCGGGGCGGTGACGCTTGCCGGCGTGTTGTCGTTGCCCGAAACGTTGCCGGACGGCGCGGCGTTGCCTGGGCGCGACCTCGCGATCTTTATCGCGTCGGGTGTCATTCTCGTGTCGCTCGTCGTCGGCGTGATTGCGTTGCCGTTGCTCTTGCGCGGATGGCGCCGCGGCAAGGACCCGCACGCCGCGGAAGAAGCGCTCGCGCGCACGATGGCGGCGCAAGCGGCGATCCGCGCCGTCGACGATCTGCATGACAAGGAGTGCGCGAATCTCGATGAATCGGCCTCGGCCTATGCCGCCGACGTGACCGCGCGCGTCATGGACATTTATCGCCGCAGGCTGACGGCACTCGCCGGAGATCAGGAACCGCGCGACATGGCGCGGCGCGCGGACGCATTGGAATTTCGCATGAAGCTCTCCGCAATGCGTGCCGAGCGCCAGGTATTGCTCAGCTTGCGCAGCAATCAGACGATCAACGACGAAACGTTCAACAAGCTCATGCATGAAGTGGATTTGTCGGAGACGGCGCTGACCGCGCGCTGGAAGTAACGTCGTCTCCTGAAAACGATCAGGCTACCGGCCCTTGCGCCGGCTTCCTTCTGAGCAGCGCGTAAAGAATGATCGCGCCGAACGTGGCCGTGCCGATGCCGCCAAGACCAAAGCCGCCGAGTTTCAGCGAGAAGTCGCCGGCGCCGAGCACGAGCGTGACCGCGGCCACGATCAGATTGCGGTTATCCGAGAAGTCGACCTTGTTGACGACCCAGATGCGCGCGCCGGTCACAGCGATCAGACCGAACACGACAATCGAAACGCCGCCGAGCACAGGACCCGGAATGGTCTGGATCACCGCGCCAAACTTCGGCGAAAAACCGAGCACGAGCGCGATCAACGCGGCGATCACGAACACGAGCGTCGAATAGATTTTGGTCACGGCCATCACGCCGATATTTTCCGCGTAGGTGGTCACACCCGTACCGCCGGCAAAACCGGAAACGACGGTCGCGAGTCCATCGCCGAGAAAAGCGCGGCCGATATAGCGGTCGAGGTTCTGTCCGGTCATCGCACTGACCGCCTTGATATGGCCGAGATTTTCGGCGACGAGGATCACCGCGATCGGCGCGAGCAGCGTCATGGCCTGCATGTTGAACACGGGCGCCGTGAAATGCGGCATGCCGAACCACGCAGCGTTCGCAACGATCGAGAAGTCGACTGGCTTGCCCATGCCGAGGCCGTTCGTCACGATTGCGTAGATCACGTAGGCCATCAGCAGGCCGACGAGAATCAGCAGGCGTTGCAGCATGCCGCGGCCAAACACCGCGACCGCGCCGACGCACAGCACGGTGACGAGCGCCATCCACGAATCGAAGTTGCTGCCGCTCACGCCGCGCACGGCAATCGGCGCGAGATTCAAACCGATCACGCAGACAATCGCGCCGGTCACGACTGGCGGCATCAGCGTTTCGATCCAGCGCGTGCCGACCGCCGACACGATCAGGCCGATGACCGCATACACCACGCCGCACGCGATGATGCCGCCCAGCGCGACCGGAACGTTCATGTTCGGCCCGTGGCCGCCGTAGCCGGTGACCGCGATCACGAGACCGATGAACGCGAAGCTCGAGCCGAGATAACTCGGCACGCGGCCGCCGACCAGCACGAAGAACAGCAGCGTGCCGATGCCCGACATGAAGATGCAGAGGTTGGGATCGAAGCCCATCAGCAAGGGCGCGAGCACGGTCGAGCCGAACATCGCGACGACGTGCTGAATGCCCATCGCGAACATCTGCGGCCAGGCAAGGCGTTCGTCAGTACCGACGATGCGCCCCTCGACGGCATCTGGCTGCGCGCGCCAGCGGGGAAAATAGGAATCGGCCATCGCGGGGGTTCTCCTCTATTCGGCGTTTTTCGTGGACGACGGCGCGCAAAAATAGCGCCGTGCGGGAATTACGCGCGAGTGTACGGAGTGCGATTGGAGGTGGCAAGCGCGGACAATATCGCGCGCGGCCAGGCACAAACGCGACGCGCGCGATGACGCGACGTTCGTCACGCGTGCTTCGGCTCGAGCGAGAACACCGTCACCGCCGCCTGCAACTGCCTCGCCTGATCCGCCATCGACGACGCCGCGGCCGCGGCTTGCTCGACGAGCGCGGCATTCTGCTGGGTCACGTCGTCCATTTGCGCGACCGCGCGATTCACGCCTTCGATGCCTGTGCTTTGTTCCTGCGACGCCGCGGAAATCTCGTTCATCAAGTCCGTCACGCGACTGATCGCCTGAGTCACTTCGGCCATCGTCTGGCCGGCCCGCTCCGCGAGTTCCGCGCCGCTGTCCACGCGCGCCGTCGAGTTTTCGATCAGTTCCTTGATCTCTTTCGCCGACACCGCGCTGCGCTGCGCGAGCGAGCGCACTTCGCCCGCGACGACCGCGAAGCCGCGTCCCTGCTCGCCCGCGCGCGCGGCCTCGACCGCGGCGTTCAGCGCAAGAATGTTGGTCTGGAACGCGATGCCTTCGATCATCGCGATGATGTCGGTCATGCGCTTCGAGCCGGCCGCGAGTTCGCGCATCGTTTCGACCACATCGCCGACGAGATCGCTGCCGCGCGCCGCCACTTCCGAAGCGCCGTGCGCGACGCCGCCCGCCTGCTGTGCGTTGCCTGCGTTCTGCTTCACCGTCGACGTCAGTTGCTGCATGCTCGACGCGGTTTCCTGCAAGGCCGCGGCCTGCTCTTCGGTGCGTTGCGACAGGTCGGTGTTGCCCTGCGCGATTTCGCCCGATGCAGTGAGGATCGATTCGCTCGATTCGCTGATGCCCGCGACGATGCCCGAGAGCCGCTCGCGCATGTTGCGCAGTGCGAAGAGCATGCTCTGCGTGTCGCCAGGACGGGTTTCGACGCGCACGCTGAGGTCGCCGCCGGCGATGCGGTTCGCGATGTGCATCGCGTAATCCGGCTCGCCGCCCAACTGACGCGCGAGGCGCCGCGCGATGATCGCGGCCAGTACGCCGCCCGCGACGATCGCGCCCAGCACGAGCACGAGCATCGCCATGCGCATGCGCTGATAATTGGCGGCGGCTTCGGCCTGCGCGTCGTTGCCCTGCTGACGGCGATAGTCGATCAGCGCCGTGATGCGGTCGCGCAATGTCTCGCTCGACGCGATCGCACGGCGCACGAGTTCGTCGTTGTCGACGCCGGCCGGGATCGGCGCAAGGCCGATCTGCTGCTGCACGATGCCTTCCCAGACCGCGGACTTCTGCAGCACGTCGTCGAACATCTGGCGCCCCTGGGCGGTGACGATCGTCGCGCGATAATTGTCGTAGCCCTCGTGCATTCGCTTGAGCGATGCCACGATGCTGTCCTTGAGCTTCTGACGGCCGGCTTCGCCGCTCACATAGCCGAGGTTCGCAGCGGCGAGATCCGAATCGATCTTGTGGCGGTTCGCTTCTTCGAGCCAGTAAAGGCCGTCCATATATTTATCGCAGATGGCATCCGTGATGTCATGCATCGACGACAGCGTCTTCAGCGATGTGCCGCCGATCACCACGCAAAACGCAATCACCACGGCGAATGCCAGCAGCAGTTTCCTGAACACGGTCATGCGATCGAACCACTTCATTGGCCTATCCTTCACAAGTCGCAACAAAAATGCTCGCTGCCGCGTCACGGCCGGAACGTGCCAACGACTCATCAGGAGTAAGAAGGCGCGTTGGCGACGCAGCGGCTCAGCAGCGTTCAGTTCGTTTTACGGCGCGCAGCGCGCGGACTTGATGCGATGAATCCCGGAATAAGCGGGACAGGATAATGTAAGGAATGCCTGGCAGATGCAAACGAGCTACGCGTTTGAGATTCGTCCGATATCAAAGCAGCGATTTGGCTCTTAGACTTGCCCCGCTGCGTTGACCCCAATTAACGCATGCGATGTTGTTGTAACTCTCCGACTTTCCGCTCACGCTCTCCGGGTGTGAGCGGTTTTTTTTCGCCTTGCTTCGGTTCAGGCGTGCGGTTCGAACGCATTCTCAGCGAGCCGCAGCGTGTACCTGCGGACATCGTCCGGCCATTGCGCGATTTTTTCTTCGAAGCGCGGCCGGTCGCCGGCATAGAGCGCACGAGTCGCATCTTCGTAATCGGGCAGGTTGCCCGCCAGCGCCGTCATGAAGCGATACACCGCTTCCTGCGCTGCGCGTCTGCGGTCGACATGCTCGCCGGTTGCGCGCGCCGTCTCCACCAGCTTGCGTAGCGCGACCGACGCGCCGCCCGGCTGCGCATTCAACCAATCCCAATGACGCGGCAACAACGTCACTTCGCGCGCGACGACGCCAAGCCTCGGCCGTCCGCGACCGCGTGGCGTGCTGGTGTCGGCGGCGGCATCGGTGGTTGCGTCGGTGGCGGGATCTGCGGCGCGGTCGGCCTGGTTCAAGCGCGCGACGATGTCCTCCGCACTGCCGCGCAAATCGAATTCGACGGGAGCCGCGCTGACGTCGTCGAAAACGAGGACGGGCGCCTGTTCGCCCCGCGCGAGGACTTCTTTGACGGCGAGCGCGACCCGCGGCAATTCGCCGGAAGCGATAAGGCGATGGCCCTCAAAGGCCGTACAGGTGCGGGAATACGTGGTCACGACAATCGCCGGTTCGGGAAGTTGTCGAATTATACCCGGGTTAAATAAAAGCGCAACATATTATCCGGGTATTATTGTGAGGCAGCGCTATCGACCAACGACAGTTATCGCGCTGCCTTCCGCCGCCGGCACGCCCGGCCCGTACGAAGACACGCGATTGCGGCCCGCATCCTTCGCGGCATACAGCGCCTGATCGGCGGCATCGACGAGCGCGCGGCTCGACGTGAACGCCTCGCCCTGCATCGTCGCGACGCCGATGCTCACGGTCAGCACATGGTGCGAGCTGGCCACGTGACCGAGCCCAACCGCCTCCACGGCCGCGCGGATTTTCTCGCCAATGGACATTGCGCCGGCCTGGTCGGTGTCCGGCAAAAGAACCGCGAACTCTTCGCCGCCGTAGCGCGCCGCCGTGTCGCCCGGACGCTGCACGTTCTGCGTGATGCAGCGAGCCACCGTGATCAGCGCATCGTCGCCGGCCGAGTGGCCGTACAGGTCGTTGAATCCCTTGAAACTGTCGACGTCGATCAGCAGCATCGAAAGCGATCCGCCGTTGCGGTGTACACGGCGCCATTCGTTCTCCGCGGACTGCTCGAAGGTGCGGCGGTTGTCGACGCCCGTGAGACCGTCCGTGCTCGCGAGCGTGCGCAGTTCTTCCTCGGCGATGAGGCGCCGCCGTATCTGCTGCGCGAACAGCACGGCGAGCGCGATCATCGTGAGATTGAGCGCGCCGATCAGCGAGCCGATGATCCATGCGCGCCGCCGCCAGCCGACGTAGATATCGCGCGTGGACAGCGCGACGTCGAGAATCAGCGGATACATGTCGATGTGGCGAAACGCGTACCAGCGCTCGACGCCGTCGATCGCCGCCGTTCCGAAGAAGTCGCCGCTCGGCTGCTGGACGAAGCGCGAATAATTGGCTGTGCCCATCAGATTGATGCCGATCGTCTTCGGATCGTACGGACGCCTCATCAACATCGTGCCGTCGCTCAGCATCAGCGCCATCGATCCGCCGGCGCCGAGGTTCATCCCGTCGAACAGGCTGCGGAAATACTTCAGGCGCATCGTGCCCACGACGACGCCGCCGAAGCTGCCATCCGGCCGCGTGATGCGCCGGCTGAGGCCAATGCTCATGTCAGCGCCCGTCGTGCGCGGCATGAACGGACGGCTCACGTACAAACCGACGCTAGGCGAATCGCGATGCACCTTGAAGTAGTCCCGGTCGCCGAGATAAACGTGGCGCGGCGGCAGCGACTGCGAATCGATCGCGATATAGCCCGTTTCATCGATCACCAGAATCGAGCCCATGTCTTTCGCCGACGCCGAGCCGTCGAACAGCACCATCTGACGCAGCGCCGGATCGAGTTGCATCACGCGCGACTGCTTGAGCCCGTCGATCACCGTTCGGATCGACAGATCGTAGATTTCCAGGTTGCGCGAGACGTCGCGCTCCACCAGCAGCGAGACGTTGAAGACCGAGTCCTGCGCGCGCCGCAACGCGTCGTCGTGCATCTGCGCGAGCACCCACACGGCGAGCGCGAGGATTGCGCTCGCCAGCACGCCACTGATCGCGATGATGAGGTTGGGACGACGCGTGACCATGTTGTTCGGTTCGGACATGCGCGGCCTTGGCGCGCGGTGGGGAAAGGACGCGCCCGTGGGCACGTATGGCAAGCCGGTAGCGTAACAGAGGGAACCGCGGCCCAAATCGTGGAAAAGACGGGGGTTTGACGGCTTGCGCGGGGCTTACGGTTGTCTTTTGGTTGTCTTTTGGTTGTCTTTTGGTTGTCTTTGGTTGTCTTTGGTTGGCGGTGAGAGTTGGGTGGAAGTTTAGACGGCGGCGGCTGTTACGGGGTCGTGGATTACCCGGCTTCTCTCAAGTCCATCTGCGAAGCTCCGATAACCAATAAATGGGATGCCGCTTTTTGTGCTCGCACGAAGCGGCAACACCGCGCGAGGTCGTCGACTGTCCGGCGGCCGCATAGACGCTCCCATTCCCGGACCTGAGAGTCCATTACGAAGCGCTCGTTTCGTCCCTGGAGAAATACAGATACATGGCCGCTCTGAACCAGTTCACCATTAAAGCGAAGCTGATAGCCGGCTTCGGCATGCTGTCCCTGATCGTCGTTGCGGTCGCGGGACTTTCGCTCAAGTCGCTCGCCGATTCCACCGATGGCTTTTCCAGTTTCGTGCGCGGCATCAACGCGCGCGCCGACATGGCGGTTCAGGTGCGAACCGCGGTTGATCGCCGCGCGATCGCGGCGCGCAATCTCGTGCTCGTCGTCAAGCCCGAGGATCTCGAGATCGAAAAAGCGCAGGTCACGCGTGCACACGAAGACGTGGCGGCGAATCTCAAGAAGCTGAACGAGATGGTCAGGGACGCCGGCGCCGACGACAAGGCGCGCAGCCTCGTGGCCGAAATCAATCGCGTGGAGACCGCGTATGGCCCGGTCGCGACCGACATTGTCGGCCTCGCGCTCGCCAACAAGCGCGACGAGGCGATTGTCAAAATGGACGATCAGTGCCGGCCGCTCCTCGCGGCGCTGATTCGCGCGACCGACGCGTATGCCGGGCACGCGCATGCGCGGCAGGAGACGATGATCGCCGACTACGCGGCGCATTACCAGAACCAGCGCAATCTGCTGATCGCCATTTCGCTGCTCGCGGTTGCGCTTGCAGTCGGCGCGTGCGTCGCGATCACGCGTGCCGTGAGCGGGCCGTTGGGCGTTGCCATCGACGTCGCGCGGACCGTGTCGCAAGGCGATTTGCGTACGCGCATTCGCGTCGACGGCAAGGATGAGACCAGCAAACTGCTCGGCGCGCTGCGCGAGATGAACGAGCGTCTGACGACGGTCGTCGGACGCGTGCGCGACGCCAGCACGAGCATCGCGGGCGCGGCTCGCGAGATCGCGGCGGGCAACATGGATCTGAGCCAGCGTACCGAACAGCAGGCGGCGTCGTTGCAGGAGACGGCGTCGAGCATGGAGCAGCTCACGTCGACGGTGAAGCAGAACGCCGATAACGCGCAGCAAGGCAGCACGCTCGCCGCGAATGCTTCGTCTGTCGCGCAGAAAGGCAGCGCCGTGGTCGGCCAGGTAGTGAGCACGATGCAGGACATCAGCGATAGCTCGACGAAGATTGCCGACATCACGGGCATCATCGAAGGGATCGCGTTTCAGACCAACATTCTTGCGCTGAACGCAGCCGTGGAAGCGGCACGCGCGGGCGAACAGGGACGCGGGTTCGCGGTGGTCGCAAGCGAGGTGCGGAGTCTCGCGCAGCGCTCGTCGAGCGCGGCGAAGGAGATCAAGGATCTGATCGCCGATTCGGTGGAGAGGATTCGCGACGGCTCGTCGCTTGCCGGCGAAGCGGGCAAGACGATGACCGAAGTCACGCATGCCGTGGCGCGCGTGACGGACATCATGTCGGAGATTGCGGCGGCCTCGAGCGAACAGAGCCGCGGCATCGAGCAGATCAACCTCGCGATCACCCTGATGGACAACGTCACGCAGCAAAACGCGGCGCTGGTGGAACAGGCGGCAGCGGCTTCGCGGTCGATGGAGGAGCAGGGGGAGCGGTTGAGTGAGACTGTGGGTTTTTTTCGGGTGGGGGTGGGTGTTGACCTCTTGCCAAGGGGGGATGCGGGGGCTGGGGTGGCTGGGGTGGCTGGGGTGGGTAAGCTAGCCAATGTTGCTCACGTCAAGCCGGTGAGTGCGGTCCGCGTTGGGGCGAAGGCTGAACCGGTGCGTGTGCCGGCGAAGGGGTTGGCGTCGCCGGTTGCTACCGTCGGTGGCGATGACGGGTGGGATAAGTTTTGAGTGGATGCTTCGGTGGGTGGTCGCGAGGGCGGGTGAAGAAAAACCCCCGGCAGTTTGAGGCTGCCGGGGTTTGTGAGGCTCGTCGTCGTAGATCTTGAGGAAGATGCGCTGCGCGTCCCCATCGACGGCGACATCTTGCGCATGATGTGTCGGATCGATTTGATGGTAGTGCAGATAGATATAAACGGTTACTGCTCTTCAGTGATTTCAGTTTCAGGATCGTCACTTGCAAAGTAGCTTTCGTCGATCTCAATTAGCGTTTGCGGCTTCTTCTTCACGCCAACGCCGTGCTTTAGTAGCAGCTCGATGACCTTGTCGCCATCGATCAGGGTAATCGGGGCAGCGCCTGGAAATAGAGCAGCATCCTTGCAACCTTGAGCAAAGCCTCCGGTGGTAATAATCGTTCCGCGAATCGCACCGTGGTAAGGGAGCGCACCACGCAACTGATCGAGTACCTGATCCATCATTTCTTGATCCGGCTGGCGTTGTGAAGCAACGACTTGATAAAAGAGCACAAGGAAAAACAATTCTAGAAAATTTCAATGAAACCATGAAGGAAGTTGTAAAAAAGCAAAATAATATAATCAACGTTTATCATGGAAAAACTTATGCCGCATACAACGGCAACGGCGCGTTGATACAGAAGCCGCAGGCCGATGCTGCGACGGAAAGCGGCGACAAGGACAAGCCCGGCATCGAAAAAGGTCTTCCTCTCGAAAAATTGCTGACATGGGGCAAGGTGTTCTGGGCCGGCAACGTGCCGTCGGGAGTGACGGAAGAAGAATTGCGCGCTGCGACCCTCCTGCACGACTCGCACACGGGCAATGTCCGGGTTTATCTGGAATCACGCAAGCTGACCGTCGAGTTCGAGGTACAAAAGGTTCCGAGGCTACCCGCCGGAGCGGATGCGCCCAACCCAGACAAGAACGGCATCATTCCGGGTGATGCGACCGTGCCTGCGTGGTCCGCCGACGCCCAGGCACGCGGCCTGAGGCCAGGGGTAAAAGGTGATCCACCCCACGGCGTCCAGATGGCCTTCGTGCAGGGCGGCTACGATCACCAGGGGAGCTACAACCACCCGTGGACTCGTTGGGCAATGCTCTACAGCATCGTGCAAATCGCGCAGGATGCGCCGGAGCCATCATGTTGAGGCATGTCAGGAAGTTTCTATTGCTCGTGGTAGGCGCGTGCGCCTGTTCGAACTCAAGGAGGGGGAGATCACCTCGTACCGTTTCTATCTGCTCTCGCCAGGCGACCCGAGTACGCTCGCAAAGCCGCATACGGCTATTCAATTGCTACTCGGCGCAAGCGGTCCTGATTTGACACCCGAGCAGGCGACTTCGCCTGTTGACGAAGCTGCGGCCCTTCTGACGTGGGATACGCTGTTAAACAGTTTGCGGCTGCGACCTGGCGCTCTGTGAGCGAGGATGACATGCGACGCTACGACATCGTAAAGGCCGACACGACCACGGTAGGCGGCATCGTTCAGGGCGGTGACGGGCAGGATATGCTGAATGGCCGGGAGCAGGCCTACGAGCACGATCCGGTGTGGTGTCCGGTGTGCAAGACGATCGGCAAGATTCAGTGCTACGGTCCCCGGATTTCAACGACCGGGCCGGATGGTCGGCAAGCGGCGCTGAGCGACGATCTTTGTATCTGTCAGTGTTCGCCGCCCCCGAAGCTCGTGGCGTCGCAGTCGGCGTCATATATCGAGGTGTGAACTGGGAGGATGTGATGGTCAGGAAAGTGATTGGTGTTGCGCTGCTGCTGGTACTGGTGGCGAGCCTGTCGAGTTGTGCGATGTTTACCTGTACCGCCCCTCCGGTGTGTTGATTGCGTGTGAGGCCCCCAGATTTCGACCATGGACCCGGATGGCCGCACAGCCAGCGTTTCGGGTTCTTCCAGAAACCGCGTGTCATAGCCCTGCCCTCTGTAGTAGACGCCGAGCACGGATACGGTATCGCCGGTCACCCGATACGCGATCATTCGAACGGGGACCTTCAGTTTTGCGTCTAGATGCAACAAAGCCGACTCAACGTCGGCTCGGTTGTAAAGCATATGGCGGCACTTTGTGGGTAAAGCATACCCCTACGCTTGATGCAAATATATGTCTCCTGGTTTCAACGGCTCCCCGCACAAATCCTGCGAGTTTTGACGCTGCCGCTGCCCCGCCGCTCCGTAGCCTTCGGCTGGCAAACCGAAACTTCTCGGCTTCGTGGGATCTACACAGCAGTGTCGGGCAATGTTGAGCACGCTGGAGAACATGAGACGGGACGTTGCTGGCACAAATTTGGCACAACGCGAGTGCCAAATAGTGCTGTCAAATGCAAAACAACGCACTACATCGCAAGACGTAGTGCGTTGTTTCTAAAGAAAACTTGGTGGAGAGGAGGAGGATCGAACTCCCGACCTTCGCATTGCGAACGCGACGCTCTCCCAGCTGAGCTACCCCCCCACTAGCGAAACAATTCTAGCACAGCGCTTTTCGGTTTTGCCAAGCCAGAACGGACCACAAAACCTCACTTCGACGGCGCCCCAGCAAGCACCCAACCAACCACCGTACGGACGTCAGCATCGCTCATCGACTGATGCGCCGGCATGGGAATCATGCCCCACACACCCGAGCCGCCGTCCTTCACTTTGCGCGCCAATTTTCCGGCCGCCTGCGCATCGCCCTTGTACCGGGCGGCGATCTGCTGGAACGACGGACCGACCAGCTTGCGATCCACCGCATGGCAGCCCATGCACGCATTCGCATTGGCGACACGCTGACCAGCCGGCATATCGGCGGCAAAAGCTTGAGATGCGAACAACACCGCCACCGAGCCCGCCATCAACGCCATAAAAACACCGCCAACCCCACGCATCACTGCGGCGCCTTCGGATTGCCCGGATGCACCGCGTTCGAATTCGTGACCGGCGCCGGCGCCTGCTGTTCAAGCGGCCGCGCGCTCACCGACGAATCCGGAATCGCGCCCACCGTCGCCGCGCTCGCGTCGGGCTGCGACGCGGCGACCGGCGCCGTTGCCGCAGCAGCGGCCGCCGCCGCAGCCTCCTGCGGCTGGATGTACTGGAACACCTTCACGACCTGCGTGACGCCCGGCACCCGGCTCGCGACGTCCGCGCCGCGATTGCCTTCATCCATCGTGACGAGGCCCATCAGATACACCGAACCGCGCTCGGCGACGACCTTGAAATCGTTCGCCGAAATATCCTTCTCGGCGATCAGCGCGGTTTTCACGCGCGTCTCGAGATAGGTGTCGTTCGTGCGCGACGAGAACGAACTCGCGGGCATGATCGCCAGTTCGTTGACGATCGTATTCACGTTGTTCAGTCCGCGCACGATGCTCTCTGCGCGCTGCTTCGACGCGTCCCCCGCCACTTCGCCGGTCAGCAGCACGCGGCGATTGAACACCGTCACGTTGACGTGCGCCGAGTCCGGCAGGTTCTGGCTCGTCTGCGAAAGCGCCTTCACCTGGATCTCGCGGTCTTCGGTCTGCGCGCCGAGCGTGCGCCGGTCGGTCGCCATCAACGCGCCGCCGCCCGCCGCGCCCGCAACGGCGAGAAAGCAACCCTGCAACGTCGCGGACAACCCCGCCGCAAAACCCACCACCAGCACGGTTCTCACCAGTGTCTTCTTGACGCGGAATACGCTCATCAACTAGCTCTCCTTCGGATCGTTCTCAGTCTTCGCCCAGCAACATGGCATCGATGCCGTCGCACAGACAATGGATGGTCAGCAAATGCACTTCTTGGATACGCGCGGTGCGATCCGACGGCACGCACACGTGGATGTCGGTATCGCTCAGTATTTCCTGCATGCGTCCGCCGCCTTTTCCGCTCAGCGCGACGACGATCATTTCGCGCTCATGCGCAGCTTCGATCGCGGCGATCACATTCGCGGAATTGCCGGACGTGCTGATCGCGAGCAACACATCGCCCGGCTGTCCGAGTGCCCATACCTGCTTCGAGAAAATCTGCTCGAACGAGTAGTCGTTGGCGATCGCGGTAAGCACGGACGTATCGGTGCTGAGCGCGACGGCCGGCAAGCCGGGCCGCTCGCGCTCGAAGCGGCCGATCAGTTCCGCGGCGAAATGTTGCGCGTCGGCAGCCGAGCCGCCATTGCCGCAAGAAAGAATGCGATTGCCGTTGGCAAGCGCGGCGAACATCGTGTCGATCGCTGCGGCGATCGGCATCGACAAGGTTTCCAGGGCTTCGAGTTTGACTGCCGCGCTATCGCGGAAGTGTTGTTGAATGCGTTCGACTGACATCGAGTCTCTATCTTCTACCGCGAGTGGGCCGCAATGCGCAGCCATGTTGTGAAGTCGTATGAATGAAGTCGTGCAGCCTGCCGTGCCGCTGCGGCGAACGTGTTACGCAACGCATGACGTGGGTACGTGCATGCGCGAACCGAAACACCTCGCGAAATGCGCTGCGCGGCGCACTGTTGCCGCATGTCGTCCGCCGCCCCGTAGCTCGCACGCGAGCGCAAGTTTATCGCACTAACACGCGTTGTCCGCGCATTGCGTCAGACTTCGTCGGCGCGGAAAGCATCGCGCAGCCACACGAGCCGCCCCGCTTCGAAGGCAATCACGTCGAAGCGGCAAGCGGGCTGGGCGCCTTGCTGCGACACCTGCGTCGCGAGGTAATGCTGCGCGGCGCGCACGATTCGCTGCCGCTTCTGCCACCCGATGCTCGCCGCCGCGCCGCCATACTTGCGTTGAGCGTGCGCCCGGACTTCGACGAAGACCAGTGCGCCATCGCGCTCGCGCATGACCAGATCGATTTCGCCGCCGCGGCACGACACATTGCGCGCGACCAACCGCAAACGCTGGCGCTGCAGAAACTCCTGCGCGTGTGCTTCGAAAGCGGCGCCGACGAGCTTGGACCCGGGTTGTGTGGAAAAGTTGTCGCGCATGGGCGCATGCGGTTTTGGCGGCCTACGCTCCTGCTCCTGCTCCTGCTCCTGCTCCTGCTCCTGCTTCGAGCGAGACGCGCTCCGAGCACGCACGCCGCCAGGACCTGGTGCCCCTGCGTGGCACAATGACGGCCTCATTCCGTCCGTCTGCGTTTTCTGCCTCATGACTTCTCTCTCCGAACTCGCGCAAGGACAGCAGTACCCTGCCGCCGCGCTGTATGTGGTGGCCACGCCGATCGGCAACGTCGCCGACATCACGCTGCGCGCGCTGCACTTACTCGGTCTCGTCGACCGCATCGCCGCGGAAGACACGCGCAACACGGGTCAGTTGCTCGCGCGCTATGGAATCTCGAAGCCGCTCATCGCCGTCCATCAGCACAACGAGCGAGCCGCGGCGCAACGCATCGTCGAACATTTGCAGGCGGGCGAGCGGGTGGCGTATGTGTCCGACGCAGGCACGCCCGGCATCTCGGACCCAGGCGCAAAGCTCGTCGATGCAGCGCGCGAAGCGGGCTTTGCGGTCGTTCCGCTGCCGGGCGCAAGCGCGCTTGCCACCGCACTGAGCGCGGCGGGCGACTGGGTCGCGACGTTCTCGTTCCTCGGCTTTCTTCCGCCGAAAGCCAAAGCGCGCGCCGCCACACTTCAGGGGCTCGCCCATCATCCGCATGCGCTGGTCTTCTACGAAGCGCCGCATCGCATCGTCGAAACGGTGCAGGCGCTGGCCGATGCGTTGGGCGGCGAGCGCAAGCTGCTGATCGCGCGAGAACTGACGAAGTTACACGAAGCGCTGCATTGCGGCACCCTGGCCGAAGGGCCAACGTGGCTCGCCGCCGATCCAAACCGGCAACGCGGAGAATTCGTACTGGTAGTGGAAGGCGCGCAGCAGGAAGCGGCCGGCGAACACGATCACGATGCGTTGCTCGAAACGCTGCTGGAAGAATTGACGGTGAGCAGCGCGGCCAAAATAGCGGCGACGATCACCGGCGCATCGCGCAACGCGTTGTACACGCGCGCGCTCGAGCTCAAGAAAGAAGAGGACTGACGCGCGAAGCGGCCGCGCCGCAAGCACAGCGGGATACGTCACGCAAAACAAAAGGGCCGCTCATACCGATGAGCGGCCCTTCTTGCATTTACACACAGCAGCATGGCTGTTCGTCATGCCCGGCAGCGCCCAAAGCGCCGCCGCAAAATCATTTCTGCGCCGTCGATCCGGAGTTCGATGCCAGCGTTTCGTCGCGTGCGGCGCGCGCTTCTTCCTGCGTCAAACCTTCGATCTTCACGCGCGCCGTGCCGGCGTGGCGCATATCGAGCACGTTCGCCGCCGCCATCGACAGATCGATCACCCGGCCGCGCGCATACGGACCGCGGTCGTTGATTCGCACGACGACCGAGCGCGACGTGGCCGGATTTGTCACGCGCACATACGAGCCGAGGGGCAGCGTGCGATGCGCGGCAGTCAGCGCGTGCATGTCGTAACGTTCGCCATTCGCGGTGCGGCGGCCATGGAAACCGCGGCCGTACCAGGAGGCGCGGCCGATCTGATGAAAGTCCGACACGTCGGTGCCGTCATCGGTGAGCGGTTTGGCGTCGGCCAGCGACGAACCCTGGACGGCGACGTCCGAGGCCGGCGCGCTGCCGTAGGCTTGCGGTCCGAAGGACGCTGCTTGCGCGTTTTTTGTGCGGAGCGGCACAGCGTTTGCAACGCTGTTGTCGGCCCCCGGCGGCGTGGCGCAACCGGCCAGCACAAAAAAGGCGAAAAGAGTCCCCAGACTACGGGATAACCGAGTTTTCATAAGACGTGCAATCACATTGTCGAGCCGCATCACGCGAAGTTGAGCGTGTTGCCTGCGACTCCGGCGGCAAAGGACGACAACGCGCCGCGCAGACGAGCGCAGTACGTCGAAGCCCGGATGCAGCTCACTGAGCCGCTACCGCACGGTTAATTTTCACGTCTGGCGCAACCTGTCCCCGGCAGCCTGACCAGACCCCACATGCCGCCATCGAACGTGGCAAACACGTTCTTGCGCGCGAAAGTTCAGCGCGCAGGAACGGCGGCGTAGGCCCCACCCAGCGTCACGACCGTTAAAGTCGTAGCAGGCGCGCGGCGCCTGGCTGGGCAAGACGTGTGCATCGAATGCATCGATACCTGATGGCCGTCATACCGCGACGGCCCTTACTTGAGTGGCGATCCGCGCGCCCATTTTTGATGGGGACGCATCGCCTTGTGGCAGCACGATTCCTCGTGCATGGGGTCCATTATACCCAAAACAGAAGTCTGCGTTGCTAAGCGACTGAAAACCTTGATGAATCTTCACCATTGCTGCAAGAATCGACAGACAAAAGCCGCAGGCGCGGCGTTTGCGGGGAGGCGACAAGCCTCGGCGCGCGCCGGAAAGACGCCGGTACAATCAACGTTTTCACCGCGGCGCCGTCATCCATGAAAGTCACCTTGATCCCCGTTACGCCGTTCCAGCAAAACAGCTCGCTGCTCGTTTGCGAGGCGACTGGACGCGCGGCCGTCGTCGATCCGGGCGGCGACCTCGACGTCATTCAAGGCGAGATCGCGCGGCAGAAGGTGAGCGTCGAAAAAGTGCTGCTGACGCATGGTCATATCGACCACTGCGCCGGCGCGAAGACGCTGGCCACGCATTACGGCGTGCCGATCGAAGGCCCACATCCGGACGAACGTTTCTGGCTCGACAAGCTGCCGGATCAGAGCACGCGCTTCGGCTTTCCGGCTGCGCAGGCGTTCGAGCCCGACCGTTGGCTCGACGACGGCGACACCGTGCAGTTCGGCGATGAAACGCTCGAGGTCTATCACTGCCCGGGCCACACGCCGGGCCACGTCGTGTTCTTCAGCCGCGCGCATCGGCTCGCGCTGGTCGGCGACGTGCTGTTCGCGGGCTCCATCGGCCGCACGGATTTTCCGCGCGGCAACCACGCCGATCTGATCCGCTCGATCCGCGAAAAACTCTGGCCGCTCGGCGACGACGTCACGTTCGTGCCGGGCCACGGTCCCACGTCGACGTTCGGCGCGGAGCGTCGCAGCAATCCCTATGTCGCCGACGGAGTCGCCGCATGAGCAGCGAAATCTATGTCAGTACCGACGTCGAAGCGGACGGCCCGATTCCCGGCCCGCATTCCATGCTGAGTTTCGCCTCGGCCGCCTACACGGAAGACAAGCAGCTGATCGCCACGTTCTCCGCCAATCTGGAATTGCTCGACGGCGCCGCGCCGCATCCCGTGCAGGAGGCGTGGTGGAAGACGCAGCCCGAGGCGTGGGCGGCCTGCCGCACCGACTTGCAGCGTCCGGACGCGGCGCTCGCGGCCTACGTCGACTGGGTCGAGGCGCTGCCGGGCAAGCCGGTGTTCGTCGCCATGCCTGCGGGCTTCGACTTTACGTACATGTTCTGGTACATGATGCGCTTTGTCGGCCGCTGCCCGTTTTCGTGGTCGGCGCTCGACATCAAGACGCTCGCCTTCGCGATGACCGGCCTGCCGTATCGCAAGAACATCAAACCGCGCTTTCCGAAACACTGGTTCGACGAGCATCCGCACACGCACGTCGCGCTCGATGACGCCATCGAACAGGGCGCGCTTTTCTGCAACATGCTGAAGGATCTGCGCACGATGCAGGCCGCCAGCCTTGCGTCGGCGCAAGAAGGGGACGCCTCAGGACAAAATCCCGCTGAGGAACCGGCAAATTAGGTAATCTCCCTCGCTGGAGGCGTTTTGCATTGCGTTTCGTTTTCGCGCCCTCTACCATGCGGTGATACGGCGACGCAAACGGAGGCGCAGTTGACACTCGATACGTTCTCTCAAAAAATTCTGCGCCTTTTGCAGTTAGATGCACGCCGTTCGGTGCAGGAAATATCCGATCAGGTCGGCCTGTCGAGCACGCCATGCTGGCGGCGCATCAAGGACATGGAGCAGTCGGGCGTGATCCAGCGCTACACCGCGCTGCTGGATCGCGAAAAACTGGGGCTGCACGTGTGCGCGCTCGCGCACATTCACCTCACGCGTCACACCGAAGGCGGCGTCGAACAGTTCGAGCGGGAGATCGCCACCTGCCCGGAAGTCACCGAGTGCTACAGCACGACCGGCGAGTCCGATTACATCCTCAAGATCGTCGCGCCGGACATCAAGGCGTACGACACGTTTCTGCACGAACGCATCTTCAAGATTCCGGCGGTGGCGCAAGTGCGCACGAGCGTCGTGCTGCGCGAGATCAAGTTCGATACGCAGTTGCCGCTTTGAGCGGATGGCGTGTTTTGGCGCACTTCGATGCGCTTTGATGCGCTTCGCTTCGATGGGGTTTGATGCGCGTCGGTGTGCGAGAGGTGCACGTGCGATGCGCCTGATGGTCCGCAATCCGCCGATGATGCGCCGGCGAGCCACCGCAATCCATCAAGAGCGCCGTTCGGCATGGCGACGCGGCCCGCCGCGCGTTGCGTTGCTCTCAAGCCTCAGTTAGTGCCATGCGGCACTGTGGTACGGCGACGACCATGGCCCGTAGCGCCCGCCTGCGTGGACGAACCGCTTTGCGTCGACGGCGTGCTCACCTCGCGTAACACCTCCAGCTTGCGCGCACCGAGCCGGCGCTTGAGCGCGGCGAGATCCACGCGCTCGAGCCCCTCTGCGTCGCCCTTGCCGGACCCATGCGAAGGCAGCGCCGGCAGCACGACTTCGACGTCGAGCCCCGTGCTCAGATAATGAATGTTGACTGCGGCCGCCTTCACGCCGCCCGCGGCCAATGCCGCGTTGACGTCCGCGACGATCCGCTCGCGCGGCGGCAAACCGACGGGCGGATGCGCGACGGCATCGTTCTCGGGATCGACGTGAATCAGCGCGTCCAGCACGCGGCTGTCGTTCAGCACGCGCAGGCGCGCAGTCTCCGCGATGTAGTGCCCCTCGGAAACCGAGATGAGCGGATCGACCAGAATATGCGCGTCGACAAGCGCGAAATCTCCCATTTTCCGCGTGCGCAATTCGTGGACGTCGCGCACGCCTGGCGTGGACAGCAGCAGCGCGCGCATGTCGGCGGTGGCAGCGTCGTCGAGCGCGCGGTCGGACAGATCCTGCAGCGCGTCCCATCCGAACATCCAGCCCATGCGCGCCACCATGAAACCGACGATCGCCGCCGCGATCGGATCGAGCAGCCGCACGCCTGCAAGGCTGCCGAGAATACCGAGCGCAACCACCAGCGACGACGCCGCGTCCGAGCGCGCATGCCACGCGTTCGCGATCAGCATGGCCGAACGCACGCGTTGCGCTTCCCGCAGCATGTAGCGAAACAGTCCCTCTTTGGAGACGAGGACGAGCACGGCAACGATAAGCGCGCTCAGATGAACGGCGGGGATGCTCTCGAGATCGGCGAGACGCGTGCCGGCACGCCATAACATGCCGAAGCCGACCGCAATCAGCAGCGCGCCGAGAAAGAGCGATGCGACCGTTTCGTAACGGCTATGGCCGTAATTGTGATCGGCATCCGGCTTTGCGCCGCTGTGCCGATTGGCAAACAGCACGACAAAATCGGAAATGAGGTCGGCGAGAGAGTGGATGCCGTCAGCCACCAATGCCTGCGAGTGCGCGAACACACCGACGGCGATTTGCAGCGCCATCAATACCGTATTCAGCGCAATACTGACAAACGTACTTTTGCGCGCGACGCGGTGTTTTTCAGCGGACTCAATGGCGGCGGAAGGCATCATGGAAGCGGTGGGTGTTCAACCTCTCCATTCTACCCGTCCGGTCTTAAGAATGAGCGCCCACGCCAACAAACATCTTTTAGAATCAATCGCTTATGAAAACGAAAAGCATTCGCATTCGAATTGCGCGAAGCGGCAGTGCGCGTGGCACACACACGATTTGAACGGACGACAAAAAAGCCGCGCCTGGAAACTGCGCGGCCTTAGTGAATGAGTCCAGCGCACTCGCGACGCGAGCCTCATTCGTATTACGTTAATGCTACACATGCGAGAGGCATTACACCTGATTAATTCCGGGCAAGCACTCAGTAAGCTTGGCGCCTGATTACTTCTGAATGAGAAACTTGTCGCGATCCATGCCCGCAATCCAGCGCGGCGGTTTGCCGCGGCCCGACCACGTGCTGCCGCTTTCCGGGTCACGATATTTAGGCGCAACGCCGGCACGCGGACGAGCGGCTTTTGCACCCTTGGGCGCGCGCCCGCCGCCGAGTTCGCTCAGCGAAATGCCGTAGTCGGCCATTTTCTGTTTGATTTCGTTCAGCACTTCCGCGTATTCGCGCGACTTCGCCTCTTCGATCTGCTTTTCCAGCTTCTCTCGCTGCGCGAGTAGTTCCTTGTAGGAAGACATAGGTTCCCTTGTGGTTTGGATTAACGACTGCCAGTCTTAAGCCGGCTTGCCCTTTGAAGGTGTTCATGCCTCGGAATTTGAACGCGAGATTAACACAAAATAGAAAGACTACAAACGCGTCCGCGTAAAACTAATACTTGTCCGTTTCAAAAACTTTCGCGGCGAGGCGCTGTCACGCGTCAGCTTTCATTTAGCCACTCCGCGTTTTTTGCAGACAAAGCGTCGCGCGAATCGGTAAATATGGGATTAATTATCAGCGCATGAAAATTAAGACAGTTTCCGCAAGCAAACATTTCATTGCATGAGAGCTTCGACATGAAATGTCGGCACATATTTGAAGCACTTTGGGCCCACCGTTTTCGGCGATAAGGTTTTCCCGAATAGGCAATAAACGCCTAATTGGCCCGCCGTCGAATGCAATCTTCTAGCGCCGCACGCAATGTTTCCATGTCCAGCTTCGCGCTTTCGAATGCGAAACGTTTGCGCAGACCGTTTTGCCGCAAATCGACGCCATATCTGTCGACGCCGATTAGCCGGTAGCCGCAGGCGTCGGACACTGCGTCGGCAAATTCGCCAATCAGCGCGTCTTCCTCGTCGTGCCCGAGCACCGGCAGCGGGTCGAGTTCATCGCCGCCCAGCCAGCCCATCGCGCCGAATCCGCCGATATAGCGCAGGCGATCGAGCTTCATCGTCCAGAACGTGAAGTCGCCGAGGACAAGATAGCGCTCCGCGTCCGGGTGATAGCGCAGATAACGTGCGACAAGTTCGGGCGCCGGGTCGACCGGTTCGAAAGTGCCGAGCAACGTGACGCGCTGACCGTTGAGCACGTCGCCGTCCGGCGCATCGACGACGAGAAAGCCGGCACGCGGATCGGCGTGCAGATTATGCGTGTGCTCGGCGAGCCGGCTCACCAGAATCGTCGGCCGATGCTGTTCATCAGGCGCAAACGGCAGCACCGACGGATAAGGGAAGCCTTCGGGCTGGCGCGCGTGCGTCGCCAGCGTGCCGACCGCGGCGGTATGCAACAGGTGCAATGGAGCTTGTGCGGGAATGTTCAAGTGCGTTCCTTTCGTCGATGAGCGAATTCTTGCCGTCCGTGATGCGCGGATTGGCGTGACGTGCAATGCCGGCTGCCCGCCTATATATATATTGCATGCACCTCGTGGATTCGCGGATTCGCGGATTCGTGAGTCGCTGGGCGCTCACATCCGCGAACCATCTGCCAACGCGCGACGAATCCAGCAAAAGCGCAATTCCGTGGATTCAAGCATAAGACAGCGCCCTTCGTTAGAATCGGAAATTCGCTTTCAGTGCGCTTTCTTCCGCATCTTCCTCCTCACGAGACTCCCGTGTCCGATCGCTCCACCGACTTCGCCGCCATCCCCGCCGCTCACCGGAACCTGTCCGACACCGCGCGTCAGCGAGCGCGCATCGCGACGATGGCGCTGTTTTTCATCGCCGGCATGGTGTACGGCTCGTGGGGCGTGCATGTGCCGACCGTGCGCGACCGCTTCCACCTGAGTCCCGCCTTGCTGTCGGTCGCGCTTCTCGCGGTTGCCGGCGGCTCGATCGGCGCGATGGCCGCGAACGCGTCGTGGATTGCGCGCGTCGGCACGCGCCGCGCGTGCCTCACCGGCGGGCTCGTGATGTCGGTCTGCGTCGCGTTGATCCTCGTGGTGCCGTTTTACTGGATGCTGCTGGTCGTGCTGGCCCTGTTCGGCGCGGGCATGGCCACGCTCGACGTCGCGATGAACGCCGAAGCGAGCGCCGTCGAAAAGGCGCTGCGCAAACCGATCATGTCGTCGTTGCACGGCATGTTCAGCGTCGGCGGGATGGTCGGCGCGGCTGTCGGCGGCGCGCTGCTCGCGCATGGGATGGCGCCGGCCGTGCATCTCGGCTTGGCCGCGGCCGTCAGCGCGCTCGTGCTGATCGCGGCCTGCCCTTCCGTGTTGCCGCACGTGCCGCACGACGAACATCCCGACTCGGCGACGCCGCGTGCGAACCGCTGGCGCTCGCCCGCGTTGTGGGCGCTCGGCACGGTCGCGCTCGTCGCGCTGATCGCCGAGGGCGCGATGTACGACTGGGCGACCGTCTATATGCGCGATGTCGTCCTCTCTTCGCCGGCCGCCGCGAGCGCCGCGTATGCCGCGTTTTCGGGCGGCATGGCAGCCGCGCGTTTTGCCGGCGACGCGGTGCGGGCGCGCTTCGGCGCTCCGCAACTGGTGATGGCCAGCGCGACGCTGGCGCTCGCCGGCATGATCGGCGCGCTGTTGGTGCCGACGCCGGTCGCGGCGCTGACCGGCTTCACGCTGATGGGCTTGGGCCTCGCCAATATGATGCCGGTGCTGTTTGCGGCCGCCGCGAGCGTGAAAGGCATCCACGCTGCCGAAGGGCTCGCGCACGTCGCCGGGCTGGCTTACTTTGGGATGCTGTTTGGGCCGGTCCTGATCGGCGCGGTGGCGCAGGTGACGAATCTGTCGATCGGACTGTCCGTGGTCGCGGTGTGCTGTGCGCTGATTGCGATCGCGGGGCCGAAGGTGCTGCAGCGGCTGAAGATTTAGCGGCTGCGGCGCCCTCGCCTGTTTCGTGGACTGGCGCGGAGGCGTCGGGTCGCGTTCGTTGCGATAGCCGTTACTCCTGTTACTTCTGTGAGAACGCAAGCAAGGCAAGCAACGCGACCACCACGGCTGACGCCAACCACCAACCACCAACCACCACCCCAAAACAAAAGGCACGCGACCGAAGGTACGCGTGCCTTTCCAATCATGCGATCACGGACAGCGCAAGCTGCCCGCACCCATGCGGTATTACATCTTCACCACGTCGAGCAGCGTCTTCTTGCCCGACTTGTAGTTGTACAGCGAGATCACGCCGTGCTTCAGATCGCCCTTCGAGTCGAAGGTCGTCTGGCCGATCACACCCTTGTAGTCGGTGTTCGGCATTGCAGCGAGGATCTTCGACGGATCGGTCGAGCCAGCGCGCTTCATTGCGTCGACGATGATGTACACAGCGTCATACGTGAACGGAGCGTAAATCTGGATCGGCTGACCGAAACGCTTCAGGTACTTCGCCTGGAACGCGGAACCGCCTTCCATCTTCTCGAGCGCCATGCCGGCTTCCGAGCAGACGATGTTGTCGGTTGCGTCGCCAGCGAGGTCCGACAGCTTGTCGGTACACACGCCGTCGCCTGCCAGCACCTTCGCGCGCAGGCCGAGCTGCTTGGCTTGCTTCGCGAACGGGCCGCCGGTGGCGTCCATGCCGCCGTACATGATCGCGTCCGGGTTTTCGCCCTTGATCTTCGTCAGAATCGCGCGGAAGTCGACAGCCTTGTCGTTCGTCGCGTCATGCGACATCACGTTCAGGCCCAGCGACTTTGCGGTCTTTTCGAATTCGTTCGCGAGACCCTGGCCGTAAGCGGTCGAGTCGTCGACGATCGCGACGCTCTTCACTTTCAGACCCTTGGCTGCGTAGTTAGCCAGTGCCGGACCTTGTTGCGCATCGGTCGCAACGACGCGGTACGTCGTCTTGAAACCTTGTTGCGTATAGGCCGGGTTCGTTGCCGACGGCGAGATCTGCACGATGCCTGCATCGCTATAGATCTTCGAAGCCGGAATCGACGTGCCCGAGTTCAGGTGGCCGACCACTGCCACAACCTTGTCGTCGACCAGCTTCTGCGCGACTTGCGTAGCAGTACGCGGGTCGGCTGCGTCGTCTTGTGCGTCGAGTTGCAGCGTGACTTTCTGGCCGCCGATCGTCAGGCCCTTCGCGTTGATTTCTTCAACCGCGAGGCGTGCGCCGTTTTCGTTGTCTTTCCCCAGGTGAGCGATACCGCCAGTCAGCGGTGCAACGTGACCGATCTTGACGACCGTGTCGGCTGCAGCCGATGTTGCCAACGTCGCGAACAGCATCGCCGCAGCGCTGATCGGCAACAGCTTTTGAATCTTGATGTTCATGTAAGTCTCCAGTTTCGGTCCCAAAAACAACGTAATCGCCCTGTGCCCCCGCTTCCCCAACACGTGTCGCTCAGTCCCGTGGACGACCACGCCGGTTGCATCGTTCATGCACTTGGCCAGTACGTCTGCCGGACTGTTTGTGACAGGCGGCAACCCGTACTTGCGCGCAAGTGTAGGCTATCAAATTAATTTGTGGGACTTTTTTGAGGAAGTGGGATGAACACTAATAGCGTTTATCCAGTGGCGCCGGGTTCCGGCTTGCGTCGCGGGCTGGAAAGCACCGGCCCATGCGGGTTTCCGCTATATGAGCAACGCATCGGCGAGTAAGCGCTAAAGGTTTTAGCGAGTCAAACCGTTAATGGTTCGAATGAGGCGGAATACGTCGAAATGGATTCGAGCGGCCGGCACTTTTTTTGAAAACGACGCGCGCCGCAAGCGGGGGCGGCACGCGTCCTGACTCGTCGCGATTCAGCGTTTAAATCCAGCGACGAACGCCGCGATGCCGGCGCTCGCCGCACGCCATTCGTCGTCGAGTTGCGCCATCAGTTCGGCTGCGCCGAAGTCCTCGCGCCGCGAGCGGCCGAGCGGCGCGCCTTGCCCCGACCACAACGACAGATAATCGCCGTTCTGCGCGCGGCCGGCCGTCTGACGCAACTCCTGCGTCAATGCGTTTTGCACGGGATACGGCGCGATCTTCTGCGGCGCTTCGCTCAGGCGCTGCATCAGCGGATTGCGGATACCGCGAGCGTGGCGGCCCGTGATCGCGTACGTCACCGAAGTCGACGTGTCGGAAATCGAGCGCAGCCGGTCTTTCCATGCCTGCGGTATCGCGCTTTCGCGGGAAGTCAGGAACGCGGTGCCCATGACCGCGGCTTGCGCGCCGAGCGCGAGCGCGGCGACGATTCCCCGTCCGTCCATGATGCCGCCGGCGGCGAGCACGGGCAGTCCGGTTGCGTCGACGAGTTGCGGCACCAGCGCCATCGTGCCGACCAGCGCTTCTTCAAATGAACCGATGAACGTGCCGCGATGCGCGCCCGCCTCCGAACCCTGCGCGGCGATCGCATCGGCGCCCGCGTCACGCCACGCGACGCCTTCCGCAACATGCGTCGCGGTGCCGATTACATATTGACCGTTCGCCTGCAGCCGCGCGACGTCTTCGCGTGACAGCAGCCCGAACGTGAAGCTGACCACCGGCACACGCGATTCGATCAGCGCCTCCAACTGCGCGCGAAAATCCGGCGCGTAGCGTTCGAGCGGCCGGCCCGGCGGCAAACCTAGGTCCGCGCGCACCGGGTCGATGGCTTCGAGCGCGCGGCGCACGGTGGCGTCGTCGGGCGCGGCAGGCTGCAGCACGAACAGATTGACGCCGAACGGGCGATCCGTCAGCGCGCGAATCGCCGCGACGTCGCTCGCGATTTTCTCCGGCGACAGCGCCGCACCGGCCAGCGTGCCGAGGCCGCCGCTATTCGACACGGCCGCGACCAACTCGGGCGTCGTGGCGCCCGCCATCGGCGCCTGCACGACTGGCACACGCAAGCCAAAACGCTCGGCAAACGGCGTCACAAAACTGCCTTCACTCATGATCGATTCTCCTTCGCGCAATCCGCTCGCCATACCCGCGAGACCTTACCGTGGACTCTACCGGCGCGGCGCGCAACAGGAAAATGAATAATCGAGAACGTTCGGATCGTCCAATGAGATTGCCTTGACGATGCCCGCCGAACGGGCTTTCGAAGGCTGTTCGCAAGGCTTTGCCAGGGGTGCCTGCACCGGCTTTCTTTTGGTGGCACACTGACCGCCCGCTTCAGGCATTCGCGCCTCTTGCATTCGTTTTGTCTCAACTCGCCCACTCAATTCATTCGCGCGACCGCGCGCGATTACGGAGGACACCATGAGCATCACTTCGCGATGGATCGACATTCCCGCCGGCAACGACACGTTCGGCGGCTATCTCGCGCTGCCCAAAAGCGGCAAGGGACCGGCTGTCATCATCATTCAGGAAATCTTCGGCGTGAACAGCCATATCCGCTCGGTCGCGGATCAATATGCGCAAGACGGCTACGTCGCGCTCGCACCCGACGTGTTCTGGCGCGTGCAGCCGCGCGTCGAGTTGACGTATGAAGGCGCGGACCGCGCGAAGGGCGTCGAACTGATGCAGAAGCTCGACGCAAACCAGGCCGCCGACGACATCGGCGCAACGGCCGCGGCGCTGCGCGCGATGCCCGAAGTCACCGGCAAGATCGCCGCGATCGGCTTCTGCTTCGGCGGACTGCTTGCATATTTGACGGCCGCGCGCGGCAGCGTCGACGCCGCGGTGGCCTACTACGGCGGCGGCATTCAGAACAAGCTCGACGAAGCCGCGAAGGTTAAGGTGCCGATGCAGTTTCACTACGGCGAACTGGACCAGCATATTCCGCTGTCGGCCGTCGGTCAGATTCAGGAGCGCTTTGCCGGCCGCACCGATGCCGAGTTCCACATCTATCCGAACGCGGATCACGGCTTCAACTGTTCGGACCGTGCGTCGTACAACCAGCGCGCCGCCGCGCTCGCGCATGGCCGCACGCTGACGTTCCTCGGCGAGCGGTTGTAAGTCGGGCAAGTGACGCAAGTCACGCACTGACGCGATAGGCTCGCCGCGGCGGCGCGCGAGTCGGTTACGCTTCAAGGGCGGCGCGCCCGCTCTTTTCGCGTCGATGCACGCGGCGGCAAATCGCGGCGTAGCTGTGCCGCCGCGTCGCCGCTTGCGTGCATCGACGATGGACATTCCACATCCGCCAGCGAGGTCCTTTCCGCCGTGCTATCAGACTATCTCGCCCATGACGCCCTCGGCCTGGCCGAACTCGTGCGGACTCGCGAAGCCAGCGCGCGCGAGTTGCTGGACACAGCGATCTCGCGCACGGAAGCGGTCAATCCCGCGATCAACGCGATCGTGCTGAAGGACTACGAAGCCGCCCGCGAACGCGCGTCGCGTTACGACGCGAGCATGGCGAACGGCGGGAACGGCATCAACGGTACAAACGGCGCAAATGGCGCGGACGCCGACAGTCCACAAACCGCGCAAACCGCGCTCGCCGGCGTGCCGTATCTGATCAAGGATCTGGGCGCCGCCGTCGCGGGCCTGCGCATGACGATGGGCAGCCGTCACTATCGCCACTTCATTCCCACCGACGACGCGCCGGTCGTCGCACTCGCCAAAGCGGCGGGCCTCAACATCTTCGGCAAGACGAGCACGTCCGAGCTCGGTCAAATGCCTTATACGGAGCCCGAACTATTCGGTGCGTGCCGTAATCCGTGGAATCTCGACCATACGCCCGGCGGCTCGAGCGGCGGTGCGGCGGCGGCAGTCGCGGCGGGCATCGTGCCGCTCGCGCATGCATCGGACGGCGGCGGCTCGATCCGCATCCCCGCGTCGTGCTGCGGACTGTTCGGGCTCAAGCCGTCGCGTGGACGCGTGCCGCGCATGCCCGCCGCGGTCGCGGCCGGCGAACTCGGCGTCGATCACGCCATCTCGCGCAGCGTGCGCGACAGCGCGGTGTTGCTCGACCTGCTCGCGGGCAACGCGGACCGTCCGCTCGGCGCGCCGGGTACGTTTCTCGGCGCGAGCCGCGAGCCGTGCAAACCGCTGAACATTGCGTACGTGACCGAGCCGATGCTCGCCCCGTCGCTTTCCGCCGATGCACGCGCCGCGCTCGAAGACGCCGCGCAACTTGCAAGCTCGCTGGGACACAACATCGAGCCTGTTTCGCTCGGGATCGATTTCGACGCGGTCAGGCACGCGTTCCTCACGCTGTGGTCCGTCACGGCGGAAGACCTCGTGCTGAACGCCGAGCGCATCACCGGACGCAAGCCGTCACGCGACGAGTTCGAAATCTCGACGTGGGCGATGGCGCACGTGGGCCGCAAGCTCGGTGAACGCGGCCTGCCCGGGGCGCTCGAAGAACAGCGCCGCATCACCGAACGTCTGACCGATCTGTTGAGCCGCTACGACGTGATCCTCTGCGCGACGCTCGCCGCGGCGCCCATCAAGATCGGCGAGATGCATCCGACGCAGGCCGAGCGCATGCAGATGCGCGCAGTCAGCGCGATGCCGCTCGAGCCGCTGATGAAGAAGCTGCTCGCCGAGGCATCGAACAAGGCGTTTGCGTGGGCGGGCTGCACCGAACTCTTCAATCTGAGCGGCCAGCCGGCCATGTCGATACCGCTTTACTGGAATGCGCGCGGACTTCCCGTTGGCGTGCAGTTCGCGGCCCGCGACGGCGGCGAAGCCACGCTGCTGCGCCTTGCCGCGCAACTCGAAGCGGCACGGCCGTGGTTCGACAAGCGTCCGCCGCTGATCAAGGCGCGCAGCTAGGCGGTGCGATGTGAGGTGAACGGTTTGCGTCGCGCGTGCGTCGGCATCGACGTGACGATGGCCCGGCATGCAAGCCACTGCGACGATCGACGCAGCCAGTCCGCGCATCAAGTAATAAGTCGGTACGAGCGGCGAGCCGCTCGCCTCGGTAAGCGACGTGACGACGAACGGTCCAAAGCCGCCGAACGTCGTCACGGCAATGCGGTAGACCAACGATAAACCTGTGCAGCGCAAATCCGCAGGGGAAGAGTTCGGCGCTCAGCGCGCCGAACGGCCCGTCATATTGCGGCGCACTTCAGCCAACGCATGAAGGCAGCGTGAGAACCACGCGATCAAGCCTTCTTGTTATACGCACTGCACCAGCCCTTCGCCGCGACCTGCTTGCCGGCGAACATCGGACACGGCGCGTACGGATCGCTCGCTTTGCCCTGATAGAAGCTGCAATTGCCGCAGTCCTGGCCCGGCGCGTACTTGGCGAACTTCGCCTTGTCGACCTTGCTGGCGTCTTCCTTGTAGCCGAGCGCCTGTGCGGTCGGGTCGCTTTCTGCGACCTTCGGTGCATCGGCGAATGCCTGGCGGGACAGTGCCAGCGACGAGGCCACGCCGATACTGGAAATCAAAAACGTGCGACGGGAAGCTTTCATGGGGACTCACTCCATTTATATTGAACTGATCGCCGTTCTGATGACAGCGGTCCCCAAGGATATCAATGAAGCCGTCTCAGGTGACGGGTCAAATGATAGAGATAAGCGAATCTCAACGACATCGGGCCGCGCCGCGTGAAGCGCAACCGCGTGCGCTCATGCGCGGCCGCTCAATTCGCACACTCGCTGCGCGATCGCCAGGCAAGCCGTGAGTCCCGGCGATTCGATGCCGAACAGATTGACGAGTCCGCGCACGCCATGCGCGGCCGGTCCCTGGATCACGAAATCGGCGGCGGGTTCGCCGGGGCCCGACAGCTTCGGACGGATTCCCGCGTAAGCCGGCTGCAGCGCGTTGTCCGGCAGCGCCGGCCAGTAAGCGCGAATCGCTGCGTAGAAAGATTCGGCGCGCTGGGGATCGACGTCGTAGTTGATGGCATCGACCCATTCGACGTCCGGACCGAAGCGCGCCTGGCCGCCAAGGTCGATCGTCAGATGCACGCCGAGTCCTGCTTCGTTCGGCATCGGATAGATCAGGCGGCTAAACGGCGCGCGTCCGGAGATGCTGAAGTAGTTGCCGCGCGCGAGGTAGAGCGGCGGCACATGGCGCGCGTCGAGTCCGCGAATCTTGCGCGCCAGCGCGTTCGCGTTCAGCCCGGCGCTGTTGATCACGCAAGCGGCGCTGATCGTGGTGGGCGCGTCGCCGCCGACCTTGATGATGAAGCGGCCATTGCCCGCCTCGATTGCCTCGACCGGCGAGTGGAACGCGAACATCACGCCGTCGCGCTCGGCGTCGCCTTGCAAGGCCAGCATCAACTGATGGCTGTCGACAATGCCTGTCTGCGGCGAGAACACGGCCGCCACGCATTCGAGCGCCGGTTCGAGCGCCTGCGCCTCGCTGCCCGTAATGCGCATCAGGTCGAGCACGCCGTTGTCGCGCCCCTTGGCCATGATGCTGTCGAGCTGCGGAATCTGATTGTTCGACGTCGCGACGAGCAGCTTGCCGCAGCGCGAATGCGGCACGTTACGCTCGACACAATAGTCGTAAAGCATCTCGCGGCCGCGCACGCATAGCGTTGCCTTCAGCGAGCCGCGCGGATAGTAGATGCCCGCGTGAATCACTTCGCTGTTGCGCGAACTCGTGCCCACGCCGATTGCCTCGGCGGCTTCGAGCACGATCACTTCGCGCCCGCGCGCCGCGAGCGCACGCGCCACCGCGAGCCCGACCACGCCCGCGCCGATTACGACACATTCGATCTGGTCCATGTCCCTCGACGCAGCCGACTTCGCTACGCGCCGCCTCGTTCATCCATGTAGATGGCAACAGCATGCGGCCAACGAACGCCGTACACCGCTCGCTGCCGAACGCACTGCCGTTTTGCGACCGTTTTACAACGGTCATCCGACCGCTGCCTCAAATTGTACGACGCCGCGCGCACGGCGATGCGCTCCCGCTGTTTCCAGCGGCAGTGCATCGTGCGGACACTTGCAGTTTTTGGCGGGAATGGACAGTGGCTGCCTAGAAGCCGATCGGCCTGCGACGGTTGCCGAAGTCGAGCCGGATGTCGCCGCCGCCGATCTCGTCGCGTCCGTCGATGCGCGCCGCGCCGAAGCCGTTCAGAATCGCCCGGCGCATTTCGCGAGGCGACGCGTTTTTCAGCGCGTCGAGCGCGTCGTCGCCGAGCTGTTCGGGAAAGCGCAGACCCCAGTTGTGCGCGCCGCGAATCTCGGCGTAGATGGACTGCGCGATGCGGCGCGCGCCGTCGCGATCCGGCGGCGGAATCTCATACACGTTCATCCGGTTCATGATCGGCTCGGGAATCGAGCGCGCGTCGTTCGCCGTGGCAATCCAGATTACGTGGCCGGCATTGATCGGAATTTCCGCGAATTCGTCGATGAAACTCTGCGCCGTGTCGTGCTCCAGCAGCGCGTACAGCGCACCGAGCGGATCGTATTGCGAGTCGCCGGTAGCCTTGTCGATTTCGTCGACGGTAATCACCGGGTTCGCATAGCTGCCGTTCACGAGCGCGTCGAACACCTTGCCCGGCTTGGCGTTTTTCCATTGCGACGACGCGCCCGAAAGAATCCACCCGGCCGTCAGCGAGCTCATCGCGACATACTGATAAGCCGTGCCGAGCAGGCGCGCTAACTGCTTCGCAAAGTGCGTCTTGCCGATGCCGGGATCGCCGAGCAGCAGAATTGGCATCAGTTCCAGGCGGTCCTCGGTCTCGAGACAGAGCGCGACCTGCTTGCGGATGTCGTCGAGCGGATCGGCGAAGTTCGGCAATGCGTCGATCAGATCGTCGATCGACGGCATGCGGTTCGGCTTGACGCAGAACCGCAGATTGCCGGTTTTCAGCATCTTTTCGTAGGTTGTGCGCAGCGCGTCGTTGGCCCCTTCGCTCAGATCGTTCAGCGCGGTCTCGACCTGATCGAGGTCGTACACCTGACTGAAAGACGCTACGGCGATTTCCTGTCTGACCATTGCTGTTGTCATTGCTCACCCCGTCTGACTGGCCTTGCTAGGCGGCATCCGATGGACGCCGTTTCAGGTCCAGTTTAACGAGGACAGATCGGCACGCAAGCCAGCAGTCGTGCGGCTCTGCTGCTAACAGCCGGTTATGCTGCAAAGCCGCGCCAGGCGCACAGCGAGCACAACCGGCGCGCTTCGAAATAGATTGTTGCTGAACCCGGCCCCGTTTAACGTGTCAGAAAAGCGTTGCGCTCATCAGGCGTAAGATGGCCCTCTGACCAGGCTGCCGGACGCAGTCACCGGAGATTCGTTCTATGTGGAAAACGTCTATCGCGGCCGTGCTGATCGGCGCTTCGATGCTGGCACAGGCGCAGCAGCGGCCGCCGCAGCAGGTCGTGCAATGGCAACTGCAAGTGCTGCTCAATGGGCAGCAGATCGACACCTTCGACGGCACGACCACGGTCGGCCAGGCGCGCACGGACACGCATCACAAGGTGGTGCAGCACAACGTCGGCTGCAAGGATCAGCCGGCGGGCAGCATCGACCTGGCGCGCACGCTGACGGTGTCGCCGCTGCAGGCGGACAGTAACGAAGTGACGCTCTCCATCGAGGCGCAGGAAACGTTCGAGGACAGCGCCGCGCGCCAGACCGACACCGGCTGCAAACTGCCGCCGCAGCCGCGCCAGGTGAGCGCGAGCCATCCTGGTCTGAAGGTGGCGGCAGGTCAATGGGCGAGCTGGACGATCGTCGAGAAAGACCCGGCGCTCGTCTACCGCGTCCGCGCAAATCTGACGAATGGCGCCAATGCGGCAAGCGCGACAAATGCGGCAAGCGCGGCGAGCGCAGCCAGTGCGGTCAACTGACTGCGCTGCGAGCCAGCGACAAACCCGCGGCAACTCAGGCGCAAGCGCGTTCCGTCGACGGGGTTGAAAAGCGAAGCTGAAGAGCCAACCTGAGAGACCCGCGAACAACGCATGAACAATCGAAGCTCCGAAAACAGAACACGTGGATAACGCGGCATGCGAAACCCCGAAGAATTGATCCGCGAAAGCACAGCACCCAAGGATTTCGTGGCGGTGAGCTGGAACCTTCACAAGGGCCGCACGCCGCTCGGCTTTCAAGCCTGGCAAGCCATGCAGCGCTGGGTTCAGTCGACCCACGCGGACGCCTATTTTCTGCAGGAAGCGATGGCGCGCCGCATGCCCTCGCCGGTATTGGCGAGCAGCTTCGGCGCGCCCGTCGCCGATCCCTTGAACGATGTCTGGCATTGCCAGGCGACCGAAATCGCGCAGGCGCTGCAACTGGAAATCGCGCTCGGGCCGAACGTGTTCAAGCCGTCGTGGCGGCACGGCAATGCGATTCTGTCGCCGCATCCGCTGGATCTCGGCGGACGCTGGGATATTTCCGCGCATCGCTTCGAGAAACGCGGGCTGCTGGTCGCGCGCGCGACCTTCGGCGGACACTCGGTCACCTTGCTGTGCGCGCACCTCGCGCTGACGCGCTCGGCGCGCTTGCGTCAGATGAACTGGATCGCTCACTGGATCGCGAAGGAAGCGCCGGACGGTCCGCTCGTGCTGGCCGGCGACTTCAACGACTGGCGCAACGATTCGGTGCCGCTGTTCGGCGAGCACGGCCTGCATGAAGTGGCCACGCTGCTCGGCGAGGCGGGCCGCACGTTCCCCGCTTTTTCGCCCGCCCTCGCGCTCGACAAAATGTTCGTGCGCGGCATGAAGCCGATCGAATGGATTCCGCCGACGCAGGAAACCGCGTGGCTGTCGGATCATTTGCCGTATATGGCGCGCTTGCGGGTGGAGTGACGGCGCGGGGCGTGGTTTGGCATGCGGGCCGAAAAGCGCGCTTTCGATCGATGCGATTGCGTTTGCGAACTGTCTGTCACGTAGAAACAAACCAGACGCCGGCCCCGGCACACGCGCTTTGTGCCGAACGCGAGCCCCGGCGCGACCCACTCGTTGCGCGGTTGCAGCGGGCAAACGCTGACATTCCCGAGCCTGGTTTTCCGCCCGTTTGCCTGCTTTATTGGCAGGGTCTATGCTGCGCCGCACGGCAGCTTTCTGTATCATCCTGAAAATGTTGCCCGCGCGGCGCGCCTACCCGGCGCGAGCCGGACAGCCGGTGGCAGCCGCCCCGCGCGGCCTTCGTCCATCGCCGTACCCTTGGTGACGCGCGGCGGCAAGCACGCCTGGCACTGCCCGTCGCCGGTCGTAATCGGACCCGGCGGACCCAGCGAAAACCGGCGCCCGCGCTCTTCGGCCGGAAATCCGCATGATGAGTTCGACGAACGCCGGTTGATCACCGCCGCTCGACCGCTTGATTCGCTGTTTGATTCGCTTTTCGCGCCCCATCGCCGCGTCTCGGCCCGCTGGCGGCGGGCGCGGTAAAATAATGGATTGCGCGCCATTCCGCCCGCGGGTGAGCGCAGCATCGCCCTTGCCGTGCCGGCCGGCTCCAACGACTGGCCGCCTTTGTTTTCGCACTATCCAAGAAGCCATGAGCAACCTCAATTCACAAACCGTCCTGAGCGTCCATCACTGGACCGATACGCTTTTCAGCTTCACCTGCACGCGCGATCCGTCGTTCCGTTTCGAAAACGGCCAGTTCACGATGGTGGGCCTCGAAGTCGACGGCAAGCCGCTCTTGCGCGCGTACAGCCTCGCGAGTGCGAACTACGAAGAACATCTCGAATTCCTGAGCATCAAGGTGCAGGACGGCCCGCTCACGTCGCGTTTGCAGCATCTGAAGGTGGGCGACCAGGTGCTGATCGGCAAGAAGCCGGTCGGCACGCTGATGGCGGACAACCTGCTGCCCGGCAAGACGCTGTGGCTGCTGTCCACCGGCACGGGCCTCGCGCCGTTCATGTCGATCATCAAAGATCCGGACATTTACGACCGCTACGAGCGCGTGGTCCTCACGCACACCTGCCGTTTCGTCGACGAACTGGCGTACAAGGAATACATCACCGACCACCTGCCGGCGCACGAGCACCTCGGCGAACTGGTGCAGGAAAAGCTGCTGTATTACCCGACGGTCACGCGTGAAGCGTTCGAGAACCGCGGCCGCATCACCGAGCTCATCGAGACGGAAAAGCTATTCGCCGACCTGGGCGTGCCGGGCTTCTCGCTCGAAAACGACCGCGTGATGCTTTGCGGCAGCCCGCACATGCTGCGCGACACGCGCAAGCTGCTCGACGACCTGGGCTTCCAGGAAGGCAGCAACAACGAGCCGGGCCACTATGTGGTCGAAAAGGCGTTCGTCGGTTAAGCGATTTTTCGCGGTTCGCGCCGCGAAACCAGGGAAAAGGAGCCTTCTGGCTCCTTTTTTTTCGCCGTTACAATTGAGCGTCGGATATTTGACATTTTCTGTCGGCAATCTTCCTACAGAACGGCATGAGCGGCATGTCAGGCGTTACGTGAACTAACGCCGCTAAGCCTTGATGGGCCTGCATCTTTTTCTTTTTTGGGATATGATCGCGGCGCGCCGCCGGGCGATTTCACTGCCGCTCATGGCACGACCCGCTTGTTACCGAATGTAAATTTCGTTACGTTGATGCGTGGTGATCTGCCCGTCGTAGTCATCTGATGCGGCCATATTGGAGGCCCGAGACCTGATGCGCTCTTTCGTCTTCGCGGCGCCGATGCGCCACCGCTTCGCCGTCCGCGCCGCTTTCTGAGAGAAAGTCATGGATACGTCGACTGTCGTCCGTTTCACCAGCCATTCGTCGGCCTTGTTGCCGCGCGCCGCCGAAGACGCGGGCCGCGCGGCGGCGGCGTCGTCGGCGTCGGCGGAACGCGAATTGGCTCGCCTGCGCTCGCGCGTGCGGGAGCTTTCCGCCGAACTGGTCCGGGCGCAGGAAGCGGCCTGCCGTCACGTCGCGCGCGAACTGCATGACGGCGTGGGCGCCGAATTGACCGCGACGCGCTTCGCGCTCGCCGGCGTGGAAACCTGGCTGCCCGCCGACGCTCCGGCGCAATGCTCGGCCGCGCTTGCCGTCGCCAACCGCTCGCTCGACGCCGTTTGCGCCGCGACCCGGCAGGCGGTGGCCGAACTGCACGCGCCGGCGCTCGAAGCGGGCATCGTCGGCGCGCTCGCCCAGTGGACCGGCGACTTCGCCGCCCGCACGCAGTTGCGCACGAGCTTCGTCTGCGCGGCCGACGTGCGTCTCACGCGCCTCTCCGCCGACGCCGCGCTCGCCGTGTTCCGCGTCGCGCAGGAAGCGCTGAACAACATCGCCAAGCACGCGCGCGCCGAATCCGCCGACGTGCGGATCGAAACCAGCCGTCGTCATCTGACGCTGATCGTCAGCGACGACGGCGTCGGCGTTTCGCGCCACGCACATCGCAGACACGGGCATTTCGGGCTGAGCGGGATGAAAGCGCGCTGTGCGGCCTTCGACGGCACGCTGAGCGTGACCGCCCGGCGCGGCGGCCAGCCGCTGGTGCAAAACCCGACGCAAAACCCGGCGCAACGCAGCGATAGCGAAGGCCCGCGCGGCACGCTCGTGCGCGCGCGCTTCGCGTGGGACGCGATGCTCGCCGACGCGCAGCCAGGCGGCGGCTTGCGCGCGCTGCAATCGTGAGCGAGCCGTCATGAGCCTGCGCATCCTGCTCGCCGACGATCACGCCGTGGTTCGCCAGGGCGTGCGCCAGTTGCTGCTGGATCGCGGCGTAGCGCGCGAGGTCACCGAGGCGCAGACCGGCGCGGAAGCGCTCGACGCCGTCGCGGCCCACAGTTTCGACGTCGTGCTGCTCGACATTTCGCTGCCGGACATGAACGGCGTCGAAGTGCTCAAGCGCCTGAAGCGCAAGGCGCCGCGCGTGGCGGTGCTGATGTTCTCGATGTATCGCGAGGATCAGTACGCGGTGCGCGCGCTGAAGGCCGGGGCCGCCGGCTACCTGTCCAAAACCGTCGACGCCGCGCAGATGATCGGCGCGATCCAGCAGGTCGCGGCCGGCCGCAAATACGTGAGCCCGGCGATGGCCGAGGCGCTCGCCGATTACGTCTCCTTCGACGGCGAGCAGTTGCCGCACGAAAAGCTCTCCGACCGCGAATACCAGACCCTGTGCATGCTCGCGTCAGGCAAACGGCTGACCGACATTGCCGAGGCGCTGTCGCTGTCGGTGAAAACGGTGAGCGTGTACCGCACGCGCCTGCTCGAGAAGATGAAGCTGCGCAACAACGCCGAACTCACTTTCTATGTGATGAGCAACCGGCTCGTCGACCTCAATCCGGCGATGGCGGGTTAAGCTGGCGGCTGCGGCAGGTCGGATGCCGCCGGGTTGCCGCTGGATTGCCGCTGGATTGCCGCTGGATTGCCGCTGGATTGCCGCTGGATTGCCGCTGGATTGCCGCTGGATTGCCGCTGGATTGCCGCTGGATTGCCGCTGGATTGCCGCTGGATTGCCGCTGGATTGCCGCTGGATTGCCGCTGGATTGCCGCTGGATTGCCGCTGGATTGCCGCCGGATTGCCGCTGGATTGCCGCTGGATTGCCGCTGGATTGCCGCTGGAATGCCGCTGGGTTGCCGCTGGATTGCCGCTGCGATGCCGCTCGGTCACGCCAGCGCCACGTATCCAGAGCCCCGTCTTTTTAGTGCGTCCCAAAAAGGTGCATGCGCGCGCATCCGCTAAAATCGCGGGTTTCCCGACATTCGGCGCGCGACACGCGTGCACTACTGGAGACCCCCGCCAATGTCCCTGTTCCGCAAGAAGAGCGTCGAGCACATGCTCGCGACGAGCGCCCAGAACGCCGGCCTGAAGAAAGCGCTCGGTGCGCTAGACCTGACGTTTCTCGGCGTCGGCGCCATTATCGGCACCGGCATTTTCGTGCTGACCGGCACGGGCGCCGTGCAAGCCGGCCCGGCGCTGATGATCTCGTTCCTGATTGCGGCTGTCGCGTGCGGTTTCGCGGCGCTCGCCTACGCCGAATTTGCATCGACGATTCCGGTCGCGGGCTCCATCTACACGTATTCGTACGCGACGCTCGGCGAACTGGCCGCGTGGATCATCGGCTGGGATCTGATGCTCGAATATGGGCTCGCGACGTCCGCGGTTTCGGTGGGCTGGTCCGGTTATCTGCAATCGCTGCTGTCCGGTTTCGGCGTGTCGTTGCCGGTCGCGCTGACGGCGGCGCCGGGCGCGTTGCCCGGCCATGAAACGCTTTTCAATCTGCCCGCGTTCCTCGTGATGATGGCGATCACCGCGCTGCTGTCGGTCGGCGTGCGCGAGTCGGCGCGGATCAACAACGTGATGGTCGCGATCAAGGTGACCGTGGTGCTGCTCGTGATCGCGGTCGGCGTGTTTCATGTGACGCCGGCGAACTGGCACCCGTTCATGCCGAACGGCTGGAACGGCGTGTTCGGCGCGGCCGCGGTGATGTTCTTCGCGTTCATCGGCTTCGACTCGGTGTCGTCCGCCGCCGAAGAGGTGAAAAACCCGAAGCGCGACTTGCCGATCGGCATCATCGCGTCGCTTGGCGTGTGCGCGGTGTTGTATGTCGCGGTGGCCGCTGTGGTGACCGGCATCGTGCCGTCGGCGCAGTTCGCGAACGTGTCGCATCCGGTGTCGTATGCGTTGCAGGTTGCGGGTCAGCCGTGGGTGGCGGGCTTCATCGATCTGGGCGCGGTGCTCGGCATGCTGACCGTGATCCTCGTGATGGCTTACGGACAGACGCGCGTGATTTTCGCGATGTCACGCGATGGTTTGTTGCCTGCACGGCTTTCGCGTGTGCATCCGCGGTTTGCGACGCCGTTCTTCACGACGTGGCTCGTCGGCATTTTCTTCGGGCTCATCGGGGCGCTCGTGCCGTTGAATGTGTTGGCGGAGCTGATCAACATCGGCACGTTGGCGGCGTTTTCGATGGTGTCGATCGCGGTGCTGGTTTTGCGTAGGACGCATCCGGAGTTGCCGCGCGCGTTCCGGTGTCCTGGTGTGCCGGTGGTGCCGGTGCTTGCTGTCGCTTCGTGTCTGTTTTTGATGGTGAATTTGCAGGCTATTACCTGGGTGGCTTTTTTGGTTTGGTTGGTGGTGGGGATGGGGATTTATTTCGGGTATTCGAGGAGGCGGTCGCATTTGGCCCGATGAGGGCAGGGGTTGTTGTTGTTGTTGTTGTTGTTGTTGTTAGTAACCCCCTTGGCCTTTCCTTGTTTTCATGGTGGTCTATTGGCGTTGCCCCTGTGCGGGGCGGCACTCACTTTCTTTGCCGCCGCAAAGAAAGTAAGCAAAGAAAGCGGGCTCACACCG
>NZ_QBUB01000015.1:0-167365 GCF_003058125.1 Paraburkholderia sp. GV068
ACCAGGACGTTGATAGGTCAGGTGTGTAAGCGCAGTAATGCGTTCAGCTAACTGATACTAATTGCCCGTAAGGCTTGATCCTATAACAGGTGTGTGTCGGCAGCCGTTAGTGCTTCAGCACTTATGGATGCCCCACCCTGCGCCACGCGCAGGGTCTTATGCAGACCACACACGGTTGAGTGATCGATGTTGTGCCAGAAACAGCACAGCCCGCACGCATAAACGTGCAAAACGAGAGGCATCCTCTCAGCTACTTCTTCCCGATTGGCTGTACTGCTCCCTGAGCGCTACAGCAACCCGTCAAAGCCTGATGACCATAGCGAGTCGGTCCCACCCCTTCCCATCCCGAACAGGACCGTGAAACGACTCCACGCCGATGATAGTGCGGATTACCCGTGTGAAAGTAGGTAATCGTCAGGCTCCCCAGCAGTGTCAGAAACCCCACCCCGCAAAGGTGGGGTTTCTGCGTTTACACGGCGGAATAAAGGGCGGGAGAATGCGGCGCGCCCATGCGCAGAGCGCCCGCATAGCCGGTCAGTTCCAGATACGCCCGCCCGAGCTCCGCGCCATCGCGGCTCACCCGCGCCGCGCCTTCCCAGTACACCGCGCCGGTCGACTGCCGCGAGTCCAGTTCCTGGTCGTCCATCAGCGGATCGAGCTGCATAGCGGTACTATGGGAAGGCGAATCGCCGGCCCCGGCCAGATAGTCCCAAAGCATTGCCGCCTCGACGAGGCTTCACAAAAGCGGTGGTACGGTGCCGTAAGTGACAAATTCAGGACTGCACGTTCGCGCAATTCCATTCGACGTTTGCAGCGATTCCAAGCGGGGATCAGTACGATTGTGGATATAGTACGGGCGCATCGTCTATGTGCGTCTTTGCGCCATCGAAAACTATTGAACAAGTGTGGCGCGCGTTTGAGGTTGAATTCAAGCATACCGGCAAGCTCACGCTCGCCATTTGGAGTCGATAGACTTTTCTCGGCTGCGTTTTACGCGTTAGTGTTGAGCGAACTCGAGCGTCACTGCCGTCGGTTCATGCTACGCCACACAAGCTCAACAACCGTCCGCAAGTCATTCAGTGGCTTTTGTCCGGTCGCAATAGAACCGGACGGAAGCCACACGGGCGACGCGATCTTTAAGGCAATAAGGGACGCGTCATGTTTGCGACGAAGTCATTTGCGAACGCAGTCGCATTCTGAACTTAGTGCTGGAGGCTCTGCATCGTCGACATGACTAACGCGACGTCGACTCAATCGCAACGACGACTGCGAAACCTCGCGCCGCGCAGACGCGTCATGCCCGATATTCAAGACAGAGCGCATCAGCAATATCGGAAGATATGTCGTTAGTGCTGCAAGATGCGCAGAGAGCGGAGGACCACCCGCATCGGCTGCAACTTGCTTTACGCTGGCATAGGCGGCTGCGGCAAGCAGTAATCAATGTTGCCGACGCAGCGAAGGGAAGGTGTAACCGGCCGCAAAGCGGTGCAAGCTCGAGACCGCTACAAAAAGCGCAAGGCCGGTGAAAAGAGCGCGAGACCGACGCCAGCGGCATTGCCGCTGACGCCGGAGAGGCTCACGCTGAACTCAGCTGCCTCGTCGGACGAGCCGGATGATAAACAGCAGAATGACTGCGCCGATTACTGCGGTGATGATCGAACCGATCCAGCCGCTCCCGAGCGAGATGTGCAGCACGCGGGCGAGCCAACCGCCGACGAACGCGCCAACGATCCCGACGATGATGTCGACGATAAGCCCGAACCCACCACCTTTAACGAGCACGCCAGCAAGCCAGCCTGCGATCGCGCCGATGATAAGCCATGCAATGATGCTGTGTTCCATAATCGAGACTCCATAGTTAAGTGAACAATGCGCGGTGACAGAGCTTAGTCGAAGCTTCCTGGGCAGTCCATATTCAGGATACAGAATTAACATTGTCTCAATGTCTTGTAAGCCAGCTGTAGACCAAACGTGTACCGGCGTCTCTGGGAAATTTCCATGGTCGATGCAGACCAATCGACAAGACGATACGGAGTCCAAACGTTGACGTCCGCCATCATTAAAAACACACTATCCGAAACACCCGTATCTGCGCGCGCGGTAACGTTCTAAGCCTCGGCGCACGATACCGGTTGGCACCACGGCGCCGGTTCGAGTCCGTTCACGTCAATGAGGAATGTATGAAACGTAAAGCTCTTGGGATCGTTGCTGGTGCGTTCGTCGCCGCAGCTTCCTTTGCGTCGTTCGCTGCAGGGCTGCCCGCGCCGTTTGAAGGGAGCAGCACGTTGCAGGCCGAGGGCGTGGTGAAATCCGTCGACCACGCAAGGCATTCAGTGACTGTGCGCGACCCGCAGGGTGGCGAGGCGTCGTTCGACATTACGGATACGCGAGATCTTGCGCGAATAGCTCAAGGCGGCAAAGTCCATATCCGCATGATGCGCAATGCCGTGATCAGCGTTACGCGCGGTGCTGATGGACAGGGTGCGGCCGCTGCCGTTGCGGCGCCGATCGGGCAAGCGAAGCCGGAACAGAATGTCAGTGCAGAAGTCCAGGCGATTGACCACGCGTCGGGTGTCATGGCATTGAAAGGGCCGAACGGAGCCGTGTTCCACATTCAGGGCCGCGACCCGGCAAAACTCGTCAATGTAACGCCGGGGATGCAGGTGTTGGTCGCGTTCGCGCCGCAAGTCAGTGTCGCCGTGGCGCCCGTGCAGTAAAGCGCATATTCATGTTGCGTCCATAGCGATTGACTGGCGTCCCAGCAAAAAAAGGCGTAGTCCTTTCAGCGTCACAGTCGCCTTCGCTAGATTCCTGCCTTAGTCTGGCTGGCCGGGCACAAGGCGCAATCGTGTGATTTCTGATGGTGCGCCGAGCCGTTTTGGCGGTCCCCAATAGCCGGTGCCGCGACTCGTGTACACCCACAGCCCGTTCAGGCGAGCGAGGCCGGCGGTGAAGGGTTGCTGAAACCGCACAAAAAAATTCCACGGGAAGAACTGACCACCGTGTGTATGACCTGAGAGCTGCAGTGTAAAGCCCGCTTCAGCGGCTGCTTCGGCGGACCGTGGCTGGTGGGCGAGAAGTACCTTGATCAGCACGTCGCCTGGTGCGTCCGCGATTGCGGCCATTGGGTCACTGCGGTGAAGGGGATCATGATGGCCGGCTGAATAGTCGGTCACGCCGGCAATTATGGCGCGGGCGCCGTCGTGCTCGACCACCACATGCTCGTTCAGTAGCACGTGGAGTCCGAGCCGACGGAACTCGTCGATCCATGCATTGGCTCCCGCGTAGTACTCGTGGTTGCCTGTAACAAGGTATGCGCCGTGACGCGCAGCCAACCGCGAGAGCGGCTGCGTGTGGTGAGTCAACTGCGGCACGCTGCCGTCTACGACATCGCCCGTTACGGCTATGAGGTCAGGCTTCAGACGATTCACTGCGTCGACAATAGCGTCGACATAGCGCCGTTTGATGGTTGGGCCCACATGAATGTCGCTGATCTGAACGATGGTGAAGCCGTCGAGGGCAGCGGGCAAGTCGTCGATCGGGACCTCGATTGTCACGACTCTTGCGCGACGGCGAGCGTTAAAGAGGCCGATCAGCGTCGACAGTAATGCAAGCAATGGCACAGCCGCCGCAGTGCCGGTTCGCCAACGTTCGAGAGGGATCGTGCCAGGCCGCATCGCGTCCACGGTCATGAGTGAGGCGAGAGTCAGGTCGCGCACAAACGTCAGCACGAGCAGCGAGGAGAAGAAACCCATCGCCAGCAAGCCGACCCACGCGAGCCGATCGCCCAGCGGCTGCTGTTTGATGGTGCGCGCGAGCATGCCCAGCGGAATCACAAAGACGGACAGCACAAGCCACAACCCCGATAGCCAGCGGACAGTGATGCTCACCGGCATGTCGGGGATCAGGCGGAAGCCCACATAGATGTGCAGCAGAATGCCAATGAAGATGAGGCGTACAAGAAACGATGAGCGGCGCATAGGGAAGGTGAGGGCGGGTAAGAGCCGGAGGGCATGAGCTGAACGGCGGCGGCCAGTTGCCGTAGTGACGCGGCGAGCGACCAAGGCTAGGGCGAAGGCCATTCTACCGGCATGCGCGCTCGTGCGCAGACGGCCGCAAAAACACTGAGCGTGCAAAGCGACGCCAGCTTGTATTGCTGCGCAGCAGTGCTGTTGAGACATGCAACGGGCGTGCTCAATCCACGGTCCCAGCGGGTCGAAAAGGTCCGCAAGTTCCCGGATAACCCTAATTAAATGGGCTTTGAATTGCCGATGCGGGTGGAGTATTCTGGAAGTGAGCCGGTCGGCATCAAGAGCCGCTGCCAAATCGACTGACCAAACAGCGGCCCGGCTCGATTGTTGTTATCGCCTGCAAACGGCGAGGCGGGAGGCGATCATGAAACTGCTCGGATCAGGCCATCGTTTTCATCACGGGGACTCTGCGCACCGCGCGCATCACGTTGGATATGAGGGCAGCCATGTCATGCTCCCTCTCGTTGGCATATCGTTGATGGCGTTGGGTTTGTATCTCGGCGTGCGCAATGTCGACTTCTCCGAACTAGGCAAGAGCGCGCTCTTCTACATCGTCATGCTATGCGTCGCGCTGGGTATCGCGGGGTTTTTCGGCGTGGTCGGCGCGTGGCTGCGTTCGAATGGCGACGGCACAGAAGAGAATTTCTGCTTTGTCGGCGCAGTGATCGGCGTCGTGGTGTTCTACATCGCGATCTTCAGCTAAAGCGGCGCTTCACTCTATCCGCGCGGCTTCGTCAAAGCTGAAGCGCGGGCTGCGCGGAAACAGAGTCGACGCATCGCCGTAGCCGAGGTTGACCAGGAAGTTCGACCTCACTGTCGTGCCCGCGAAAAACGCCTCGTCCACTTTCGCCGCGTCAAAGCCTGACATTGGGCCAGTGTCGAGGCCGAGCGCGCGGGCCGCCAGAATCAGGTAGCCGCCCTGCAGCGTCGAGTTGCGAAATGCGGTCTCGGCGATCGCCTTGTCGTTACCAGCGAACCAGCTCCGAGCGTCGGCGTGCGGAAAAAGCTTAGGCAGATACTCATAGAACGCCATGTCCATTGCGACAATCGCCGTAACCGGTGCCGCCATTGTTTTATCGACATTGCCGGCCGACAATGCCGGCCGCAGCTTCTCCTTGGCCGCCGCGCTTTTCACAAAGACGAAACGGCCCGGGCTCGAGTTGGCCGATGTGGGGCCGAGCAGCGTGAGTTCGAGAAGTTGACCGAGCAGCGCGTCATCGACGGGTTTCGGCTGCCAGGCGTTGTGCGTGCGCGCTTGGCGGAACAGTTGGTCGAGTGCTTGATCCGAAAGAGTCATGATGGTTGTCCACTCAAGGAACCGATACTGGAAGCGCGTTGGCGGGAAGAAGTCTGCGGAATGAAAACTTCGGCAGGCGGCGCCATAGACGCATCCGCAACGCGCACTAAATAGCGCCAGCAGGCGGGAACCGAAGCCGCAGGCGGCCGCAGTCGAGCAGCGACAGTAGCGCGACGAAGCCTCAACGAAGCTACGGTGAAGTGGCAAGAGACCACAACGAAGCCGCAGTAAAGCCGCGGCAAGACTGCCGTGAAGCCGCCACGATGCCGCGAAACTCCTAACGGCCATTGCAGCCATAATAGCCAACGTTCTACCGCCGCGCCGCGCTGCGCTCGCACACACAAACATGACGGATCTTTTCGATGATCTTCCGGCTCCCGACGTCGACTGGTATCCCGACTGGCTGGCGCCCGAAACGGCCGAGCAGTTCCTCGCGCGACTCATCGTCGAAGTGGAATGGCGGCAGGACACCATGGGCACGCCCGGCGGTCGCGTCGCGCTGCCGCGGCTGACGGCATGGCAGGGCGACGCCGACGCTGTGTATGTCTATTCCGGTATCCGTAACGAACCGCAGCCGTGGACAGCAGCCGTCGCCGAACTGAAGGCCGAAGCTGAGGCGGCTTGCGGAGCCCGATTCAACAGCGTCCTGCTCAACCGCTACCGAAGCGGCGCGGACAGCATGGGCTGGCATGCCGACCGCGAGCCGGAACTGGGACCGGAACCGGTAATTGCATCGGTGAGCTTGGGCGCGGCACGCACATTCGACTTGCGGCACAACAAGACCGGCGCCGTCCAGTCGTTCTCGCTCAAAGGCGGCAGCTTGCTGGTCATGAAGGGCAAGACACAGGCGGAATGGCGGCATCGGGTGCCGAAAGAGCCACGGGTTGTCGGCGAACGCATTAATTTGACTTTCCGGTGGGTTGCGCCTCATACGCGGGCCGGCGGACCGTCGCGCGGCTAAATCCGGCGGCGATGTGCGCCTGCAAAGTTCTTCGCCGGGACCGGACCCGCCGCCGGCAGACTCACGGCAGACCCACCGGCAGACCCCACGGCAGACCCCACGGCAGACCCCACGGCAGACCCCACGGCAGACCCCACGGCAGACCCCACGGCAGACCCCACGGCAACCCGACCCAACGCAGACCGCACCCGATGCACCCGATGCACCCGATGCACCCGATGCACCCGATGCACTGGAAGCACCCGGACCATCCATCTCAACTTCACCCTGCGACCTGCCAACCAGGCGACGCACGGCTCGACTCGCCAATGTAAGCGCATAAAAACCATCAACGACCAGCCGACCCCCAAGCCGTAACCACCACGTCAACTACCGCACACACCCGCACACACCCGCACAGCCCCAACCCCCGTCTATACCAAAATTGATATTGCTCCCGCGAATCATATGATTGGACTGTTAACGCCCGGCACACTACGCTACATCACGATCCACGCTTCGCGGCAGCCGCAACGGCCGGTCGGATTCGATGGATCGCCTACACAACAACGATCAGGAGACAGTCATGGCGAATACACGACGCGCCGCATGTCGTGCGTTGGGTGCGCTCGCGCTGTGCGCGGGTGTCGGCGCGCTGACGCTGGCAACCCCCGGCGCGCACGCGCAGGACAAACAGATCACGCTGGGTTTCGCGCAGGTCGGCGCGGAAAGCGCATGGCGGACCGCCAATACCGAGTCGGTGAAATCCGCGGCGACCGACGCCAAGATCAAACTCAAATTCTCCGACGCGCAACAAAAGCAGGAAAACCAGATCAAGGCGATCCGCTCGTATATCGCGCAAAAAGTCGATGTGATCGCTTTCTCGCCGGTCGTCGAGTCCGGCTGGGAACCGGTGCTGCGTGAGGCGAAGGCCGCGAAGATTCCGGTGATCCTGACGGACCGCAACATCGACGTCAAAGATACCTCGCTGTACGTGACGATGATCGGCTCCGACTTCCTGGAAGAGGGACGCCGCGGCGGCAAATGGCTCGCCGATCACTATAAGGACGCACAAGGTCCCGTCAACATCGCCGAATTGCAGGGAACGGTCGGCTCCGCGCCGGCGAATGACCGGCACGCCGGCCTGATCGAAGTCATCAAGAGCGATCCGAAGTTCAAGATCATTGCGTCGCAAAGCGGCGACTTCACCTTGGCCGGCGGCAAGCAGGTGATGGAAGCGTTTATCAAGAGCTACGGCAACAAGATCAACGTGGTTTATGCGCATAACGACGACATGGCGCTCGGCGCAATCCAGGCGATGGAAGAGGCGGGCATGCATCCGGGCAAGGACGTCGTGGTCGTTTCGTTCGATGCGACCAAGGGTGGCTTCCAGGCCATGGCCGCAGGCAAGATGAATGTCGACGTGGAGTGCAGCCCGCTGCTCGGACCGCAACTGATGTCGGCGGTCAAGGACGTGGTAGCCGGCAAGCCTTTGCCGAAGCGCATCCTGACGGAAGAGACTGTGTTCCCGATGAGCGTCGCAGCGCAGACCTTGCCGACGCGAAAGTACTAGGAAAAAGTAGTTAGGCATCCTTGCAAACACACTTGCTTGCAAGCTGCGTCAGCGGGCAATAACGCAGCAACAAGCAACAAGCAGCAAGCGAAACAAGCAAGCGAAACAAGCAAACGCAACCAGCAAACGCAACCAGCAAACGCACACAGCCAAACCAGCACGTAACGTTTCTCCAGCGGTGCCTGACCGTCCGATTGCTTGGGCAGCGGACGGTCTCTTTTCACCCGATGTCGAAACGTGCCTCATGAAGCCACCACGGCACACAGGCACCACGGCACGCAGGCACCAGCCACCCACGCACCGCCGCTCGAGCGAGGTCTATGACGCATCCCGCTTCCGAACCCAAACCGCCGGCCACGAGCACGACAAGGTCCGCCGCCGCTGCGTCCGCCGACCACGGCGACGCGCACGAGCCGATTCTCGAAACAACCGGCGTCACGAAGACATTCCCTGGCGTGAAGGCGCTGCAGGGCGTCGATTTCCGGCTTTTCCCCGGCGAAGTCCATACGTTGATGGGACAGAACGGCGCCGGCAAATCGACGCTGATCAATGTGCTGACAGGCGTCCTCGCGCCCGACTCCGGCACGATCCGTCTCGCAGGCGAAGTCGTGGCCTTCGCGTCGCCGCAGGAAGCCGAAGCGGCAGGCGTGCGCACGCTTTATCAGGAAGTGAATCTGTGCCCGAACCTGTCGGTCGCGGAAAACGTTTTTGCGGGCCGGCAGCCGCGGCGCTTCGGCGCGATCGACTGGCCCGACATCAAGCGCCGCGCACAAGCCGCGCTTGCGCGCCTCGACATCACGCTCGACGTCACACGCTCGCTCGACGCTTATCCGATCGCGGTCCAGCAGATGGTGGCGATCGCCAGAGCGCTTTCCGTCGATGCCCGCGTGCTGATCCTCGATGAGCCGACGTCGAGCCTCGACGACAGTGAGGTCGCGCAACTCTTCAAAATACTTCGGCATCTTAAGCAATCGGGTATTGCCATACTGTTCGTCACGCACTTCATCGAGCAGACGTATGCCATTTCCGACCGCATCACGGTCATGCGCAACGGCGAACGCGAGGGGGAATATCTCGCGCGCGATTTGCCCGCCGATCTGCTCGTCTCGAAGATGGTCGGTCACGAGCGCATGAGCGAGCGTCTGCGCGAAGCCGCTCACGAAGCATGCGACCCCAGCGACGACACGCAAGACGATCACAGCGCGCCGCCGTTTATCGAACTACGCGGCCTCGGCAAACGCGGCACTTTGCAGCCAATCGACCTCGACGTGCAGCGCGGTCAGATACTCGGACTCGCCGGGCTGCTCGGCTCCGGGCGTACGGAAACCGCGCGGCTGCTGTTCGGCGCAGACCGTGCCGACAGCGGCACGATGCTCGTCGACGGCAAGCCGGTGCGCCTGCGATCCCCGCACGATGCGGTGCGCCACGGCATTGCGTACTGCGCCGAAGATCGCAAGAAAGAGGGCATCGTCGCCGACCTGTCGATCCGCGAGAACATCCTTCTCGCGTTGCAGGCGAGGCGTGGCTGGTGGCGCAAGATCAACCGTCAGCGCGCGCGCGAGCTGGCCGATCTGTGGATCGAGCGGCTCGGCATCAAGGCTTCGGACGCGGAGCAGCCTATCGGTCTGCTGTCCGGCGGCAACCAGCAAAAAGCGCTGCTTGCGCGCTGGCTTGCGACCGATCCGAAGCTGCTGATTCTGGATGAGCCCACACGCGGCATCGACGTCGCCGCGAAATTCGACATCATGGATCGCCTGCTCGCACTGTGTGGGAACGGCCTGAGCATTCTGTTCATTTCGTCGGAGATCAGCGAAGTGCTGCGCGTCAGTCATCGGGTAGCCGTGCTGCGCGACCGCCGCAAAATTGCGGAAGTCAAAGGCACGGCATCGAACGAAGACAATATCTACCGACTCATCGCGGGGAGCGGCGAATGAAGCTATCGAACTGGCTTGCGCGTGACGGCGTCGAGCGTCCGTTGATCTGGCCATGCGTGACGTTGGCGTTGTTGTGTGCGCTCAATCTCTGGGTCAATCCGCACTTTCTGTCATTGCGCATGCTCGACGGCCATCTGTTCGGCGCGCCAATCGACGTGCTGAATCGTGCGGCTCCGCTCGTGCTCGTCGCAACGGGCATGACGCTCGTCATCGCGACGCGCGGCATCGACATTTCGGTCGGCGCAGTGGTGGCTATCGCGGGCGCGGCGGCCGCGACGATCCTCGCCACGCAACCCGTGCCGACGGGCGGCCTGATCGCTCAGGCGTTGCTCGCGGCGTTGATCGTCGGCGTGCTGAGCGGCATGTGGAACGGCGTGCTCGTGTCGTTTGTCGGGATGCAGCCGATCATCGCAACGTTGATTCTGATGGTCGCGGGACGCGGCATCGCGCAACTACTGACGGCGGGGCAAATCATTCCGATCGGCGCGCCGGGCTATCTGTTTGTCGGCGGCGGATACTGGCTGGGCGTGCCATGCTCGGTGTGGATTGCGACGCTCGCTGTGCTGGCCACCGCGGCGCTCGTCGAGGGAACGGCGCTGGGGCTCTTTATCCGCGCCATCGGTGTGAATCCGGTGGCGACTCGCCTTGTTGGCTTGCGCTCGAAAGCGCTGGTTTTTGCGGTGTATGGATTCTCGGGATTGACGGCGGCAATGGCGGGCATTCTCATCAGCTCGAACGTGCGCAGCGCCGACGGCAACAACGCCGGCCTGCTCCTCGAACTCGACGCGATTCTCGCGGTGACGCTCGGCGGCACGTCGCTGCTCGGCGGCCGCTTTAGTCTCGCAGGCACGGTGCTCGGGGCGCTGATCATTCAGACGCTAACGTACACGACGTATTCGATCGGCGTGCCGCCAGAAGCGACGCTCGTCGTCAAGGCAGCAGTCGTGCTGGCGGTGAGCGTGATTCAGTCGCCGGCTGCGCGAGCGCTCGCGGTTTCGTTCGGGATGCAGATCATCAAGCAACGCGGGGTGGCACGATGAGACGATTGTTCGCAGCGTGGGCGCATATCGTCGATCCGCGCACCTTGCCCATCGCGGTTACGATCCTGCTGTTCTGTGCGCTGTTCGGTTTCGGCTCGGTCATGTACACCGGCTTTTTCTCGTGGCAGGTGCTGCTCGATCTGCTGGTCGACAACGCGTTCCTGCTGATTGTCGCCATCGGCATGACGTTCGTGATCGTGTCGGGCGGGATCGATCTGTCCGTCGGTTCCGTCGTTGCGCTCACTACGATTGTAGAAGCGGTATTGTCCGAGCGGCTGCATCTGTCGGTATGGATCATTCTGCCGATCGTTCTTCTGATGGGCACCGTGTTCGGCGCCGTGCAGGGCGCGCTGATTCACTTCTTTCGTTTGCAGGCGTTTATCGTGACGCTCGCCGGCATGTTCTTCGCGCGCGGCTTGTGTTTCCTGATCACCACGCAGTCGATCACGATCACCGATCCGACTTTCCACGCGATCTCCGCATTCCGTCTGGACATCGGCATCGGCTCGGTGACCGCGAACGTGCTGATCGCGTTCGTCGCGCTCGTCGGCGCGATTTTCATCGCGCACTTCACGCGCTTTGGCCGCAACGTGTACGCGGTGGGCGGCAATGCCCGCTCCGCGCTATTGATGGGCTTGCCGGTCGCGCACACGCGCATCGGCGTGTATGCGCTGAGCGGCTTCTGCTCGGCGCTCGGTGGCGCGGTGTTCACGTTCTATGTGCTGTCCGGCTACGGCTTGCAAGGGCAGGGCATGGAACTCGACGCGATTGCCGCGACCGTGATCGGCGGAACGCTGCTGACGGGCGGCGTCGGCTATGTGGTCGGATCGCTGTTCGGCGTCGGCATTCTGGGCACCATCCAGACGCTGATTACGTTCGACGGCACGCTCAGTTCCTGGTGGACCCGCATCGTGATCGGCGCGCTGCTGTGCGCTTTCTGCCTGCTGCAGCGGCTGATCGAACGGCATGCGAAGTCGGTGCGGCGTCCCGGCGGCACCGGCGCGGTCGTCACGTCTGGACGCGAACGCGCGCATGGAGAAACGTCGGCAGCGACCGACTCGCATGTGATAGGCCGCGCGCCCGAACAGGCTTGAGCCTCGCACTAAAGAGGCTGGCAGGGGCGCGCTTTTTTAGTCGTCGAGCGCCCGGCCTCGCGTTTCCGGCAGCGTAAGCGCGGCGAGAATCACGATTCCATAGGCCGCCGCCGCGAATGCGCCGATTGCGTGGCCGAGCGTCATCGTTTGCGACACGTAGCCGATCAGGAACGGGAAGGTCGCACCGACAGCGCGGCCGAAGTCGTAGCAAAAGCCCTGGCCCGAACCGCGAATGCGCGTAGGAAACAGTTCGGTCAGGAACGCACCCATGCCTGAAAAAATACCGGACGCGCAGAACCCGAGCGGGAAGCCGAGCATCAGCATCGAGAAGTTATCTAGCGGAAGCTGCGTGTAGATCGATGCAATCGCGCACGAAGCGAGAGCGAACGCAATGAACGCGCGCTTGCGGCCAATACGGTCGCTCACATACGCACCCGTCAGATACCCGCAATACGATCCGACGATCACGACGCCAAGATAGCTGCCGGTGCCGATCACGCTCAGGTGCCGCTCCGTCTTCAGATACGTCGGCAGCCACGTCGTCACCGCGTAGTAGCCGCCTTGCACACCCGTCGCGAGAATGGACGCGCGCAATGTCGTCCAGACGATGTCGCCGCGGAAAATATCAAACAGCGAAGGACGCGCCTGCGCCGCATGCTGCGCCTCTTTCTGCCGCCGATGCACCTCCGGTTCTTCGACGAAGCGGCGAATCCAGATCACGAACGGCGCCGGCGCGATGCCGATCGCGAACAGCACGCGCCACGCGTAGTCGGCGGGAACGAGCGAGAAGACGGCCATGAAGAGCAACGTCGACACGCCCCAGCCAATCGCCCATCCCGCCTGCACGAGCCCCACCGCCTTGCCTCGGTCGCGTGCGCGAATCACTTCGCCGATCAGCACGGCGCCCGCCGTCCATTCGCCGCCGAAGCCGAGTCCCATCAATCCTCGCGCCCACAGCAACTGCGAGAAGTTCTGCGCGAGCGCGCACGCCAGCGTGAAAACGGCGAACCAGAGGATCGTGATCTGCAAGGTCTTCACTCGTCCGACGCGATCGGACAGTACGCCCGCTGCCCATCCGCCCACCGCTGAACTCAGCAGCGTGACGGTGCCGATCAGTCCCGCGTCGCCGCGCGTGATGCCCCACGTCGCGATCAGTGTCGGAATTACGAAGCTCAGGAACTGCGTGTCCATTGCGTCGAGCACGTAGCCGATCTTGCAACTCCAGAACGCACGCTTCTCGGCCGCGGAGATCCGCCGATACCATGCGAACGGGCCTTTCCCCGCGTCGGACGCGCCGTAGCGCTCGGCGTCCGCGGTCAACTGCGCTTTGGTTTCCATGCTTGAACTCCGGTCGTCGTGATGGACCGCGTCTTCGCGCGCGGCTTGCGGATGAAATGGCGCCGCGCTAGATCACGGCGAGCGTGGTGTTGAGGATGTCGGTGACGAGCATGTGCCCCGGCTTGTGCGCGATCGCAAATGGCAGGCGCGCGCTTTCTATCGCGGCTTGCGGTGTGACGCCGCAGGCCCAGAACACCGGCAGTTCGTCGTCGTGGATCTCGACCGCATCGCCAAAATCGGGCCGCGACAGATCGCGAATGCCGATCAACGACGCATCGCCGATATGCACCGGCGCGCCGTGCACAGCAGGAAAGCGGCTCGTGATCTGAATCGCGCGGATGGCGTCGGCGGCTTTCATCGGACGCATGGAAACAACGCGATTGCCGCCGAACACGCCGGCGCGCACATTGGGCTCGCGCGTTCGATACATCGGCACATTGACCTGCTGTTCGATATGACGCAGACCGATGCCTTCGCGTCGCAGCATTTCCTCGAAGGAAAACGAGCAGCCGATCGCGAACACGACGAGGTCGTCGCGCCACAGTTCATCGAGGCTGCGCACTTCCTCCGCGCGTTCGCCGTGGCGATACACATAGAACGCCGGCACGTCGTTGCGAATGTCGAGAGCCGCGCCGACTGCGGGCACGCTCCACGCGCCCGGTTCGCCGATGCCGAGCAACGGACACGCCTTCGGGTTGAGCGTGCAAAAACGCAGGAAATCGCCAGCGTATTGCTGCGGAAGAATGGCGAGATTGGCTTGCGCATAGTCGCCGCAATAACCCGCGGTGGGACCGGACAGGCGACCGCTGCGCACTTGCTGACGAAACTCGGATGGCGTGTAGGGCATGAACTGCTCGACTGACGTTGACGGGACTGGCCTTCTGATGCGTTCCAGATTAGTAACGTCAAAAATATCGATCCAGCGAGTTTTTCTTGCGTTTCGTTAAATTAAACTTAACGGCGGCGCGACCCGTTTTCCGGCGATGATCGTGGGCCTCATTCGCGCCTCATTCGTTATCGCGAGATCTCATGCAATGAATACCCGCTTCGTCGAAACGTTTCTCACGCTCGCGCGGCTCGGCAGTTTTCGCGCGACGGCGACCGCGATGCACGCCACGCCCGCCGCGATTTCGTTGCGTATTAAAACGCTGGAATCCGAGCTTGGCGTCGAATTGATCGAGCGCGACGCGCCTGAGTTCAAGCTCACGGCAAACGGCGAGCGTCTGCTCACGCATGCGCGCTCGGTCGTGCAGGCCACGCGCTCGCTGCAACTCGCCGCGCAGGACGAAACGCAATTGGCGACGCGTCTGCGCCTCGGTGTGATCGAAACGGTCGTGCATAGCTGGCTGCCCGACTACATTCGCATGCTGAACCTCGAGTACCACCGCATCGTCGTGGACTTGACCGTGGATTCAAGCGCGGTGCTCGGCCCTCGTCTGCGCGCGGGCGAACTCGATCTCGTGATTCAGGTGGAAGAAGTGGGAGAGTTGGAGACGTCGATCGTATCCGCGCTACTCGCGAGTTATCCGGTGCGCTGGATCGCGCGCAGCGACCTCATCCCCGCGACTCGCGCGAAGCATGCCGACACGCTGTTGAGTAAACCGGTGCTGACGTTCGGCCGCGGCACCGCGCCGCAAATCGCCGTCGAGGCTATCGTGCAGACGCTTGCGCGGCGCGCCGGCGTGCCGTTTGCGGACACGCAGGTAACGTGCATGCCTTCCGTTGCGGTCATCGTGAAGCTGTTGCGCGACGGCTATGGCATCGCGGCGGTGCCCGCGCTTTTCGTCGAGCCGTTTCTCGGGAGCGGAGAACTGGGGCACTTGCAGGTGCGCCCGCTGCCGCCGCCGATCAATGTAGCGATGTACTACCGCGACGACGCGGACGTCGGCGTGCTGGCGGCCGCGCGCGTCGCACGCAATGCGTGCGATCAGTATGCGAAAGCGATGGGGCGGCAGTTGATCGAAAAGCGCTAGATCAAGCGCTGCATGAAGCGCGGCTCGCTACTCGCGTTCGAGGCGCCGCCGCGCCGTCGCGGCGAGCCGTTCGAACGGAAGCGTGCTCGCTGCAAGCGCGGCCATCTCCGGATAATGCTCGCGCGTGATGTCGGTCAACACCTGGCCAGGCGGCGCCTCGATCGTGACGCGCGCGCCCATTTCCTGCATCACGGTGAGCGCGTCGAACCAGCGCACCGTGTAGCGCATGTTGGTCGCGAGATCGTCGCGAATCGCATCGGCGGTATACAGCGGACGGCCGCCGCGATTGCCGATGTACACGCTTTGCGGCGCGTGAAACGGAATCGTGCGCGCATACGCGCTCAGTTCGTCGCTTGCTTGCGCGAGCAGTTCGCAATGCGAAGGAACGCTGACCGCAAGACGCGTGGCCTTGCGCGCGCCCGCATGCAGAGCGCGGTGGATGAAACTGTCGAGCGTGGTGTTCGCCCCTGCCATCACGATCTGACGCGGCGCGTTCACGTTGCCGATGTAGACGGGCGGCTCGCCTTCGTCGATGTGCCGTGCGGCGAGCGCGGCGAGTTCATGCTCCGTCAAGCCGGAAACAGCCGCGAGACCGTAGCCCGATGGATACGCCGCTTCCATCAGTTCCGCGCGGCGGCGGACCATCTTCAAAGCGTCGGGGAAAGGGAGCGCGCCGCAGCTCACCGCCGCCGGGTACGCGCCCACCGACAAACCGGCGCTCAGGTCCGGCGTCAGTCCTTCATCCGCGAGGGCACGCGCGATCGCCACGCCTGCGACGGTCAGTCCGCATTGCACGGCAACGGTCGAGCGCAACGCATCGGGCGTGTCGAGTGTGAGCACGTCGGCGCCTAGCACGCTGGACGCTTCATCGAATGTTGCGCGCACGGCGGGATGCGACGGCAGCCGATGCAGAAAGCCGTCGCTCTGCGCGCCCTGGCCTGGGAAGATCAGCGCGAGCATCAGAGTTCCGTCCGATGAACGCAGACCCACGGATCGGCAAGCAATTGCGGGCCGCTTGCATGACGCGCCATCACGCGTGGCTTGCCGGCGGCCCACTCGGCGAGCGCGACGCCGCCTGCTGGTGTCTCGAGTTGCGCGTCGATGCGAATGCCGGTTTCGCGCGCGAGCGTTTCCAGATTGCTTAGCAAGTCCACCGCGCATTCACGCGACAATCGTTCCGGTGTCCGAATCAATAGATCGAGATCGCTCGATTGCGTGACTGCTGCCGTTTGCGTGGCGAGTTCGAAACCAACGCTGCCGGTCGGGCCCCAGACAAGCGCGTTGAGTGCGCTTTGTGCATCCCGTTGCAACCGGGCGAACGCGACGAACGCGGGCAACGCGGCGCGCGTTGCATCGGGCTCGTTTCGCACCAACGCCTCGGGCGAAACGGCTTCGACAATATCCGTCGATGCCGCCCACGTGCCGTACCGCTGAGATCGCTGCGCGCCGCGCAAGCCAATCGCAACGAAGCCGGGCGCGGCGAGCGCGCGCCGCACGACCGCATACGGCGCGCGCTCGAACGCATCGCGCACCCAGTCGGGTTCGCCGTCGAATGCAGCGAGGCGCCGCAAGCGCAGCAAGTCATGCGCGCGCCAGCGTTCGTCGCACGACGCAGCGGCCTCGCTTGCAAACGGCGGCGCGGCGCAGATCGGCATTACACGGCATCCCATTGCTCGGCGAGACGCCGCCGCACTTCGATGGACGCCGCGCGGTTCTTCTGCGCCGCCGCGGATTCGAGCCGACGCGCAAGCGTGCGGCTGCCGGCGCGCGCACTGCCGATCTGTTCGCACAACACCTGCTGCACGCGCGCGATCTGCGCGGCGTCCGGCGCGTCGGCGTCGATACCTTCGATCAATTGATCGAGCAGACCGAGCTTCGCGAACGAGGCCATCGAGTAAGACATCGGCACGATCGTCTCGCCGAGCGCGTCGAGCGCCTCGACCGTGCGGCGCGTGACGCGCGCGGCGGCTTCCTTGCCCATCGCGTGAACCATCGTGCCGGGCGCGTCGAGCGCGACGATGCGATTGGCCTGATAACCGTGCGCGAGGAACGCGCCCGACATCGCCGGTCCGACGATCAGCGCAATCACCGGATGCCCCGCATCGCGAGCGGACGCATACGCGTCGACCGCTGCGGCGCACGCGAGATGAATGCCGAGCATTTCCTCGCGATAGCCGTACGCCTGGCTCTTCACATCGACGATCGCGACGATCGGACGACGCGTGGCGCTTGCCGCATCGTCGGCGATCACTTCGCGAACGGCTCGCGCGAGCAGCCAGCCCTGTTCGAGTCCGACGACGTTGTCGGTCGCGCGCGGAAAGCGGTTAGCGGCGTCGGGCACGACGGTGATGAAGCGGGCGGTTTCGCCGCCGAGCGGCGCGTCGGCGCTCCACACGGGCGCCGCGTTGCGGGATTCGCCGGCGAGCGCATGGAACCAGCGCGCGCCGCGGCTCAGTGAGGTGTCGCTCATGCTTGCTCCTTGCGTGACTGGGATTGTGGCGCTTGGGTCGCTTCGGCTGCATAGACCTCGCGCATGCTCTCCGGCGTGACGCTCGCCGGATCGATCCGCGCGAGCCGCTGCAAGAACGTGTCGACCTGTTCGCTGCGATGCGCGGCCGGCACGCCTTGCACGAACGCGGCATGCACGGCGGCGCGCACGTCCGCGGCGTCGTCGTCCACGAGCCGGTCCGCGAGCGAACTCGCCACGCGCTGCTCGCCGCCGATCAACTGCCACACGCGGCGCCGGTCGGACGCATCCAGTTCGTCGATGCCCGCTTCCTGCTCGATCACTTCGGGCCCGTTCATGCCGAGCCGTCCCTGCTTCGTCACGACCAGATACGAGCACAACGCCGCGGCCAGCGACATGCCGCCGAAGCAGCCCACCATGCCCGCGATCACGCCGACCACCGGCACATGCCGGCGCAGCGCGACGATGGCCGCCTGCATCTCGGCGATCACGGCGAGGCCCAGATTGGCTTCCTGAAGCCGCACGCCGCCGGTTTCGAACAGCACGACCGGCCGTACGATCTTGCCGCGCTCGCAATCGCGCAACGCCATCTCGAGCGCGGCGGCGATCTTGCTGCCCGACACTTCGCCGATGCTGCCGCCCTGGAACGCGGACTCGATCGCGGCAATCACGGCGGGCTCGCCGTCGATCGTGCCGCGCGCGATCACGCAGCCGTCATCGGCCTGGCACACGACGCCTTGCAGCGGCAGCCACGGCGATTCGATCCTGTCGAACGGGCCGAGCAGTTCGCGGAAGCTGCCCGGGTCGAGCAGCGCGCGGGCGCGCTCACGCGCGGGCAACTCGATGAAGCTCTCGCGCAGCAGCGGCGCGGCATGCACAGTCGCGGGCGTGCTCATGCGTCGTCTCCCTGTTCCGCGGCCTCGACCGCTTCCGCGAGCCGCAATGCGACCACACCCGGCGTCGCGCCGAAGTCGTTGATTTCGATTTGCGCGGCGCCGTCGTAGCGGGTGAAAAAGCGGTCCAGCACGCTTTTCCAGATATGGCTGTAGCCGTCGACGCTCGTGCGCACGACGACATGTGCAGCGAGCGCGTTCGGATTATCGGTGGGCGAGAGCAACACTTCCAGATCGCCCGAACCCACCACGCCGACGTGCGCGCGGGCCGTGACGGCGCGTTGCGCCGGATAGTCGAAGGTCAGATGTTCCATGAGGCTCAGCTCCCGCTGACGTCGTGATGCGCCAGCATGTCGAGGAAAAGGGTGGCGGCGAGCAGATCGGCTGCGCCGCCGGGCGATGCGTTGAGCGACAGCAAGTCGCGTTCGAGCGCGGCGAGTGCGTCACGGCCTGCGCGTGTCGAACTGCCGCCGGCTTGCAGCACGCGCCGCGCGCCGTGCTGGCCTGCATGCAAGCCTGCGAGACCCGCGCGATGCAGCAGGCAGGTGTCGTCGAGCGAGGCCATGATGGAGAGCAGGGCGTCGACGCGCGCGGCATCTTCGGCAATGCCGCGCTCGCGTGCCGCGATCAGCGCCGGCAAGCCGACGGCGATCACATGCGGGAAGCCTTCCTGCGCCTCGCGGCGCGCGCCGCCGACCTGATAGCGTTGACGCGCGCGTTCGCCGTGACTGTCGGTGGCGGCTGCGAAGCGATCGGGGAAGCAGGCGATCTGCGCGGCTCGCCGGCAGATCGCCGAGGGGTCGAGCCGGAGCGCGGCATCCGCGAACGACGCGCCCGCGACCAGCAGCCCGACGATCCAGATCGCGCCGCGATGCGCGTTGCTGCCGCCGGTCGCGCGCAGCATGTCCTGCTCGCCCGCGCGGCCGATTTGCGCGAGTTCGGTGCGCAATAGCGCCGACGGCTTGCCGCGCCGCCGCGCCGTGCGCGCGAGCGCGGCGAAGGTCGGCTCGAGCGCGTGCGCCGAGCGTCGCATGATGGCGAGGTCGAGATCGCGATGCGCGCCGCTGCCGCGCCGGTCGACGAGCGCGGGCTTCGGCGTGAGTTCGGCTTCGTCGATCAGCGCGGTCACGGCGTAATGGGCAAGTTGCGAGTCAGGGCATGAGTCTTGTGCGCGCTTCGCGACACGTTCGTCAGAAGCAGCGGCCGCTGTCGTGACCGGATGCAGAGCTTGCGTGGCCCGGCCATACGGCGCGTCCCCGCGCTCGGTCCAGGCACACGCTCGCGCGAGCGGCTCGGGCATCTCTATCGCGGACGCGCATGACACATCTTCACGCTCCAACAAAGCAGCGGCTCTCATCACCAGCTCCTGAAGCGCGCCGGCGGCGCGTACAAACCGCCCGACCAGGTGACGAGATCGTCGATGCTGCGTGCCGCGAGCAGCGAACGCTTCGCTTCGCCGCGCCGAATGCCGAGATCTTCCGGATACGCGACGATGCCGCGCCGGCGCAACTCCGCCGTCTTTTCCGGCTTCGCGCGCAGGCCGATCGGCGTCACGCCGGCGACCGCGGCAATCGCCGCGCGCCGTTCGTCGATGCCCTCGGCCTTGTGCAGATGCGCGATGCCTTCCTCAGTGACGACGTGGCTCACGTCGTCACCGTAGATCATGACGGGCGCGATCGGCATGCCGTTTTTCGCGCCGACCGCGACCGCGTCGAGTTCATCGACGAAAGTCGGTTCGCCGCCTTTCTTGTACGTCTCGGCCAGTTGCACGACGAGCTTCTGACCGCGCGACACGGGCCCCTGATCTTTCAGCAGCTTGAGCCACGCTTCGCTCGAATGACGCCGGCCGCGTGGATCGTGACCCATGTTCGGCGCACCGCCAAAGCCGGCAAGACGGCCGCGCGTGACCGTCGACGAATTGGCGTCCGCGTCGATCTGCAGCGTCGAGCCGATGAAGAGATCCACGCCATATTGCCCGGCCAGTTGGCACAGCACGCGGTTCGAGCGCAGCGTGCCGTCGCTGCCGGTGAAGAACACGTCGGGGCGCGCCTCGATATACGCCTCCATGCCGACCTCGCTGCCGAAGCAATGGATGCTGTCGACCCAGCCCGATTCGATCGCGGGAATCATCGTGGGATGCGGATTAAGCGTCCAGTTGCGGCAGATCTTGCCCTTCAGGCCGAGCGACTCGCCGTAAGTGGGCAGCAGCAGTTCGATGGCCGCGGTGTCGAAGCCGATGCCGTGGTTCAGCGACGTCACGCCGTACGGCGCGTAGATGCCGCGTATCACCATCATCGCGGTCAGCACCTGGAGGTCGCCGATATGGCGCGGATCGCGCGTGAACAGCGGTTCGACGGCAAAGGGGCGGTCCGCCTCCACGACCACGTCGACCCACGAGCCGGGAATATCGACGCGCGGCAGTTCATCGACGATCTCATTGACCTGCACGATCACGATGCCATGACGAAACGCTGCGGCCTCGGCGATGGTGGGCGTGTCCTCGGTATTCGGACCGGTGTAGAGATTGCCGTGACGGTCGGCTTTTTCCGCGCACAGCAGCGCGACATGTGGCGTGAGGTCGACGAACATGCGCGCATACAGTTCGACGTACGTATAAATCGCGCCGATCTCCAGTTGCCCGTCTTCGAGCAGTTGCGCGACGCGCAGGCTTTGCGGGCCGGCAAACGCAAAATCCACTTTATGCGCGATGCCGCGCTCGAACAGCGTCAGATGCTCAGGACGACTGATGCTCGAGATGAGCAGATGCAGATCGTGAAGCTTCTGCGGATCGACCTTGGCCAGCGAGCGCGACAGGAAGTCGGCCTGCTTCTGGTTGTCGCCTTCGAGCGCGACGCGGTCGCCGGGCTGGATCAGCGTCTCGAGCGCATCGACGATGCGCGTGGACGGCAGCACGCCGTCTTCGAGCCACGGCGCGATGGCCGCGAGGCGGCGCTTTTTTTCGTCGCGGCGCGTGGTCCACGAACGTGCGGCGGATGGTGCTTCGGCGGGTGCGTTCATCGGCTCAATCAACTCCCGGTAGTAGCGCGCGGCGGACGGCCGCGCGGCTTGGGTTGGCTTGCGAGCGCGGCTTCCGCCTGCGCGCGTTCGGTCAGGAAACGGTGCAGCAGTTCGCCCGTGCCGAGCAGATGTGCGACGACGAGCGCCTGGGCGGCCGGCACGTCGCGGCGCCGCACGGCGTCGAGCAATTCGGTGTGTTCATCGTCGGATTCGCCCTTGTAGGACGGCAAGCCGAACTTCAGGCGCAAGTAACGCTCGCCCCGCCGATGCAGTACGCGAATCAGGTCTTCGAGCTGCGGACGCGCGGCCGGCGCATACAGGCTCATGTGAAACGCCGCGTTGCGCGCGACGTAGAGCGACGGGTCTGCCTCGCGCTCCGCCGCCCGGCCGAGCGCGGCGCATTCGCGCAACGTGGCGGCCGTGTGCTTCGGAATGGCGAGTCCGATTGCAAGGCTCTCGAGCGCCGAACGGATCTCGTAGATTTCGCGCGCTTCATCCGCCGACAACGGCGCGACCGTCGCGCCTTTGTGCACCGCGACCTTCGCCCAGCCTTCGGTTTCGAGCAGGCGCAAAGCCTCGCGCACCGGAATTGCGCTGACCGAGAAGTGCCGCGCGATCGCGTCCTGACGCAGCGGCGCGCCGGGCGCCAGCGTGCCGTCGATAATCGCTTCGCGCAACGCGTCGGCGATCACGCGTGATGTGCTTTCGCGCGGTGCGGCCGCCCGCAGCAGCGGGGCGCGCGCGGGCGTGTCCAAGGGAAGAAGGTCGGTGGTTGTGTCGCTCATGGTTCAAATATTATATACAAAAATGAGGTATTTAAACGCGGGCAAACCCGGAGATTTTTTGCGTGGGCGGCGCGGGCGTTTCGTGGGCGGCATCGTTCGGACCGCTCAGCGGTGAGTGCGTGAATTTTCTGATTGTCGCGGCGTCTTTTCGCGTGCATGCGATGGGCTTGCCGCTCGCTCTGACAGCGCTCGCGCTAGTCGCTCGTTTGCTTGTGATTTCGTTCGCGCCACAGACAAGCGCAAAGCACCGTCCAGCAAGGCGAAAGGGCCGCTCGGCGTGGCCCCTGGCCATTCGGCCGACTGGCGCAGGCGGTCGTGGAGAGGCATGCTGCTGTTCGTTAGAAGGTGCGTTCGTCCGCAGTCCGATGTTTGCCGCGCTGTACAGTGGTCTGTACAATGGTCGCAGTGGCCCCAAGTCTTTTCTTTTGCGCCACGCTTCGACCGGCAGCCGCAAATCGCCAGCCCGACCCGCAACCGCAAGGGCAGGCAAACCGCACGGCGGCGGAAGCGTTTTCTAACTTTTGACAGGAGTGGCCGGAGGGCAACCTCGCAGGCCGGATAACCCATGAACGTCCTTACTTACAGCGAGGCCCGAGCCGGCTTTAAGCAGGCAATGGATGAAGTCTGCCGCGACCACGCACCGATGCTCATTACGAGACAAAGTGGCGAAAACGTGGTGATGGTGTCGCTGGAAGACTTCAACGCGATGCAGGAGACCTTGTATCTGCTGAGTTCGTCGAAGAATGCCCAGCGGCTCGCGCGATCCATTGCCCAGTTGAATGCCGGCGGTGCGGCCCCGCGCGAACTGCTGACCGATGAACCGACACAAAAGCCGCAACGAACACGCCGCAAAGGCTGACAGCATCTTTATGTTTACCGACGACGCCTGGGACGACTACGTGTATTGGCAGGAGACCGATCGCAAGGTCGTCCGCAAGATCAATGCGTTGCTGGAGGAGTGCCGGCGCGATCCGTTTATCGGCACGGGAAAACCGGAGCCGCTCGTCGGCAGCCTGAGCGGTTTCTGGTCGCGCCGCATCACGTTTGCCGATCGGCTCGTGTATCTGCCGAAAGATGGAAAGATCTATGTGATCGCATGCCGGTTTCACTATGACCAGTGAGCGAGTACCGAGCGACCACCGAGCGAGTACTGAGCGACCACTGCGCGACCAGCGACCAGCGGCATGCCCAACCCCGCGCGCGCCGCTCACTCGGCCTGTCGCCGCGCGCGCCCGCCCGAACCCAGCAACGAAAAGAGCGGCCAGCCGAGATTCACGCCGAGGCTCGCGATCACGATCAGCGCCATGCCCGCCCACTGCGCCAATGAAAGCGCGCGGCCGTACACGATTGCATCGACGGCAATAGCGGTGAGCGGATAGACGAACAGCAGCACCGCGATGATCGGCGTGGTCAGTTTCGGCAGCGCGCCGTAGATCAGCACGTACGAAAGCCCCGTGTGCAGCACGCCCATGCCGACAATCCAGAACCATTGCATCGGCTCGATATGCGTGGCGTCGAAAGGTGCAACGAGCGGCGCGATGAACGGCAGGCACACCACGCCCACCGCACATTGCATCAGCGTCAGCAGGTGCGGGCGCAAATTGCCGAGCCCTTTGGCGATCAACGTGACGCTGGCATAGAGCACCGAGCCGGCCAATGCCTCGCCGATGCCGATCAGGTAGCTTGCATGGCCCTGCAGATTTTCCGTGGCCGCCACGCCCGACGCGAGCACGAGCCCGCCGAAGGCCGCCGCGATCCAGCCGAGCCGGTCCGCGCCGAGCCGTTCGTTGAAGAGCGCCGCGCCGATCAGCACGACCCAGAACGGCTGCACATGAAACACCACGGTGGCGACGGCAATGCTGGTGCGATGGATCGCATCGAAAAAGCCGACCCACTGTGTGACCATCAATACGCCGGAGATGAGCGCGAGCGTGAGCGTGCGTCGCGTGAAATGCGCGCGCGTGAAGTAGCCTTTCCACGCGCAATATGCAGCCAGCGACAGAAAGCCGAACAGGCAGCGGAAAAACACCAGTGTCAGCGCGCCGAGCCGCGCTTCCTCGACGAACACGCCGAGCGTGCCCATCAGCAGCCCGCCGCCGGCCAGTGTGATCGCGCCTTGTTGACGTTGGGTGAGGGACATGCGCCGCGTCTCCGTTAGATCTCCGTTGGGTGATGCATTGAAGTATTGCGCCGCTTGCGGGCCACGCACAAACGAATTAAATTGAGAAATTCCATAAGCGCCATTGATAAATCATGCACCCGGAATTCGACGTCGATTTGCTGCGCACCTTCGTTGCGGTCGTGGATACCGGCAGCTTCACGAAGGCATCGGCAACCGTGCATCGCTCGCAGGCCGCCGTCAGCATGCAGATCAAGCGGCTCGAAACCATGCTCGGCACGACGCTTTTCGCGCGCAACACGCGCAATCTTTCGCTGACGCGGCCCGGCAATACGCTGCTCGAATATGCGAGGCGCGTGCTCGCGTTGCATGAAGAAGCGTGGTCCGCGATCGTGCGGCCCGAGGTGACCGGCCGCGTGGTGCTCGGTGCGCCGGACGATTACGTGTCGTCGCTGCTGTCGCCGGTATTACGGCGCTTTTCGAACCTGTACCCGCACGTCGAAATTGAAATTGTCTGCGCGCAGAGCACGTCGCTCGCGCCGATGCTGGCGGACAACAAGATCGACCTTGCCTTCGTCACGCGCGACCGCAAGCTGCGCGGCGAATTCGTGCGCAGCGAGCCGATGGTGTGGGTGGGCGCTTCCGTCGATACCCCGGTGCTGGCGGCGTCGCCATTGCCGGTCGGCTTATACGAGCCAGGCTGCGTGGCGCGTCAGCATACGCTGGCCGCGCTTGACGGCGCGCGGATTCGCTACCGCGCGGCCTTCAGCAGCGCGAGCCTGATGGGCCTGGTCGCCACCGTGGACGCGGGTTTGTCGGTGGTTGCGCTGACGCGCTGCAGCGTGCCGTCGCGGCTCGCCATTCTCGGCGAAGCGCAAGGCTTGCCGCACATCGAGCCGCTCGAAATCGTGGTGGCGCGCAGCGCGAAGTCCGACCGGCCGACTTGCGATTATCTGGCGGCGCAGATGGTGCAGGATCTGTCGCTGCGCGCACAGCCGCGCGCGTAAGCGGCGGCGGCTTCGTGACACGGCGCAGCGCCGTTCACGCGCGGCGGCGCGGACAACGGCGGCGCGGGCAACATCAAAAACATCAGAACGCGATATTCGTCCGCACACCCACGACGAACGTGTTGCGCAGCGGCTTCGTCGGATCGTTCGGATTTTGCCCGGCGCCCGCGTTGAACGTGTATTGCGCATCCGCCTGCAGCATCCACCAGGGAGCGATCTGATACTGGTAGGTCGCTTCGAGCGCGGTTTCGCTGGTGCGCACGCCGTACGGGCCGCCGCTAAATGCCAGGTTATCCTGATCGATTCCGCGCGTGTGGCTGCCGATCTTGATATACGTCAGCGCAAGGCCCGCGCTATCGTTGTCGCGGCCCGCGAACGGCGCTTTCAGCACGACGCCGAGATTCGCCGCGAGGCTCACGAGATTGCGGTCGCCCGGCGCACCCATGACACGCGCGAATATGCCGAGGCTGCGTGCCTCGCCGGGATTCGGCCGCCAGATGGTCTGATCGGCCACCGCATAGAAGCTGTAATCGCCGCGATGGTTCGCCGCAACCCCGGTGGACGCAGGACTCGCGAGCGACACTCCGTTGCTGTCGTAGCGCGGGTCCGCGAAGGGGCCGTTGTTGTACCAGAGCCCGATCTTGTAGGTGCCCGGCAGGCCGCCTCGGGTTGCGCCTGGCGCTGCGCCTGGCGCCGCGGCGGCGTCGCTATCGGCCGGTTGATTGATCGCATACTGCAGCTCGCCGATGAACAGCGTCCCGTTATGCAGATTGAAGTTCGTGCCGCTGCGGTTGTTCGGGTTGTTGCCGAGCGGATCGCCGTCGAACACGCCGGCGAGCGCCGTCAACGAAGGCGTGATCTGTCCGCGCACGCGCACGCCGAGCGCAGACAGCGGATACGCGGGGCCGCCGGACGGCATGTCGTACGAGGGCAGTGCGGGCCACCCGAACATCGTGTTGATGAATAGCGCCGAGTACGTGCTGGAGATGAATTCCTGATCGATACTCTGCTGACCGATTTTCACGTCGACGCGTTTGTTCAGGAACGACTGCTGATACCACAGCTCCCACAGGCGCGTGCTGGCATCCGCTTCGATGCCGCTCGCGGTGTTCAAAGTGCCCAGCTTGTCGGTGCTGAGATTGCGGCCGTGAATCTGCAATGCGCTGACGTTGAACTGGCCGCCTCGCAGGCCGAAGGCTTTTTCGGTGTCGAGTTGCAAGGTCGCGGTCGTCAGGCCGTCGTACGCGACGCCGCGCGCCAGTCCGCCGCGCAGGTTGCCGAGCAGTTCGCTCGTTTCCGTGAGCGCGAACGTCACGCCGTATTGGCCGAGCCACGGACGCAAGCCGCCCATGTCGCCGAATAGCTGGTCGCGGTTCCAGAGACCGGTTTCGTTGGCCGGCGTTTTGTTCGCATCCGCGCCGCTCGCTTCGCTTGCGTCGCGCGTGGCGTCGGAACTGGTTTGCGCCATTGCCGCGCCGCAAACGGAAGCCCACGCGAGCGCCACATACAACGCCGCGTGGCGCAGCGAAAAAAGGCGCGGGCGCCGGCCGGTCGCGCCGCTCGACCGTGCGAACTCACGGCCTGCACGCAGCAGCGCAACGCGTCGAAGGGAGGATGCGAGCTTCATCGAAAGCCTTTAATGTTGTTATCGACTGCCGGGCATTTTTGCGCGGTTAAATGGCTGTTTAACGCGTGCGTCGACGCATCGGTTCGCGCGACTTGCGGAATGGGCGTGATCGTACCGACGCAGCCTGGGGGCGTCAACGAGACGGGCCGACGCACGGCAAGCTGACAAATTGATGAATTCGCGCGAACGCGCGGAGACGGCGTTTGTCGAACCGCACGAGATTTCCGCAGCCCACTTACAAGGACTTACATGATGAAGAAGCGCACCCTCCTGATTTCGTTGCTGGCGAGTGCTGGCCTTTTCGCAAGCGGCGCCGCGAACGCACAACTGAATCTGAAGCAGTTCGGCATTGGCGGCGGAGACAGCTCCGCGGATGCCGGCGCCGCCGCATCTCCCGGCGGGCTCTCGCAGTTGTTGCAGACCTACGTGGGCGCGAATCAGCAAGTGCTGAGCGGACAGTCCACGCTTGCGTCCGCGATGGGTCTGAGCGGCGCGGCCGGCCAGGCGCAGCAGGCAGCCGGCTTGCTAAGCAGTGGGGGCACGCCGTCGGTCAGTCAGTTGACGCAGGTCGGCAGCACGCAGCAGTCGCTGTCGCAAACGCTCACGCAGGCTTTCGCGAGCCGCGCAGGCGGTGCGAGCGGCGCATCGCAAACGCCGGTGAACAAGCAGGCGTTCACCGACGGGTTGTCGTCGCTCGCCAAAGGCGTTAGCCAGTATTCGAGCATGCAGTCGGGGCTCGGCAGCATCGGGCAGATGAACCCTTCGTCGCTGTTGCAGGCCGGGATGAATCCGCAGACGATGCAAAGCGCGTCGTATATCGCGCAGTCGGCGCCGGGGCAATTGCAATCGCTGATGTCCACGCTCAGTTCCGCGGTACAGTTTGCGTCGAGCCAGGGAATCAGCGTGCCGTCGATCGCGAGGTCGGCGCTCGGCGGGCAATGAGCGCGCAGTGAGGCGCGCAGTAACACCCCATAAGCCACGAACGGATCACCAATGTCACACACATTGAATCTCGACAACTACTTCGCGCGCATCGGCTATGCGGGCCCACGCGCGCCGACGCTCGAGGTGCTGCAGGCCATTCACCGTCTGCATCCACGGGCCATTCCGTTTGAAAACCTGAATCCGCTCACGCGCCGCGCGGTGAAGCTCGACCTCGAATCCGTCGAAACAAAACTCGTCGACGATCATCGCGGCGGCTATTGCTTCGAACAGAACACGCTGCTCGCGAATGTGCTGCAGGAGTTGGGCTTTCGCGTGACGCCGCTGATAGGGCGCGTGCTGTGGGGCCGCGAGCCCGACGCGGTGACGCCGCGCACGCACATGGTGCTGCGTATCGATCTGGATAACGAAGCATGGATCGCGGACGTGGGTCTCGGCAGCGTCACGCTGACGTCGCCGCTGCGGCTGTCTCCAGGTCTCGCGCAGCGCACGGACCTCGGCATCTTCCGGCTCGCGGACGCGTCGCGCGACGCGCTCTACCTCGAAGTGCAGGCACGCGATGAAAGCTGGTCGCGCGCGTATCGCTTCGACTTGCATCCGGTCGAGTGGATCGATTACGAAACCTCGAACTGGTACACGTCGACGTCGCCGGAAGCGATCTTCGCGAGCAATCTGATCGTATGCCGCGTGTTGTCCGGGACGCGGCTCACGCTGCTCAACGACCAGGTGAACGAACGCGCGGCAGACGGCAGCCTCATCGGCGAGCAGCGCCTTGCGAGCGCGGACGAACTCGCGGCCTGTTTGCGCGAGCGCTTCGGTCTGAACACGGGGGACATCGACATCGCAGATATTTTCGAGCGCGTGCGCACTCGGGCCGATTCGGCGTGAGCGCGGCACAAGGCCATGCCATGATTGCGCGCCTCGTCGTCCAGACCGTGCTGTGGCTCGCGGGCATGGGCGTGCTGCTGTTTGGCGCGGCCGGCACGCTCGCGTGGCCGGCGGCGTGGTGGTATCTGATCGAACTCGGCGTATTGAGCTTGTGGATCGGCGTGTGGCTCGCAGGCCATGATCCCGGCCTGCTCGCCGAGCGCCTCGCGCCGTTCGTGCAGCAACAGCAAAGCCGCTGGGACCGGCTCTTCATGATCGGCGTGGCGTGCGTGTGGTGCGGCTGGCTGATCGTGATAGGACTCGACGCGATGCGCTTTCACTGGTCCGCGCCGCTGCCCGTCGCGCTGGTGAGCCTCGGCTCGCTTTGCGTGGCGCTTTGCATTTTCATGTGCCGCTTCGTGTTCGAAGCGAACAGCTATGCGGCGCCCGTCGTGAAGATCCAGTCGAGCCGCGGTCACAAGGTGATCGACAGCGGTCCCTACGCGCGCGTGCGTCATCCGATGTATTCGGCGGCGCTGCTGTTGTTCGTCGGCACGCCGTTGCTGCTCGGCTCATGGTGGGGTCTCGCGTTCGTTCCTCTCATGACGATCGGGCTCGGCTGGCGCGCGGTGCGCGAAGAGCGTGTGCTCGCCGAACAACTCGACGGCTATACGGAGTACATGACGCGCGTGCGTTTTCGCTTCGTTCCTCTCATCTGGTAGACGCGCAAAGCCGCCGCACATTTGCGGCGCATGCGTGAACCTGTCTAGACAAAACGCACCACACGCGAGCATGAATTAATCTCGCCGCGCGCTCGCCGTTCTTCGATCATGTCTGTGGAAGCCCCGTCCTGTCAGGGCGCCTAGGGGCTTACCCGATGATTCGCGCGATTTCGCATGAATCCCCTTGCGACTGCTTTTTGACTCGGGCAGACTTGTCTATACAAATTCAGCGGCAGTAAACATTCGGCTCGACGGTTCCCCCCATCAAGGAGTTTCGACGTGAAAGTGAAACGCACGACGGCAGCAAAAGCATTGATCGGCGCCGTGTTCGGCGCCGCGGCAATTTTCGCGGCACCGGCGCAAGCCAAAGACTGGAAGACGGTGACGATCGCGCTCGAAGGCGGCTACGCACCGTGGAACCTGACGTTGCCCGGCGGCAAGCTCGGCGGCTTCGAACCGGAACTCGTCGCCAATCTTTGCGAGCGCATCAAGCTGCAATGCAACCTGGTCGCGCAAGACTGGGACGGCATGATTCCGGGCCTGCAAGCAGGCAAGTTCGACGTGCTGATGGACGCCATCTCGATCACGCCGGAGCGCGAGAAGATCATCGCGTTCTCGAAGCCGTATGCGGCCACGCCCGCAACCTTCGCCGTCGCTGATACCAAAGTGCTGCCAAAGGCCCCGCCTGGCGCCGCCGTCGTCAAACTCTCGGGCGATGCTAAAGCCGATCAGCCGACTGTCGACGCGCTGCGCAAGCAGTTGAAGGGCAAGACGATTGGCATCCAGTCCGGCACCGTCTACACGAAGTTCATCAACGAAGGCTTCAAGGACATCGCCACGATCCGCGTGTACAAGACCTCGCCGGAGCGCGATCTCGATCTGGCGAACGGCCGCATCGACGCATCGTTCGACGACGTCACGTATTACGCGGCGAACGTCGACAAGAAAGAAACCGCGTCGATTTCGATGGCCGGTCCGAAGATCGGCGGCCCGATCTGGGGCCCGGGCGAAGGCCTCGCGTTCCGCAAGCAGGACGCCGACCTGAAGGCGAAATTCGACACCGCGATCAGCGCGGCGCTCGCCGACGGCACGGTCAAGAAGCTCTCCGCCAAGTGGTTCAAGACCGACGTGACGCCCTGATTCACGAGGCGTCGAACGAATGCGGCACGTGCGGGCGCGAGCTCGTGCGTGCGGCTGTTTCGTGCGGCTGTTGCATCGGCCGTCATGAATGAGAGGTAGGCAATGGCTCTGATACAGATGCTCGGCTTCGGGCCGGAAGGCTGGGGCGGCGTATTGCTGCTCGCGGCGTTGATGACCGTCGCGCTCACGCTGGCCGCGCTCGCGGTCGGCGCCGTGTTCGGTGCGTTGATCGCGGCGGCCAAGCTGTCGCGTCTTCGCGTGTTGCGCGTGATCGGCGAAACCTATACGACGGTGTTTCGCGGCGTGCCCGAACTGCTCGTCATCTATCTGTTCTATTTCGGCGGCTCGACGCTCGTGACCACGGTCGGCCAGTGGTTCGGCGCCGAGGGCTTTGTCGGCGTGCCGCCGTTTGTCATCGGCGCGCTTGCTGTCGGCATGATTTCCGGCGCGTATCAGGCCGAGGTGTATCGCTCGGCGGTGCTCGCGGTGTCGCGCGGCGAACTCGAAGCGGCGCGTTCCATCGGCATGCCGACGCTGACCATGGCGCGCCGCATCCTCATTCCGCAAGTGCTGCGTTTCGCGTTGCCGGGCATCGGCAATGTGTGGCAACTGAGCCTGAAGGACTCCGCGCTGATCTCGGTGACGGGTCTCGCCGAACTGCTGCGCACGAGTCAGGTGGCGGCCGGCTCCACGCATCAATACTTCACGTTCTTCGTGGTGGGCGGCGCGCTGTATCTGCTGATGACCAGCATCTCGAACCGGGTCTTCAACCGCGCCGAGGCGCGCGTGGGCCGGTCCTTCAAGCGCAACTTCGCGCGCAACTGACGGCGGCCGCATCATGAATTTCGACTTCGACTTCCTGCTCGACACGATCCGGCAATTGCTCGCGGCCGTGCCGACCACGCTCGGGCTTTTCTTCTGCTCGCTGGTTCTCGGCGGACTGCTCTCGCTCGTGATCGTCACGATGCGCGTGTCGCCGCACTGGCTGCCGAATCGTTTTGCACGCGCTTATATTCTCGTGTTCCGCGGCTCGCCGCTCCTGATCCAGATGTTCCTCGTGTACTACGGCATGGGTCAGTTCGGCGTAATTCGCGAGAGCTTTCTGTGGCCGGTGCTGCGCGAGCCGTATATGTGCGCGGTGTTGTCGCTTGCGCTGTGCACGGCGGGCTATACCGCTGAGATCATTCGCGGCGGCCTGATGGCCGTTCCCGTCGGGCAGATCGAAGCCGGCTATTCGATTGGCCTGTCGGGTTTCGCACTGCTGCGCCGCGTGATCGGCCCGATTGCATTACGCCAGTGTTTGCCGGCGTATTCGACGGAAGCGGTGCTGCTCGTCAAATCGACCGCGCTCGCGAGCCTCGTCACCGTGTGGGAAGTGACGGGCGTCGCGCAGCAGATCATTCAGCAAACGTATCGCACGACGGAAGTGTTCATCTGCGCCGCGCTGATCTATCTGTTCCTGAACTTCGTCATCGTGCGCGCGCTCAGCATGCTTGAGACGCGTCTGTCGCGGCATCTGCGCGCGGCGCCGAAGTCTGCCGCGCCGAGCCGCCCCGTGTCTGCCACCACCGAAGCACGCCGCGCCGCGCCTTAAGCGCCGCCATTCCGGATGAACCTGGAGAATTCCATGAACGCTACGGCACCCGTTGCACTGTCGGTCAAGAACATTCATAAATCGTTCGGCGATCATCATGTGCTCAAAGGCATTTCGCTCGACGCTCATCAAGGCGACGTGATTTCGATTCTCGGCGCGAGCGGCTCGGGCAAAAGCACGTTTCTGCGCTGCCTGAACCTGCTCGAAACACCGGACGACGGCTCAGTCGCGCTCGCCGGCGAAGAACTGAAAATGAAACGCCGCGGCGACGGCAAGCTGCAACCGAGCGACCGCCGCCAGGTGGATCGCGTGCGCTCGCAACTCGGCATGGTGTTCCAGAACTTCAATCTCTGGTCGCATATGACGGTGCTCGAAAACCTGATCGAAGGACCGATGCGCGTACTCAAACGCAGCCGCGCGGAGTCCGTCGAAGAAGCCGAGGCGCTCCTTGCGAAAGTCGGTCTCGCGGAAAAGCGCGGCCACTATCCGGCGCATCTGTCGGGTGGCCAGCAGCAACGCGTGGCGATTGCGCGCGCGCTCGCCATGCATCCGAAAGTCATGCTGTTCGACGAGCCGACTTCGGCGCTCGATCCCGAACTCGTCGGCGAAGTATTGCGCGTGATGCGCTCGCTTGCCGAGGAAGGCCGCACGATGCTGGTCGTCACGCATGAAATGGGTTTTGCGCGTCACGTATCGAACCGCGTGATGTTCCTGCATCAAGGGCAAGTGGAAGCGGACGGTACGCCCGACGAAGTATTCGTCGACTGCAAGTCCGAGCGCTTCCGGCAATTCGTGTCGAGTCACCACGACCGCACGACGAACTGAGCGGCGCATCGTCGGCACGTCGCTGCATCGGCATCCGCATCACACACGTAAGTTATCGCGCAAGGCAACATCATGGCCGTGATCCGTTCCGATCGTCCTCTCGACTGGACCCAGGTGGCGGCGGTCGCCGCCGGCGAACCGCTCGAACTTTCCGCCGACGCCCGCGCGCGCATCGCGGCGGCGCGCATGCTCGTCGAGCAGATCGTCGAGCGCGGCATTCGCGCGTATGGCGTGAACACCGGAGTCGGCGCGCTGTGCGACGTGATCGTGTCGCCAAGCGAGCAGCGCACGCTGTCGCGCAACATTCTGATGAGCCACGCGGTCGGCGTCGGCGCGCCGCTCGGCGTGGCTGAAACGCGCGCGATCATGGCCGCCGCGGTCAACAACTTCGCGCATGGACACTCGGGCATTCGCCTTGAAGTGGCCGATCAACTCGTGACCTTGCTCAACGCCGATTGCTTGCCCGAAGTGCCCGCGTTCGGCTCGGTCGGTTATCTGAGTCATATGGCGCATATCGCGCTGGTGTGCATCGGCGAGGGTTATGTGCGCTATCGCGGCGAGCGTCTGACGGGCCGCGACGCGCTGCGTCTGCTCGGCCGCGAGCCGCTCGTGCTCGAAGCGAAAGAGGGGCTTAGCCTCGTCAACGGTACGCCTTGCGTGACGGGGCTGGCGGCGCTGGCGCTCGCACGCGCGGTGCGGCTGCTCGATTGGACGGATGTGGTCGCGGCAATGAGCTTCGAGAATCTGCGCGGCCAGCTCGTTGCATTCGACGAAGACTCGCTTGCGTTGCGCGTGTCGCCCGGTCTGAATCTGGTGGGCGAACGCATGCGCACGGCGCTCGCCGACAGCGGCATTCTGGCGGCGGTGGTCGGGCAGCGCACGCAAGACCCGCTTTCGATGCGCACCATTCCTCACGTGCACGGCGCGGCGCGCGACGTGCTGACCGCGACCGCCGACGTGGTCAATCGCGAACTCGCGTCGATCACCGACAACCCGATCGTCGCCGGCACGCCCGAAGCGCCGCGCGTGTATTCGCAGGCGCATGCGGTGGGCGCATCCATTGCGCTCGCGATGGACAGCCTCGCCACCGCGATCGCCCAGGTCGCCGCGATGGCGGAACGGCGGCTCGATCGCCTCGTCAATCCGCTCGTGAGCGGCTTGCCCGCGTTCCTCGCGGAGCCTGGCGGCACGTGTTCAGGCTTCATGATCGCGCAGTACACGGCGGCCTCGCTGGTCGCGCAGAACCGGCGCCTTGCGTTGCCCGCGAGTCTCGACGGCGGCATCACGTCGGGCTTGCAGGAAGACCACCTGTGCCACGCAACGCCCGCTGCGCTGAAGGCGCTGGAGATCGTCGATAACGCGGGGCGCATCGTCGCCATCGAATTGCTGGCCGCCGCGCAAGCCTACGATCTGCAAGCCACCGACGCGCCGCGTGCGCCGCATACGGAAGCGCTGTGGCAACGCGTGCGGCAGATCGTGCCGACGTATCGCGACGACCGTCCTCTCGCCGACGACATGAGCGTCGCATTCCGCATGATCGCCGGCGAGGCGCCGCCGCCGTTGCCGAGTCCGGGTAAGATGAGGCCGCGCCATATAACACCTGGTGGGGGCGCGGAGTTCGTTGCGGGCGCATCGATTGCGAGCCTCGCCGCGGCGGCGACATTTCCCGCGGCAGCGAACAGCGGGAGCAACATAAACAGCATGAACAGCCCACTGAACGCAGCACGCGTCGCCTGAAATAAAAACCGCTGGCGCGCGGGCTTACCCGCCGGCGAGCCACAGACGTCGTGCGGACGTACAAGCGGTACGACGGCTACGACCCCCAACCCACTCACGAGGTCGGAGTGAACACAGTCACGAATAATCAGAAAGAAGGCCGGCAGCCGGCGCAGCCAGGCGCGCACAGCGGCGGCACTTCTCAGCGTGCCGCTTGCAAGGAGACCCCGGCGAAAGCGATGCCCGCCTACGAACAGATCAAGCGTTATGTGATCCGGCGCATCAGCGAGGGCGACTGGAAGCCGGGCGGGTTGATCCCTTCGGAAACCGAACTGGTGAAGGAGTTTGGCGTCGCGCGTATGACCGTGTCGCGCGCGCTGCGCGAGCTGACCGCCGAACGCGTGCTGACGCGCGTGCAAGGTTCAGGCACGTTCGTCGCGCCGCAGCGGTACGAATCGACCGTGCTGGAAATCCGCAACATCGCCGACGAAATCGCCGCGCGCGGTCATCGTCATGCGGCGCGCGTGCTGACGCTCGAACCGAGCGACGATCCGCACGCGCTCGAAGCGCTCGGCCTTACGAGCGGCCCGGCGTTTCACTCGTGCATCGTCCATAGCGAGGAGAGCGAGCCGATCCAGTACGAGGACCGCTACGTCAATCCGAAGGTGTTCCCCGAGTATCTGCAACAGGACTTCAGCGTCGAGACGCCCAATCACTACATGGTGCGGCTCGCGCCGATTCAGCGCGCGGAATTCCGCATCTACGCGCAAAAGCCGGACGCGTATGTGCGGCGTCATCTGTCGATGGAAATCGGCGAGCCGTGTCTGCTGCTGTGGCGTCGTACGTGGGTCGGCGACGATGTCGCGACGTCCGTGCAGCTATGGCATCCGGCGTCGCGTTTTCATCTGGCGGGGAATGTCTAGCCGGCAAGCGGCGCTATAAGCTGCATCGCGTCAGCCTTGCCGTTGCGACATATCCGGCGAGAAGCGGCAGCCGAGCCGGTAACGCGATCCAGGGTGCACGAATCGCGCGAAGGTGACGGCCACGCCGCTCGTCCATGTGCGGCGCACGAGCGTGAGGCACGGTTCTTCCGCGCGAATGTCGAGCAGTTCCGCTTCCGCGGGAGTGGGCAGCCCGGCGTCGACAATATGTTCGACGTCGTGCGCGGGCACCGTTTCGTACAGATATTCCGACGGCCTGATCGCCGAGAAATCCTGTTGCAGAAAATCCGGCGCGATGATCGGGTTCACGTAGCGATCCTCCAACTGCACCGGCAGACCGTTCTCGCGATGCACGCAAATCACATGAAACACCGAAGCGCCAGGCGCGAGGCCTAACGCATTCGATACCACGGCGGATGCGGTCTCGCGTTGCAAAAGCACGGTACGGTAGCTGTATTCGTGTCCGCGTGAACGAATTTCGTCGCCGATATGCGCGATCATCAGCAGCGTGGATTGCGGCCTCGCTTGTGCGACGAAGGTGCCCACGCCCGATACGCGCGTGACGAGCCCTTCGTGCGCGAGTTCGCGCAGCGCGCGATTCACCGTCATGCGCGACACGCCGAGCGTCGCGACGAGATCGAGTTCGGAAGGAAGACGTTCGCCGGCCTGACGCGCGCCCGATTCGATGATGCCGCGAATGTGATGCTTGACCTGTTCGTAGCGCGCAGCCGGCGCATGTTCGGCGGCGCGCGCATTTTTAGCCGCGTCGGCTAGCGGCCGCTCATCGGCATGGTGACGCTTGCTGCGAAGCATGGCGGACATCGGCGGCCCCTTTTCACGGTTCGCGCAATGCGCTTGGCGCAGTGCGCGCGCTCATAGCGCTTCAGCGTCGGCGTCGTCGGGGCCGCGCGCCCAGAAAGCGTTGCGGTCGAAGTAGTTTTGCAGGAACTGCCGCAAGCGCGGTTGCCCGGCGTCGTGAAAGACCTCGCGCGGTTTGCCCTGCACGGCGATGCGTCCTTCGTCGATGAACACGACTTTGTCCGCGACCTGCGCGGCAAAACCCATTTCGTGTGTGACGACCGCCATCGTCATGCCGTCGCGCGCGAGTTGCTTCATCACTTGCAGTACCTCGCCGACCAGTTCGGGATCGAGCGCGGACGTGGGCTCGTCGAAGAGCATGATGTGCGGCTCCATCGCGAGCGCGCGTGCGATTGCCACGCGCTGCTGCTGACCGCCCGAAAGCTTCGCCGGATACGCGTCGCCTTTGTGCGAAAGGCCCACGGTTTCCAGCATCGTATTCGCGCGGCGGCGCGCTTCGTTGTGCGACAGGCGCTGCACTCGCAAAAGCGCTTCCATCACGTTGCCGAGCGCCGTCATGTGCGGCCACAGGTTGAACTGCTGAAACACCATGCCGACGTTGCGCCGCACGCGGTTGATGTCCGCTTGCGACGCGCGCACACGCTTGCCGTTGCGCTCGCTGTAGCCGAGCAGTTCGCCTTCGATACGCACGTCGCAGTGATCGTAGGTTTCGAGCGCGGCGAGGCAGCGCAGCAGCGTGCTTTTTCCAGAGCCCGAAGGACCGATGATGCACACCACTTCCGAGCGCGCAATCTCGAGATCGACACCGCGCAGCACTTCGACCTCGCCGAAGCGTTTGCGCAGATCGCGCACCTCGATCAACGGTGCGCCGCGTTGAGACTGCGCGACAGTAGACGCAGAAGAGGGCATGTCGGCGATGGCGTTCATGATGTGGTCCGTTTCCTTTATGCCATGAAACGGGCGATGCGGGCTTCGGCCCACATGCCCGCGCGCGAAGTCAGTTCGACGAGCGCGAGATAGCACACGCAGAGCATCAGCAGCGTTTCGACGAAAGCAAAGGTCGCCGAGCCGATGCCCGTCAGCACGAATGTCAGCTCGGGCACTGTGACGATCGAGAGCACCGCGGTCTCCTTGCTCAACACGATGATGAGATTCGTGAGCGCGGGCACGATCAGCACCAGCATTTGCGGCATCTGGATGCGCAGCACCGCTTGCATGCGCGTCAAGCCGAGACACGAGGCGGCCTCCAAATGACCCGGCGGCACCGATTCGAATCCCGAACGAAACGCTTCCGCGAAATAGGCGCTGCCATAGAGGCCGAGTCCGAGCACGCCGGCTGTCATCGGTTCGAGCGTGAGGCCGAACGACGGGCCGCCGTAGTACAGCAGAAACAGTTGCACGAGAAACGGCGTACCGCGAAATAGCTCGATATACACACGCAACAGCGCGCGCACCCAGCGTCCGCAAAAGAGTTGCAGCACCGCGATCACGAAGCCGATCAGCATGCCGATAACGACGCCCGCGGCCCATGTGCCGAGCGTCGTCGCGAGACCCGCGGCAATCGGCTGAAGATTGTGCGTGATGACGGTGGGATCGAACTGTTGCATCGCATGGGCTCCGGTCGATCAGGCGTGCTTCAGCCGATACTCGGCGGCATGCGCAACGAGTGCGAGCGCGCCGCAAATCACGAAGTAAATGAGGCCGGCGGCGACGTACGCTTCGAGCGGTCTGTAGGTGCTCGCCGCGAGGTTCTGCGCGGTGCGCGTCAACTCCGCGACGCCGACCACCGAGATCAGCGACGAAGCCTTGATCAGCAGCACCATTTCGTTGACGAGCGAAGGCAACGTCAGACGGAATGCCTGCGGCACGAGAATGCGCCGTAGTGTGTCGAACGGCGAAAGGCCGAGCATGCGCGCGGCCTCGATATGACCTGGCGGAATGCTGAGAAAACCGCCGCGCAGAATTTCAGCGATATACGACGCCGAGCACAGCGACACGGCGCTGATCGCGGCCACGAGCGGCGATACGTTGATGCCCGCGAACGGCAGCAGGTAGTACACGAGCAGCAGTTGCACGAGCATCGGCACGCCGCGAAAGAAGAACACGTACGCACCGCCGAAGCGGCGCGCGGCGCGATTCGGCGAGAGCCGCGCCGCGCACACGCCGACCGCGACGAAGAAGCCGATGAAAAGCCCCGTCAGCGAAACGCCGATGGTCGCGAGCGCCGCATGCAACAACAGCGGCATGCCCTGAACGAAGACGGTCGTGCTGAACATGAGCGTCGCCCTCGCTGATGTGCGGTCAATGTGCGTTTAAACGCGCCTGTCGAGCACGCGTCAATAATTTGGCGTCGGCATCGTGGTCGGTGCGTCCATCGCCACGCCGAACCATTTCTTCTGCAACGCGGCGAGGCGTCCGTCGCCGTGCATCTTCACGAGTGCGGCGTTGAAGGCGTCGGCGAGCGGCTTGCTGTCCGCGTCCTTGCGCAGGCAGTACGCGAAGTACACTTTCGCGCCGAACGGCGGTTGCACCACCGCGAACGTTTCGGGGCGCTGCTTCGCCACATACGCGATGTTGGTCATCGAGTTTGCGACCGCCGCAATGCGGCCGGCGGCGAGGTCCGCATAAGCCTGATTGTTGTCGACGTACTCGCGGATTTCAGGCGGTTTCGGCAAGGTGGCGACGTACGCCTTCAACTGGTCGAGTTGCGCCGAGCCCTTGCCCGCGCCCACGGTTTTACCCGCAATATCCGACGATTGCTTGAGCGCCGAATCGTTCGCGCGCTTGAGCAGCGCGTCGGTGGCGTCCGCGATGGGCAGCGTGTACGTGTAGCGCTCCATGCGTGCCTTGGTCACGGTGATCGGACCGCCGACCATATCGAACTTGCCTGCTTCGAGACCGGGCAACACGCTCGGCCACGGCAGGTCGATGAAACGCACCTTCACGCCGAGTTCCTTGCCGACCTCGGCAAAGAGATCCTTGTTAAAGCCCGCTTGCTGACCGTTTTCGAGGAAGTCGAAAGGCGCGAACTGCATCTCCGTGCCGACCACGAGCTCGCCGGCTTTCTTCACTTTGGCGAGCTGGTCTTCCGCATAAGCGCTGACGCTTGCCGCGCACAACGCCAACATGACCAGACGACACTTCCAGCCTGCAAGGATGCTCATGAGATTCTCCAGTGGGCACAGCGCGGGTCGTACGAGCGACGCGAAACGCGCCGCAGAAGATCGGCGCGGCGCAAGTCATGCGAGGCAGTATATACCGCAGTTTTCGCGCAAAATAAATAAACGCGCGAGTAGAGAAAAGCCCTTACGCGCAGCGCCGCGAGTTCACTTGCGGGTGCGCTTTTGGCGGTATATACCACTGCAATGGCGATGGCGCCCCCGGCTAAGGCGCCCCCGGCTAAGGCGCCCCCGGCTATGGCGCCCCCGCAATTCGTCGGACCTTCTCACGGAGTAACGCGATGCCTGTGACCCGCATTCCGCTCGTCGACTTTGCCGGCGTTCGCGCGGGCGACCCGCATGCGTTGCAAAGCGTGGCGCGCGAAATCCGCGACGCGTGCACGACCATCGGCTTCTTCTACATCGTCAATCACGGCGTGCCGCAAGCGACCATCGACGCCGCCGCACAGGCCGCGCGAACCTTCTTCGCGTTTCCGGTGGAGACGAAGCGGCGCGCGGCGGTCAATCATCGGCATCGCGGTTTCAATGCGCTTGGCGACGCGACCATGTATCAGGCGAAACGCCCCGATTACAAGGAGTTTTTCAGCATCGGACTCGAGTTGCCCGAGGACGATCCCGATGTGCTCGCGGGCCAGGCGCTGCGCGGCCCGAACAATTGGCCCGACTTCATGCCCGAGTTGCGTCCCGCGCTGTACGGCTACTATGAAGCAGTGGGCGCATGCGGCGCCGATCTGCTGCGTGCGGTCGCGGTGAGCCTCGGCGTCGACGAACATTTTTTTGCGCCGCGTTATACGAAGCGGATGCAGCGCACGCAAATGGTCTACTATCCGCCGCAGCCACCACAGTCCGATGAAGATCAATTCGGCGTCGCGCCGCATACCGATTACGGCTGCATCACATTGCTATGGCAGGATCAGGTGGGCGGATTGCAGGTGCGTGAAATTGCCAACGATACCTGGATCGATGCGCCTCCTGTGGAAGGCAGCTTTGTGGTGAACGTCGGCGATCTGCTCGCGCGCTGGACCAACGACCGTTTTCGTTCGACGCTGCATCGCGTGATCAATACTTCGGGACGCGAGCGTTATTCGATCGCGACGTTCTACGATCCGACGTACGGCGCGATGGTCGATCCGCGCGAACTGGGCGCGAGTGCGGACGACGTCAAATATCAGCCGGTGGCCGCGGGCGATTACATTCTCGGGCGCATCAACGATTCGATGGGTTATCGGAAGAAGCAAAACCAGGAAACGCTGCATGACACAAAGCGATAACGCGCGTCACGACATGAATCACGACACGCAGCCGCAACCCTGCACGGCGCCGCTTGCCGCCACGCTCGACGTGCTGCGTGCCGCGCTCGGCGACGATGCGGTGCGCGTCGGCGAACAGATCGGCGAACGCGCGATGACCGACTGGACGCGCCACGATCCGACGCGTCCCGCAGCGTTGCTGCTGCCGCGCACCACAGACGAAGTCTCGCGCGCGCTCGCCATTTGCCACGCGGCGCATCAACCTGTGGTGCCGCAAGGCGGCATGACGGGGCTTGCGGGCGGCGCGATTGCACGCGCGACGGACATCGCGTTGTCGCTGGAACGACTGAGCGGCGTCGAGGAAATCGATGCGGCTTCGGCCACGCTGACCGTGCGCGCCGGAACGACATTGCAGAGCGCGCAGGAAGCCGCTGCCGAAGCGGGCTTCGAACTCGCGCTCGATCTCGGCGCGCGCGGCTCGTGTCAGATCGGCGGCAATCTCGCGACTAACGCGGGCGGCAATCGCGTGATTCAGTCGGGCACCGCGCGTGACCAGGTGCTCGGTCTCGAAGTCGTGCTCGCCAATGGCGACGTGCTGAGTTCGCTCGGCAAGATGGTCAAGAACAATACCGGCTACGACCTGAAACACTGGTTCATCGGTTCGGAGGGCACGCTTGGCGTGATCACGCGCGCGGTGTTGCGGCTTCATCCGCAACGCGCCGCGCGTCATACGGCGCTCGTCGCGCTCGACGGCTACGATGCGGCGGTGAATCTGCTGCGCCGTTTGTCGACGCGCTTCGGCAACGACATCGGCGCATTCGAAATCATGTGGCCGGACTTCTACGATTTTGGCGTCAAGCTGACGGGCACGCGTTCGCCGTTCGACGGCGCGTATCCGCTCTACGCGCTGATCGAACACGCCAGCTTCGATTCGAGCGACGACGGCGAGCGCTTTGCTGAAGCGCTGACCGGCGCACTCGAAGAAGGCGCGATCCGCGACGCGGTGATCGCGCAGTCGGTGGCCGACGCGCGCGCGTTGTGGGCGATCCGCGAATGCACGGCCGAATTTCCCGTGCGGCTCGACGCGATCAACTTCGATGTGAGCCTGCCGATCAGCGTGATCGGCGACTTTGTCGAGCGTTGCCGCGCGGCGCTCGACGAACGCTGGCCCGGCAACGAATCCTATTTCTTCGGCCATATCGGCGATTCGAACCTGCACGTCACCGTGGACGGCCATTCGATTCCCGGCGTCGATCATCACGCGGTGTACGCGTTCGTTTATGAAATGCTCGGGCCGCTGCACGGTTCTGTGTCGGCGGAACACGGCATTGGTCTGCTCAAGCGCGAGTTCCTGCCGATCTCGCGCTCGCCCGCCGAACTCGCGGCGATGCGGGCGATCAAGCATGCGCTCGATCCGCACGGCATCCTGAATCCGGGCAAGCTGTTCTAGCGAGCGCGAACTCAGTGCGCGTTCAGATAGCGCGCGATAGTCGGATAAACATCGCGCGCGGCGTTCTTGCCGAAGATGCAGTCGATGTGTCCATAGCCCGCAATCAGATGCCGCTCATAAGGTTGCTCGGGAAACGCGTTGACCAACATCTCATAGGTGAGCGCGGTGCTTTGCGGCACATAGGTTTCATTGCAGTCGCCATGAATGAAACCGATCGGAATGCGCATGCCCGCAAGCCCCTTCATGCCGCGCGCGCCGCGCAGATAGACGTCGTCGCCGTCGGCGTCGACGACCTTGCCGGCGCGCACCATCGCGGCCAGATGCTTGAACACGCCGACGTCATGCACGCCGAGCAGTTCCTGCAGATTCGAATGAAGCGTCTCGCTCACCTGCGCGTGCTCGTATAGCAGACCGTACATGAAGGTCGCGCGATGGCAGATCGGGTTGCCGCAACCCTCGTCATGATCGACGGGATAGAGCCGCAGCGCTTCGTCGTAGAGATTGTGCGGCCACCTTTTGTCCTTCGTATAGGCGGTCAGATCGGTCACGCCGAGATGCTGCATGATGTCCGGAATGTGCAGACCCGCCTTGATTCTGGCGAGCGTGCCGGGCACCGGATGCACGGCGACCTGCGAAATCACCGCTGAACGCACCCCTTCGAGTCCCGCCATCAGCGACATGCTCAACGCGAGGCCGCCCATGCAGTGACCGAGCGCCTGGATGCCGCTCGCGCCCGTCACCTCGCGAATCTTTGCGACGGCTGCGGGAATATCCTCGAGCGCGACTTTATCGACGTTGGTCGGCACGAGCACGCTCGGCATTTCGATGCTCACGCGCAGATCGACGAGCCACACGTCGTAGTTCGCGGCGCACAGATATTCGACGAGATTGGTGCCGATCAGATCCGTCGAATAGATGCGGCTCGACACGCCCGAGCCGTGAATCAGCAGCACGGGGCGCGCGTTCTTGCGCGCAGGATCGACATAGCGCGTGAGGCGCAAGCGCGTACCGTCCGGCGTATCGAAGAAGAACATTTGCGGCGCGGGCGCGCGCAACGCACGCTTCATACGCGGCTCCGCGGCGGGATCGTGATACTGCAAAGGCGCGGCCACGCCGCCGTATTCGCTGAACAGCACGCCCGCGAAGAACTTGCCGAACTTCAGCGTCCATTCGAGACGTGTCTTCAGATCGGGTGCGTTGGTGACTTCGAGCGTGCGCTGCTGCTTGAGGAAATTTTCCGGTGTGATGATGAGCGTCGCGCTGCCGATCGCCGGCGCGTCGGCTTGGGGCGCGGCGAAAATCTGCGCGTATAGCGTGTTCGTTTGCTCCCACAGTTCGAGAGGCGACGTGCGCGTGATGATCTTCTGCCCGCTCAGATAATACGTTTTGCCTTCCGCCGAGTTGAGCGTCATTCGATAATTCATGTTGCGCTCGTCCACGTCCTGCGGGTCGGCCACGAACAGATTGAAGGTGCCGTCCGTGATCGTCATCGGCTGCGAGGAAAGGGCGGGGCAGGTTAGCGTTCCGGCGGTCTTTGCCATATGGTTGGGATCGCTAAGCATTGTCGCGAGGTCGTCGGATTCAACGGTCAGCGTGAACGCCATCGGGCTCGCGGCGTCCTTGCTCGCGCCGGTCGGCGTGTAATGGCCGACCATCGTTTCGGTAAAGCGCAAGCCGATCTTTTGCGCGGGCGGTGTGTCGGCGGTGCCTTTCGAATCGTAGTCGATGCTCCAGCCGTGCGACGCCGCAAGCAGCGCGCAATTGCGCTCGGCGAGCGCGGAGATCGTCCACAACGGATTGACGCCGAGCGACATGGGCATGACGGCGCCGTCCATCACGTAGAGGCCGTCATGCACGCCGGTGCCGGTCGTGCCGCTGAAAACGCGGCCCAGGTGATCGACCACGCCATGCTCCGCATCCTCGCCCATCCCGCAGCCGCCGAGCGGATGCACTGTCACCGTTCGATTGCCGAAGATGTCGTTTGAAATCGGATCGCGCAGGTATTTGCCGCCGAGCGGCGCTGTCGCCTGCTTCAGCGTCTGCTCGACGGTTTCGTAAATCGGCTGCTTGCCGGCGTTTTCCCACGCGATGCGCGGCCGGCCTTTGTCGTTCACGCTGATCTGCCCGCTCTCGTCGTCGTGCGCCATCACGAGATAGCTTTGCGTGTGATTGAGCGCGCCGCGATACGGACCGTGCAGGAAGCCTTCGACCACGCGCGCGTCGTATTCGAGTTGCTGGTCCACGGTGCGCGGCCCCGAAACATCCACGCCCGCGAGCGGCGCGGCCGCACCGAGCATGCCGACGAGCGCGGCGCCCACAGGTCCGGCGAGCGAGCCTTCCTCGATCACGAAACCGTCCCTGACGTCCGCGGTATTGCGATGATCGATCAGGCCCGTGATGGTCGGACCGACCGGCGGAATATCGCGGTCCACATGCGCGCCCCAGCCGACGCCGTTGATCGTGTCATTGGTGTTGTACGCGAACGCGAGCACGTCGCCATTGCCGGTGAAGTGCTGACCGAGCATGTCCGACACGCTCAAGCCTTCATTGCGCGAACGCAATAGCAACGCGGTCGAGCCGATCGTTCCCGCCGACACGATCACGATGTCCGCACTGACGAAGAGATCCGGCGCGTCGTAGCTTTCGCGCCCCAAGCGCACGAGCTGATAGCCGACCTGCCACTTCTGCGTATCGACGTTGCGCACAACCGAATGAACCGCGGCGCCCGTAAAAATCTGCGCGCCGTGAGCGACGGCGTCGGGCAGATAATTCATGTGCGTCGAGTTCTTCGCGTCGTAGTTGCAGCCGGAGTTGCAGTCGCCGCATCCGGTGCAGGCTTTTTGCGCGACGCCGGCCGCGTTCGTGCGATCCTCGAAGGTGACGGTTATCGGCGGCGTGCTGAAGCGGTCGCCCATGCCGAGCGCCTCGGCGGATTTGGCGAGCGCGAGCAGCTTCGGCAACTCGCGAAAGCGGCTCGGCACCGGCGCAGGTTGCAACATGTCCCACGCGCGTTGATAGCCCTTGTCGCGTCCGGTCTGATCGCCGCGCAGCGCAGCGGGCCAGCGTGTGTCGTCCCACAGGCGCGAATCGATTTTCAGCGCGACGTTCGCGTTGATCAGCGACGTGCCGCCGAGCCCGCAGCCGACCACCGCGTTGACGTCGTCGTTCACATGCACTTCGAGCAGCGCGAGCGGCGAGCCGATCTGCGCGAGCGGCGTGTTGTACTGGATCTGCTCCGCGCCCTGAAACGGCGTGCGCGGGTATTCGCCGGCCATGAATTCGCGTCCGCGTTCGAGCACGCAGACGCTGCGGCCCGCGCGCGCCATGCGGCTCGCCGCGATCGCACCGCCATAACCGGAACCGATCACGACCACTTCGTAATGCGACTTCATCGCCGTCACGGCGCTCGATAAGCGGTTCATACGCGACCACCTCGTCAGGAATCGGTGCAGGGAAGGGAACCGGGCGTCGGAAGAAAGACGGCGCGCTGCCGCGGCTTTTTTATCGTAGGCGGTGCGCGCCGACAAAAAAAGGCGCATCTGTGCGATGCGCCCAAAGGAGTCCCCTGTGCCTCTGTGATTTCCCCATTACTATTGTTGAGCCCGTTGTTGTTGAGTCCGCTCATGCGGCTTTTTACGTGTTCTTTTTGTGTCGATGCTGCAGCCTGTCATGCGGCCGCTTCATTCATTTCGCTATCGATCGACTCGGCCGCGAGCAGATTCAGCGCCAGCAGAATCGCACTGCGATTGTCGATGTCGATCTCGATCCCGAGCACGTCCGTGAGCCAGCGGCCGATCTTCGTATTGGAAAAATCGTCGGCAGTGGCCGTCTTTTTCATGGTGACGCCGAGTTTGACGGCGCGATAGTGATACGAGGGCACCCGATGCGAAGCCGCAACCGCCGACAGTCCGCCTTTGCCTTCCGAGCACCAGCCGAGGCTGCCGGCCAGCACGATCCGTTCGGGCTCGTCGAGACTTTCGATAAAAGCGCGCGCCGCGTGCCGTACCCGTTGTTCGTCGAGCCCGTATTGCAGCAGCACGCTTTGCACGGGGTCTTCCAATGCCTGGGCGTGCAGATCGATTTCCTGCGCCATGCCGTCGGTTTCCATCGACACATTGCGTTGATGCCCCGCGCTGCGCAGGCAGTCGATCAGATAGCGGCGGAAATACGCGCACAGTGCGTAGCCATTGGACGGCGCGCTGTCGGCGCACGCATGCGTTTCGGTGTGGCCGGGCGCGAGGCGCAGAACCTTGGAATAAATGAACTGCGCAACCAGTTCTTCCTTATCTTCGCCGAGTGCCTGCAGTTCCAGCGGATGGTAAGTCCGCAACGCCCGCTTGACGAGTTCGACCATCGACACCATTTCGTCGGCGGACAACTGCGTGCGGCGGCGCCACAGATCGGGCAGGATCGCGTCGTCGAGATTGCGGACGAACTCGTGGCTCGGAACTGCGCCCATGAAAGCCTCCATTAGGGTTAGGCGAGGGTAAGGCGAGAAGCGCGGCGAGCCCGGAATGCAGGCGAAAGGCGGAAGGAAGAATCGTTGCGGCCGCGCCAGGTAGTGAGGCCAGTATGGTCGTCGGCGGCGGCTTCGCCTATATGGATTAAGTGTTAGCTGATGGGTAAACTGCCGGGTAAACCATCCGGCAGCACGCCCCTGATTCGTCTGATAAGAAAGCGGCGGCCGCGCGCCGCTGCATTGCAGTAGAACCGTGCAAGCTCTTGCGCAAACACGCCGCAGCGCGCTCCGTGCAAGCGCCAGGCTCTCGCGCCCCCTCACCGAATTTGCCGTGCCCGACAAGGAGACCGCGCGATGCGGGCTGACCCGATCCAGCGTGCAATCGACGAAGACCTGGTGCGCGTGCTGTACGCACAAGACCCGATCGCTTTCTTCTCGCACTGGTTTTCGATCGCGGTGCTGGTGGCCATTTACTGGCCCGCGATACCGTCGCCGCCGCTTTTCATCGCCTGCTTCGGCTTCTATGCGGCCGCCAACTGCGCGGGTCTCGCGCTATGGATCTCCAATCGGCGCTATCCGCATCTGCTGTCGCCGCGCGGCTGGATCAACGTGCACGCGGTGCGCGGCGTGCTGCTGTACAGCGCACCGGGCATCGCGATCTGGTTTGCGTTCCAGAGTCCGCAGAGCGACTTGCCGCTGCTGCATACGGTGATGCTCGTCACGCTCGCAGCGGGCGTGTTCATGTCGAACGGCTTCGACCTGCTGAACTTCGCCACGGCGATTCCCTTTCTGCTGTTTCCGTCGATCGTGCTGCATTTCGGCATGCATACGTTCGATCGCACGATTCTTGCCATCGTGCTCGCGTTCTTCTTCTGCGCGATCAACGTGTATGCGCTCAGTTACCGCAAACTGTTCCAGCAGGTCGTGCAGGCGCGCGTCGATCAGCAGTACCTGGCGGAATCGCTGGCGGCGCAAAAGCATGTCGCCGAAGAGGCGAGTCTCGCGAAAACGCGCTTTTTCGCGGCGGCGAGCCATGATTTGCGCCAGCCGTTGCACGCAATCGGGCTGCTGGCGGCGTCGCTCAACGATTCCGCCGCGACGCCCGCGCAGCACGCGAAGACCGCCGAGCACATCGTCCATAACGTCGAGGCGCTGAACCAGTTGTTCAACCAGGTGCTCGATCTCGCGCGGCTCGAAAGCGGCGTCACGCAGGTGATCCGCTTGCATTTCCGGCTCTCCGAACTGTTCGAGCGCGTCGGCAGCCAGTATCGTCCGCAAGCGGCGGCGAAGGGGCTCGCGCTGCGGATCGCGCCGACGTCGATGGTGGTCCACGACGATCCCGTGCTGCTCGAACGCGTGCTGAGCAATCTGCTGTCGAACGCGGTCCGCTATACCGAGGAAGGCGCGATCTGGCTCGGCTTCCGGCGCGCGGGGCGAACCAATGGCGGCTATATCGAAGTGCGCGATTCGGGCATCGGCATTCCGGCGCAGGAGCACGAGCGTATTTTCGAGGAGTTCTATCAGGTCGCGAATCCGCAGCGCGACGCGCGCCAGGGGCACGGCCTCGGCCTGCCGACGGTGAAGCGCCTCGTCGGCATGCTGGGCGGCGAATTGCAGTTGCGCTCGGCACCGGGCCGCGGCTCGGTGTTCCGCTTTCCGGTGCAGGCGGGCGACGCGAGCGGCATCGTCGCAAGTCTGAACGAGGCGGTGACGGGCGGACCGACGGCGCAAGGGCGCCGCGTGCTGTGCATCGACGACGAGCCGTCGATTCTCGAAGGTCTTTCGAGCCTGCTCGGCCGCTGGGGCTGCATCGTGCAGGGCGTACGCGACGAAACCGCCGCATTGGCCATGCTCGAGGACGGTTTCGTCCCCGACGCGGTGCTTTGCGATTACCAGTTGGCCAATCACCGCACGGGCGCGCAGGCGCTGACGGCGGTGCGCAGCGAACTGGCGCGCTCGGGCCACGAAGGTGTGGTGATGCTGCTGATTACGGGCGATATGGCGTCGGCGGAACTGGCGGCGCTCGCCGCACAAGGCATTCCGGTGTTGCACAAGCCGGTGGCGGCGGCGCGCTTGCGGCGCACGCTCGACATGCTGTGGCAGCAGGCGGAGATCGATAAAGGACCAACGCCGCCGCCCGCTACAGCGTTCTCCCCGCTTCAAGCCAGCCGTTGATCACGGCGATTGCCGTCGACCGGTTGTGCACGCCGAGCGCCCGGAAGATCACCGACAGATGCACCTTCACCGTGCCCTCGGCCACGCCGAGTTCGCGCGCGATCATCTTGTTGGTCCAGCCGCGATGCACGAGCCGCATGATGTCCTGCTGACGCGGCGACAGGTTTTCCAGCAAGTGTTGCTGATGCGGCTGCAACGGCTGAAGTTGCACGATGGGCTCGGTGAGCGTCGCGGTGCCTGGGTTTTGGCCCGCTGCGGTGCTCGCCACCGGTTGAGGCGAAGCGGCGGCGCGCTCCGCGCATGCCTGCGCCGGTTGCGCATCGCGCGAGCCGAGCAGGCTCAGCGCTTCCATCGGCACATAAGCGCCGCCGGACAGCACGAGTTCGATCGCCTTCAGCATCACGCTCGCGGGCTGCCGCTTCGGCACGAAGCCGAGCGCGCCGGCGGCCAGCACTGCGCGCATCTCGTCTGGCGACTCCTCGGCGGAAAGGACGACCACCGGCAGCGCCGGATTCGCCTTCAACAGCATTTCCAGCGACGACGCTCCGCTCATGCCCGGCATATGCAGATCGACGATCGCGAGATCGTGATCCGCGTCGGGCCGCGCGGCTGCGGCGAGGGTTTCCCAGGTATCGGCTTCGTCGAATTGGGCGTCGGCATCCAGCCCGCGCAGCATTCCCTTGACGCCTTGCCGGATCAGTTCATGGTCGTCCGCCACAAGAAACTTCATGATGTCTCCACGAGTCGAGCTTGCGTGTTGTGGACTACCGCTGTTGCCAGGCCCCGTTTTACTTCTATTGTCGTGAATCGCATCATTGCCGGCTACCCCGTGATCTAAGCCGATCGGTTGACGCGGCGGCCTTGCGGCTCGCCGCGCCGGTCATTCTCTGCTTGTGGCATCGCCGGCGCCACGTTTTTTTGTGTGCCCTGTGCGGGAGGTCTCTCTCGCGCATCGGCCCCGGCTTGCTAGGTAGACGAGCCGCGCGCGCCGTTTTTTAAGCGCCGCCAGCCGGACGCAAGAGCTTATGCGGCATGGATCGAATTGCCCGCGCGCGCACGCGGCGAGCGGCTATTTCACGGCAAACAGCGTCGCATTCATCAGAAGCTTGAACGCGTAACCGAGCGACATCGCCGAGCCCACGCCGAAGCACCAGAGCGCGATGAACCAGAGCCAGCCTGGCAGCCTGCGCGCCGATCTGATTCTAGTGATAGTGATGTTGGTCGCCATGACGCACCTTTCCGCGGAAAACCCAGTAACCCATCGTCGTATAGGCGACGATGATCGGCAGAATCACGGCTGCGCCGACCAGCGTGAAGGTCTGGCTCGAGCGCGGCGCGGCTGCTTCCCACAGCGTCACGCTCGACGGAATCGCGTACGGCCACAAGCTCACCAGCAGCCCGCCGTAACCGAGCAGCACGAGCAGGAGCGCGAGCACGAACGGCATGTTGTCATGCCGCTCGCGCACCGCGCGGCGCATGAAGAACGCGCAGACCGCGACCATGAACGGCACGGGCAGCAGCCGGTAGAACAGGCCGTCGTCGAACCAGCGTTGCGCGATGTTCGCGTCCTGCAGCGGCGTCCACAGGCTCACCATCGCGATGAAGCCGAGCAGCACGACCGTCAGCGGCCACACCATGCGATGCAGGCGGCGCTGCAGATCGCCTTCCGTCTTCGCGACGAGCCAGCAGCAGCCGAGCAGCGCGTAAGTAACGACGAGTCCGAGGCCCGCCAGCAGGCTGAACGGCGTAAGCCAGCCGAAGGCGTCGCCGGCATACGCGCCGTCGATCACCGGAATGCCTTGCAGAAACGCGCCCAGCGCGACGCCCTGGAAAAACGCCGCGCCCGCCGAGCCGCCGATGAACGCGAGATCCCACAGGTGCTTCGTTCGATTCGCCTTCGCGCGAATCTCGAATGACACGCCGCGAAAGATCAGGCACACGAGCATGAAGACGAGCGGCAGATAAAGCGCGGACAGCACGGTCGAATACACCATCGGAAAGACGGCGAAGAGGGCGGCGCCGCCCAGCACCAGCCAGGTTTCGTTGCCGTCCCAAACGGGCGCGACGGTGTTCATCATCAGGTCGCGTTCTTTCTCGTCGGGGAAAAACGGAAACACGATGCCGATGCCGAGGTCGAAGCCGTCCAGCACCACATACATGAAAAGGCCTAGCGCGATGATCGCGGCCCACACTACGGTTACGTCCATTTTGTGACTCGGCTAAGAGAAGAGATCGGGTTACGCGGCGTCGATCGCCTGATCGGCGGCGGAGAAAGGGCGGCGCGCGGTCTGGTCCGGCGTGTGGGCAGGCGCGTCGTGCGGCGTCTGTCCGGGCAGCGCCGGGCCGGAGCGCATCAGCTTGAGCATGTAGTAGATGCCCGTGCCGAACACGAGGAAATACACGACCACGAAGGCCATCAGCGAAATGCCGACCTGCTGCGCGGTAAGCGGCGACACGGCCTGCGACGTGCGCATCACGCCGTACACGACCCACGGCTGACGGCCAACTTCAGTGGTCACCCAGCCGGCCAGCAGCGAGATGAAACCGCTCGGACCCATCGCTACCGCGACGCGCTGGAACCACTTCGACTCGAACAGCGTGCCGCGGCGGCGCAGCACCCATGCGGCAATCGACATCGCGATCATCAGCATGCCGAGCCCGGCCATGATGCGAAAGCTCCAGAACACCACCGTCGAATTCGGCCGGTCTTGCGGCGGGAATTCCTTGAGGCCGCGAATTTCGCCGTCCCAGCTATGCGTGAGGATCAGGCTGCCCAGGTGTGGAATCGACACCGCATAGCGCGTGGTTTCCGCCTGCATGTCGGGGATGCCGAACAGGTTGAGCGCGGTGCCGCCTTTCTCGGTTTCCCACAAACCTTCGATTGCCGCGATCTTCGCCGGCTGATATTCGCGCGTGTTCAAACCATGCTGATCGCCGACGACCGCCTGGATCGGCGTGAGAATCAGCAGCAGCCAGAGCGCCATCGAGAACATCTTCTTGACGGCCGGATCGCGCCGTCCGCGCAGCAGATGCCACGCGCCGACCGCGGCGACCACGAGCCCCGCGACGATGAACGCCGCGAGCGCCATATGCGCGAGCCGGTACGGGAACGACGGGTTGAAGATGATCTTGAACCAGTCGAGCGGCACGACCTGGCCGTTCACCACCTCGAAGCCTTGCGGTGTCTGCATCCAGCTATTCGACGCGAGAATCCAGAAGGTCGAGATGAGCGTGCCGATCGCGACCATCAGCGTCGCGCCGAAATGCGCGCGCGGGCTCACGCGCTGCCAGCCGAACAGCATGATGCCGAGGAAGCCGGCTTCGAGAAAGAACGCGGTCATGACCTCGTACATCAGCAAAGGTCCGGTGACGGGTCCGGCGAAACTCGAGAAGCCGGACCAGTTGGTGCCGAACTGATAGCTCATCACGACGCCGGAGACGACGCCCATGCCGAAGGCGACGGCGAAGATCTTCGACCAGAAGAGGCACAAGTCCTTGTAGTAGGTCTTGCCGGTTTTGAGCCAGCGCCATTCGAGCACGGCGATGAAACTCGCGAGGCCGATGCTCAGTGCCGGAAAAACGATGTGAAACGAAACGGTGAACGCAAACTGGATGCGGGCGAGGTCGAATGCCGATATTGCGGAGTTCATGATCGTGAAGGCGTGATGCCGCTCGTTGCGGACTACGCGCGTCGACCGGTGTCGGTGCGCACTGCGTTTCGCAGATGGCCGAAGATTAGGCCAACGCGGCGAATTATGCTGCGGCGCGACGTGCGTCAAAGAACCGCGTTGTTTTGTGCGGTTTTGCCGTTCGCGCGTGGCAAACGACTGATCTGTATCAGCTTTTTCTTATTGCTTGCGAGGACGCGTTTTGCGCCAGACGGGCGTGAGTGCGGCAATCGACCGCGTCGCAGCAAACGGTGGGCGCGGGAGTTGGGTTGTGGCGAAGGCTGCTTGTCGAAAGCGATGCGGTTTGCGGCGGTGGCCAATGGCGTCGGTGAGTGTGGAATGCGGTGGGTTTGTTTTCAATGTCATACGACATCGCACCATAAATTGAGCCTGCGGCTTGTCGTTCAGTGCCTGAAAGCATCGAAAGGCACGCCGCGACCTCGGGTAAATGCCTAGTTGAAATCCGATTCCGCATCGTTGATAGTACGTTATCGTACAACTAGCCCGCGCACGAGCCGGTGCAGTAAAGGAACCCCTATGAAGAAGATTGCCCTTAGTGGCGCCGGTGGCCAGCTTGGCTCGGTCGTGCGCGCCGCGTTCATTGCGCGCGGCACGCCGCTGCGTTCGGCGGCCGGCTCGAAGCCGCTCACGCCGCTCATCGACGGCGAGGATGTGATGCACGGCGACCTGCGCGATCCGGCGGTCGTCGACCGGCTGCTGGAAGGCGTCGATGTACTGATCCATTTCGCCGGCACGAGCGTCGAGCGTCCGCTGCCCGAGATCATCGAAAACAATTTGCGCGGTCTCGTGGAGGTGTACGAGGGCGCGCGGCGTCACGGCGTGAAGCGCATCGTGTTCGCCAGCTCGAATCACGCGATCGGCATGTATCCGGTGACGGATCGGCTGAGCCTCGATTGCGAACTGCGTCCCGACGGTTTTTATGGCCTCAGCAAGGTCTGGGGCGAAGCGCTCGCCCGCATGTACTGGGACAAGCACGGCATCGAGAGCGTGTGTGTGCGCATCGGCAGTTGCCTCGAGCGTCCGACCGAGCCGCGCCATCTCAGCACCTGGTTCGGCCACGCGGACCTGATGCATTTCCTCGACCGCTGCATCGAAGCCGACGATCTCGGCTTCATCACCGTGTGGGGCGTGTCGGCCAATACGCGTAGCTGGTGGGACAACAGCGGCGCAGCGCGCCTCGGCTACACGCCGAAGCAGAACGCCGAAGACTACGCCGACGAAATCCTGGCCCGTCCGAATCCGCTCGATGCGCTGGGCCAGCGCTTCCAGGGCGGCGGCTTTGTCGGCATCGATTATTCGCGGCGTGAGGAAGAGGGCGCCGGCACGGGCGCGGGCAGCGCTTCGGCGGCGCGGCCGGCCTGAAGCAAGTTAAAGCATTACCAGGAGACGCAGCAATGAAGATCAAGGGCATCCGCTGGTGGATGGTCAGTCTGGTCGCAGCCGGGCTCATCATCAATTATCTGGCGCGCAATACGTTGTCGGTGGCCGCGCCGACGCTGATGAAAGACCTGCACATCACGACTGAGCAATATGCTCACGTCGTGGTCGCATGGCAGCTTTGCTATGCGTTCATGCAGCCGGTCGCGGGCTTTCTGCTCGATACGGTCGGCACCAAGATCGGCTTCGCGGCGTTCGCGCTGGCCTGGTCGCTCGCCTGTGCGGCGGCAGCGTGGTCGACGGGATGGCGCAGCCTCGCTTTCTTCCGCGGCCTGCTCGGCATTGCCGAGGCGGCGGGCATTCCGGCCGGCGTGAAAGCCACGAGCGAATGGTTTCCGGCCAAGGAGCGTTCGGTGGCGATCGGCTGGTTCAACATCGGTTCGTCGATCGGTGCACTGCTCGCGCCGCCGCTCGTGGTCTGGGCGCTGTTGCATGGGCAGTGGCAACTGGCGTTCGTGATCGTCGGCGTGGCGGGGATTGTGTGGAGCGCCGTGTGGATGGTGCTGTACAAGCATCCGCGCAAGCAGAAGCTGCTCGGCGACGCGGAGCGCGACTACATCCTGAGCGGTCAGGAAGCGAAGCATAGCGACGATGGCGCGCCCAAGCGCAACTGGTTCGCGATGATGAAAAGCCGCGACTTCTGGGCGATCGGCATTCCGCGCATTTTGTCCGAGCCGGCATGGCAGACCTTCAACGCGTGGATTCCGCTTTACATGATGACCGAGCGTCACATGAACCTGAAGGAAATCGCGCTGTATGCGTGGATGCCGTTCCTCGCCGCGGATATCGGCTGCGTGCTCGGCGGTTATCTGAGCCCGCTGTTTCACAAGTACGCGAAGGTTTCGCTGTTCACGTCGCGCAAGATGGTGTTCGTGGTCGGCGCGCTGTGCATGATCGGGCCGGCGTGCGTGGGCCTCGTTGCGAGTCCGTATGTGGCCGTTGCGCTGTTGTGCGTGGGCGGCTTTGCGCACCAGACGCTGTCGGGCGCGTTGTACGCGATCACGTCGGATATGTTCGGCAAGAACGAAGTCGCGACGGCCACCGGCATGGGCGGCATGGCCGGCTATCTCGGCGCGGCGGCTTTCACGGCGCTGTTCGGCGTGCTCGTGACGCAGGTCGGCTACAGCCCGCTCTTCGTGGTGCTCGCGGTGTTCGACATCATCGCGGCCGGCGTGGTGTGCCTGCTCGCGAAGAGCGCGGACAAGACGCCTGAGCCGCGCTGGTCGCAGGCGAATGGCGCGGTGCCGGCCAAGTAATCGACGCAGATATTCGACGAAGATTCGACGAACACATTCGACGAAGCGTGCGCGCCGGCATCACGCGGCGCTGACGTCCAGCGAAAGCGGCGCCTGCGGGCGCCGTTTTCGTTCACGGGTCAGTCCGTTGCACACCGCCGCAAGCCTCGCCGCGAACGCCGCCCAGCCGCACTTGCGACCCGCACACCGCCGGACCCTGTGGGATAATTGCGCGTTTTGCCCGCGGCGCGGCTCACGAGGTTGTTCGCACGGGCGCTCGAGGGGCCGTCACTCCCTTGGCCCGCTTCTTTCAAGCGATATTCATTCAACAACCACGATGCCCGCATACCGTTCCAAAACATCCACCGCCGGCCGCAACATGGCGGGCGCGCGCTCGCTGTGGCGCGCCACCGGCATGAAAGACGAAGACTTCTCGAAGCCGATCATCGCGGTCGTCAATTCGTTCACGCAGTTCGTGCCCGGCCATGTGCACCTGAAAGATCTCGGTCAGCTCGTCGCGCGCGAGATCGAGGCCGCCGGCGGCGTCGCCAAGGAATTCAACACCATCGCCGTCGACGACGGCATCGCGATGGGCCACGACGGCATGCTGTATTCGCTGCCGAGCCGCGACATCATCGCGGATTCGGTGGAATACATGGTCAACGCGCACTGCGCCGACGCGATGGTGTGCATCTCCAACTGCGACAAGATCACGCCTGGCATGCTGATGGCCGCGATGCGCCTGAACATTCCGGTGATCTTCGTGTCGGGCGGCCCGATGGAAGCGGGCAAGACGCGCCTCGCCAATCCGAAGACCGGCACCATCGAATTCAAGAAGCTCGATCTCGTGGATGCAATGGTGATCGCCGCCGACAAGGCGTATTCCGACGCCGACGTCGCCGAAGTCGAGCGTTCCGCATGTCCGACGTGCGGCTCGTGCTCGGGCATGTTCACGGCCAATTCGATGAACTGCCTCACCGAGGCGCTCGGTCTTTCCCTGCCGGGCAACGGCACGGTGGTCGCCACGCACGCGGACCGCGAGCAGCTCTTCAAGCGCGCGGGCCGTCGCATCGTCGGACTGGCCCGCGAGTATTACGAAGAGGAAAAGGCGAGCGTGCTGCCGCGCGCGGTCGGCTTCAAGGCGTTCGAAAACGCGATGACGCTCGACATCGCGATGGGCGGCTCGACCAACACGATTCTGCATTTGCTGGCCATCGCGCGTGAAGCCGAGATCGACTTCACGATGACCGACATCGACCGCCTGTCGCGCGTCGTTCCGCAACTGTGCAAGGTGGCGCCCAACACCAACAAGTACCACATCGAAGACGTGCATCGCGCGGGCGGCATCATGGCGATCCTCGGCGAGCTGGATCGCGCGGGCAAGCTGCACACCGACGTGCCCACGGTCCACGCGCCGACGCTGAAAGACGCGCTCGATCAGTGGGACATCGTTCGCACTGACGACGAAGCGGTCCGGACTTTCTACATGGCCGGTCCCGCAGGCGTGCCGACGCAGGTGGCGTTCAGCCAGAACACCCGCTGGCCGAGTCTCGATCTGGATCGCGCCGAAGGCTGCATCCGTTCGTACGAGCACGCGTTCTCGAAGGAAGGCGGCCTTGCGGTGCTGACCGGCAACATCGCGCTCGACGGCTGCGTGGTGAAAACCGCCGGCGTCGACGAAAGCATTCTGGTGTTCGAAGGCACCGCGCACGTCACCGAATCGCAGGACGAAGCGGTCGAGAACATTCTCGCGGGCAAGGTGAAGGCGGGCGACGTGGTGATCGTCCGTTACGAAGGTCCGAAGGGCGGGCCGGGCATGCAGGAAATGCTTTACCCGACGAGCTACATCAAGTCGCAAGGTCTCGGCAAAGCCTGCGCGCTGCTGACGGACGGCCGCTTCTCGGGCGGCACGTCGGGGCTGTCGATCGGCCACTGTTCGCCGGAAGCGGCGGCGGGCGGCGCGATCGGCCTCGTGCGCGACGGCGACAAGATCCGCATCGACATTCCGAACCGCACGATCGACGTGCTGCTGTCCGACGCGGAGCTGGCAAGCCGCCGCGAGGAGCAGAACGCGAAGGGATGGAAGCCGGCGAAGGCGCGTCCGCGCCGGGTGTCGGCGGCGCTCAAGGCTTACGCGAAGCTGGTGATGTCGGCCGACAAGGGCGCGGTGCGCGATCTGTCGTTGCTGGAAGATTGATTTTTGCTCAGCGCGTCATGCGCTGTTAGCAATAAAAACCGTAGAAAAACCGCTCTCCCGAGCGGTTTTTTTTCACAACGCGGCGCAGCAGCAACTCCGCCGTGTTCGCTGCTTACCGCTGATCGACCACGTTCGTGTTGTACGTCGTCCCTCCGATCACGACGTTCTTCAACGCAATGCCGTTGACGTTGTACGCATAGATCGGCCCCGGCGTGGTGGCGTTGGCCGGTCCCGCGCAAACGGCAGTGCCGAGATTGCAGTTCGAGATCGTCACGCCGGTGATCGGCGGAACGGTCGGCGCGGGCGTCGGTCCGTTGTAGTCGAATGCGACGGGGCCTTGCGCGACGATCGCCTGAAAACACGAAGCCGTGACGCCGTTGAGCGTGACGTTGCTCGCCTGCACGTTCGAGATGTTGACGTTCTGCACCACTGCCGGCCGCGTTCTGATTGCGTCGTTGGCCGGCTGATAATCGCAGTCGAATGTAATCAGGCCGCCCTGAGCCGCGGACGGATTGGCCGCAGTCGCAGTCACCACGCCAAGCGGCACCGTGCCGTTGATCGGGCTGCCGGCGAGCAGCGCGCTGCCGTAGCCGCCGCCTTTCAGCGCGACGCCATTCGGCAACGTGACCTTGTCCACGTAGAAGTTCTTCACGAAGCCGCCGCGATTCATATTGGTCTTGATGCGGATCGCGATATTGAGCGGATTGGTCGCCCAGTTCTGATTCAGCATCTGGAGATTGCGCGCGTAAATGTTCTGCACGCCGCCGCCCATTTCGCTGCCGAGCGTAATGCCGCCGTGGCCGCTATTCATCGTGCAGTTCTGGATCACGTGATTTTGCGCGGGACCGTATTGCGTATCGAGATCCTTGCCCGACTTGATCGCGATGCAGTCGTCGCCCGTGTTGAAGGTCACGCCGTCGCACAGCACGTTGTCGCACGCGTCGGGATCGAAGCCGTCGTTATTCGGACCGATGCTGTTGGTCGTCACGCCGCGAATCACGACGTTCTTGCAATCGGTCGGATGATGCTGCCAGAACGGCGTGTTGTTCGTGGCGTAGTTTTCCATCAGCACATTCGTGCAGCCGATGAACTCGACCATGCATGGGCGCAGATAGTGACCGAGGCCGAAGATGCGCTTCGCAATCGGCACGCCCGCTTCCGAGAGCGCGGGCAAGTAGTTCTGGTCCTCTTGCCAGGGCGTCGTCGGACTCGTCAACTGTGTGTAGAGCGCGTCGGAAATGCCGGGCGCAACAGTTCGCAGATCCACGTTGCTCGGATTCTTGTAGACCTGCGAGGGCGTCGACGAACTCACGCAACCGTAGGCCCCATTCGATCCCTTGAAGGTCCACCAGCACGTCGCGGTGTTGCCCGAGCCGGCGAACGGCGTCATCGCCTGACCGTTCAGCACCGAGGTCGCGTCTTCGCCGGTCAGCGCGATGTTCGACTGATTGCGCGCGTAGACGGGCGAGCCGAAGTTCAGGCAATCATTCGCCTGCCAGCGGCTGTAAAAGAGGTTGCCATTCGCGCCGCAGTTGACCGGTCCGTCCTTCGCGTAGTCGGCGGGATTCGGGCTGAAATAGATCGTGCAATTGGCGCTCAAATGAAAATTGACGTTGCTGAGCAGCACGATCGGACCCGCGCAATACCAGTTGCCGGACGGCACCACGACGCGGCCGCCGCCCGCCGCGTTGGCTGCCTGAATCGCGGCGAGGAACGCCGGGCGCGAGTCGAATGAAGACGCCGCGTTGGTCTGGTTGGAGCCGGGGCTCGCGGGCGACGACAAGCCTGTGTACGGATTGGTTGCCGCGACCACCGCGCACGGCTGCGCGCCGTATTGCGTAACGACGAAGTCGCGCGACGGGAACATCGACTGTTTGATGCCGGCGAGCGAAGCGACGATCTGCGTCGCGGCGCCGTAGCTGCCCCAGATCGGATCTTCGGGTGTGAGGCCCGAACTGCCCGAGCCGCCGCACGCGGACAGACCGCCGAGCAGCGTCGCGCCCGCGGAGGTGCCGGCGAACACCATGAACGCCCGGCGTCCAGGTGAATAAGGTTCGGCATGAGCCGCGTTCGCCGATGCTGCCCGCTTGCCGCTGTTTTTATAGTGACTCGCCACGAATGTCTCCTTGCCCTTCAGGGCGTTGTAAATAATCGTCGATGCTCGAAAGTACGGCGTTCATTGCGATTGCTTTTGTTAAGTCAGTCATCCTTAATAATTGAAAGAAACGAAGGGAATTTGTCGGTTTGCGCGCGCCCAGAACGCAACACGCGCCGCTTTACCCATTCATCGACGTCGAACGGGCGAAGCGGCGCGGCGGAACGCGCGTGATGGATCAGGTTGTTTGCTGGCCGATCTCGTGATTGGCGAGCACTTCGAGCGCACGCACCATCGCCGAGTGATCCCATGCCTTGCCGCCGTGCGCGACGCACGCATTGAACAGTGCCTGACAGGTGGCGGTATTCGGCAACGAAACGCCGAGCGTCTGCGCGGTCGACAGCGCGAGATTCAAATCCTTCTGATGCAGTTCGATGCGAAAGCCCGGGTCGAACGTGCGCTTCGTCATCCGTTCGCCGTGCACTTCGAGAACGCGCGACGACGCGAAGCCGCCCATCAACGCTTCGCGCACGCGCGCCGGGTCCACGCCCGCTTTCGACGCGAGCAGCAGCGCTTCGCCGACCGCCTCGATCGTGGCCGCGACGATCACCTGATTGGCGACCTTGCACACCTGGCCCGCGCCGACCGCGCCGATCAGCGTGACGTTCTTGCCCATCATGTCGAACAGCGGCTTCACGCTGTCGAAGGTGGCCTGCTCGCCGCCGACCATGATGGTGAGCGACCCGGCCTTCGCGCCGACTTCGCCGCCCGATACCGGCGCATCGAGATAATCCGCGCCCGTTTCGCGCACGCGAGCGGCGAACTCGCGCGTGGCCATCGGCGAGATCGAACTCATGTCGACCACCGTTTGACCCGCATGCAACGCGCTCGCCAGTCCGTTCTCGCCGAACAGCACGCGCTCGACGTCCGGTGTGTCCGGCACCATGATGAAGATGATGTCGGCCTGCGCCGCGACGGCGGCGGGGCTGTCGCATGCCTGTGCGCCGGCCTTGGTGAGATCGTCGGGCACGCCGCTGCGCGTGAAGGCGGCGAGCGTGACGCCGTTCTTGAGAAGATTCGCGGCCATGGGCTTGCCCATGATGCCGAGTCCGATAAAGCCTGCTTTTTGCATGGAATGCTCCAGAGATGTCATGGCGGCCTGGTTTGTGCCTGCGCTGCGCGTGGCTTAGCTCTGGCCAGCCGGTTTCTTGATGAAGTGTTGATGGACGGCCTGCGCGGCGTTTCGCAACAGCCCGAGGTCGGCGCACACGGCGATGACGCGGCAGCCCATCGCCAGATAGCGTTCGGCGTCGGCTTGCACCGGCGCAAGAATGCCGCTCGGTTTGCCCGCGGCCTGCGCGCGTTCGAACACATGGGCGATCGCCTGCTGCACGTCGGGATGCGCGGCGTTGCCGAGATGTCCGTACGCGGCCGCGAGGTCGGATGGGCCGACGAATACCGCATCGACGCCGTCGACGGCAAGAATCGCGTCGATCGAGTTCACGGCCTGACGGCTCTCTATCTGCACGATGACGCAGACGTTGTCGTTGGCAATGTCAAAATAGTCGGGTACCGTCGCGTAGCGGTTGCCGCGGTGGCCCACCGAGACGCCGCGAACGCCTTGCGGCGGATAGCGCGTGGCGGCGACCGCGCGCGCCGCGTCGTCGGCGTTATCGACGAACGGCACGAGGAAGTTGGAAAAGCCGCTGTCCAGCAGCCGCTTGATGACGACGCTCTCGTTGGCCGGCGGGCGCACGACCGGCGCGCTGCGGCTGTCCTTGAGCGCCATCAGTTGCGGGATCAGCGTGAGGACGTCGTTGGGCGCGTGTTCGGCGTCCAGCAGCAGCCAGTCGAAGCCGATCACGCCGAGCAGTTCGGCGACAATCGGGCTCGCGAGCGAGGCCCAGCAGCCGACCAGCGTTTCACCGCTGCGCACGGCGTGGCGGAAGCTGTTGGGAAGAGACTGATAAGGCTGGCAGGGCGCGGCTGGCATGAACGTATTCCTCGAACGGCAAATGGATCGGGTTAAGTTCCGACGATGGCTGAACCGCACGTTATAGGTCGTCGTATATCTTATCCAGATTAGCACCCGATTCGGCCGTTGTAACGGTCACGTTAACCCGGAATGACGCTGAAAGCCCATGTGCGAGTAGGCGGTTCCGGTTGCATCGGCACACCCGTATGTTGTAGGATGACTTATATCTAGCGCTCTAATACAAGGAAAAGAGACATGTCCCATTCCAGCGAAGTCACCGGTCAGATCACCGGCGAAATGCTGATCGGCCGCAAGGCCGTGCGCGGCGCCGAACAGGCGCTGCACGCGTTCAATCCCACCACCGGCACGGACATCGCCGAGCCGGTTTTCGGCAGCGGCACGGCTAGCGACGTCAACCTCGCCTGCGAACTGGCGGGCAAGGCATTCGATCCGTACCGGCAACTGCCGCTCAGCGTGCGCGCCGAGTTCCTCGAACGTATCGCGGACGGCATCACGGCGTTGGGCGATGCGCTCGTCGAGCGCGCGCAGCAGGAATCCGGCTTGCCGAAGGCGCGTCTGGAAGGCGAGCGCGGCCGCACGACCGGCCAGCTCAAGCTGTTTGCGCAAGTAGTGCGCTCGGGCCAGTGGCTTACCGCGACGCTCGATTCGCCGCTGCCGGACCGCAAGCCGCTGCCGCGTTCCGATCTGCGCATGCAAAGGATTCCGGTGGGACCGGTCGCCGTGTTCGGCGCCAGCAATTTCCCGCTCGCGTTCTCGGTGGCCGGCGGCGACACGGCCGCGGCGCTCGCAGCCGGCTGTCCGGTCGTGGTGAAGGCGCATCGCGCGCACCTCGGGACCTCGGAGATGGTCGGCCGTGTGATCCAGCGCGTCGCAGCGGAAATGGACCTGCCGGAAGGCGTGTTCTCGCTGATCGTCGGCGCAGGCAATTCGGTCGGCGAGGCGCTCGTCGCGCATCCGGCGATCAAGGCAGTCGGCTTCACCGGTTCGCGCGCGGGCGGCTTGTCGCTGATGCGCGTCGCGGCGGCGCGCCCCGAGCCGATTCCGGTCTACGCGGAAATGAGCAGCATCAACCCGGTGTTTCTGCTGTCGAACGCGCTCAAGCAGCGCACCGAGAACATCGCGCGCGGTTTCGTCGATTCGCTCGCACTCGGCGCCGGCCAGTTCTGCACGAACCCGGGCCTCGCGATTGCCGTCGACAGCGATGCGCTGAAGATCTTCGTCGCCACCGCCTCTGAAGCCCTGGCCGCCAAGCCGGCGCAGACCATGCTGACTTCGGGCATCCACTCCGCCTACACGGAAGGCGAGGGCAAGCTGGCCAAGACCGCCGGCGTCGAAACGGTGGCGCGCGGCGCCGACGTAACGGGCCCGAACCAGGCGCGCGCCGCACTGTTCGTGACCGACGCGCAGACGTTCGTCGCCACGCCGGCGCTGGAGGACGAGGTGTTCGGTCCGGCATCGACGATCGTGCGTTGCAAGGACGAAGCCGAGCTGCTGCAAGTTGCCGAGCACTTCGCCGGCCAACTGACGGCCACGATCCAGATGGACGCCGCCGACGTGCCCGCGGCCCAGAAGCTCGTGCCGATTCTCGAGCGCAAGGCCGGGCGTCTGCTGGTCAACGGCTTTCCGACCGGCGTCGAAGTCTGCCACGCGATGGTCCACGGCGGCCCGTTCCCGGCGACCTCCGACAGCCGCGCGACCTCGGTCGGCACGACGGCGATCGAGCGCTTCCTGCGCCCCGTCTGCTATCAGGACTTCCCGGCGGATCTGTTGCCCGAGGCGCTGGCTGACAGCAATCCGCTGAATCTGTGGCGTCGCCGCGATGGCGAGATCACGCGCAGCTAAGCGCGCCTGATTGGCGGCATCGAATGAAAAATGGCCGGGGAGGTGAACTCCCCGGCCATTTTCTTTTTACCGTTGGCGCGTAGTCGTACGTCTATGCGCTTGAAAAACCGGCGCGTTCAGCTATTCGCCTCGGACGTTTCGTTCGCGCGACGCAGCCGTTCGCGGCTATTCGACAGATGCATGCGCATGGCCGCGCGCGCGCCGTCGGCGTCGTGGCGGCTGATCGCTTCGAGAATGCTCTCGTGCTCCAGATTGACGAGCGACAGGTACGCGTCCGGCTCGGCGCGCGCAATGCCCGCGGAATCGAGACGGTTGCGCGGAATCAGCGCGCTGCCCATTTGCGTGAGGATGTCGACGAAATAGCGGTTGCCCGTGGCGCGCGCCACCGAAATATGAAACTGCAGGTCGGCCTCGACGCTGTCGAGTCCGTTATGGCGCGTCGCTTCGATCGCGTCGAGCGCGGCGCGCATGCGCGCGAGGTCTTCGGGCTTGGCGCGCTGGGCCGCGAGACCCGCACATTCCGTTTCGAGGCTGATCCGCAATTCGAGGATGCACAGCACGTCGCGCAGCGTGGTGGCCGGCACCATGTCGATACCGAGCTTTTCGCGCTGCGGCTCGAGCACGAAGCTGCCGATGCCGTGCCGCGTCTCGATGACCTTGCCCGCCTGCAGGCGCGAAATCGCCTCGCGAATGACCGTGCGGCTCACGCTCAGCGTGACCATGAGTTGCGATTCGGTCGGCAGCTTGTCGCCTGGTTTCAGCGCGTTGGACGCGATCTGCTCGGTGACGTAATTGACGACGAGCTCGGCGAGATTACGAGCGCGTCGTGGCGGTGCCGCGGATGCCAGTGGTGTAGCCATCGAAAACGCCCCTTGAATCAGATAGTTGCAGATACTTTCTGCGATCCATTATACCGTCGTCTGACGACTGATTATAGAAAGGCCGGATCAATTTGAGCGGGAGGTGAGGGCCGGGCCGCAGCGCGCGGCCGCGGCCCCAAGCCGGGCGCTGCAATTCGCGCCGCGCTTAGCGCGGGCGCAGCTCCACGCGCTTGATGTCCTTCACGATCACGAGGTAGCTGAACACCGTCAGCAGCGCGTTCGCGCCGACGAACACCAGCGCGCCGTTGAACGAGCCGCTTTGCGCGACCAGGTAGCCGATCACGATCGGCGTGACGATGCCGGCCACGTTGCCGAACATGTTGAAGATGCCGCCCGACAAACCGAGCGCTTCCTTCGGCGACGTATCGGCGACCACCGCCCAGCCGAGCGCGCCGATGCCCTTGCCGAAGAACGCGAGCGACATCAGCGCGACGACGATCCAGTCGGTGGAAACGTAGTTGCAGCCGATGATCGACACCGACAGCAGCATGCCGCCGACAATCGGCACCTTGCGCGCGACGGTCAGCGAATGGCCGCGCCGGATCAGCGAGTCCGACAGAATGCCGCCGAGCACGCCGCCGGAAAATCCGCAGATCGCCGGCAACGACGCGACGAGGCCCGCCTGCAGAATCGTCATGTGACGCGCCTGCACGAGGTAGATCGGAAACCAGGTCAGGAAGAAGTACGTCAGCACGTTGATGCAGTACTGCGCGAGATAGACGCCGACCAGCATCCGGTTCGTCAGCAACTGGCGCACGAGCGACCAGCCGCCGGCCTTTTCGACGTCGGCGGGACCGGTTTTCTGGTGACCGTTGATCACGCCGCCGCCCTGTTCGATGTACTCGAGTTCCGACGCCGACACGCCGGGATGGTCGGCGGGATGCTTCATCACCTTAAGCCAGGTGAGCGCGAGCAGCAAGCCGGCCACGCCCATCACGACGTACACCATGTGCCAGCCGAACGCGTGCGTGAGCCAGGCCATCAGCGGCGTGAAGATCACTGCCGCGAAGTATTGCGCCGAGTTGAAGATCGCCGATGCGGTGCCGCGCTCCTTGGTCGGAAACCAGCTCGCCACGACTTTGGCGTTGGCCGGAAAGGCCGGCGATTCCGCCGCGCCCATCGCGAAACGCAACACGAAGAGACCCGTCACCGCGGCGGCCGCGCTGCCGAGCAAGCCGATCGAGCTTTGCAGCAGCGTGAAGAGCGACCAGAAGAAAATGCTCGCGGCGTACACGCGCCGTGCGCCGAAGCGGTCCAGCAGCCAGCCGGCCGGCAGTTGCGAGGCCACGTAAGCCCAGCTGAACGCGGAGAAAATGTAGCCCATGCGGATCGCGTCGAAGCCGAATTCGGCGCGCATCGCCGAGCCGGTGACCGACAGCGTCGCGCGGTCTGCGTAATTGAACGTGGTGATTACAAAGATAAGAAGCAGGATCGCGTAGCGGACTTTGGTGCGCTTTGCGACGTTGGCGGAACTCGCCGTGCGGCTCATTTCCATGGTCATCTCCTTAATTCTTGTACAAGAGAGCGGGCTCGTGGCCTCGACCGCATGTGCGAAAAACGCCCGGCGACGCGGTCGTCTCCGGGCGCTCCTTGCGCAGCCGTCTATGCGGCTCTCATCTGCGGCAGTTGTCCGCGTGGCCGGCAGTCGATCCGCCGGCCACGCGCGCTGCGTTACTGCGGGCCGAGCGTCTTGATGAGCGCGTCGAGTTGCGCCATTTCTTCTTCGGTCAGATCGGTCAGCGGCGCACGCACCGGGCCGGCGCTGTGGCCGACGAGCTTCGCGCCCGCCTTGACGATGCTCACCGCGTAACCCGCGCGGCGGTTGCGAATCTTCAGGTACGGCAGGAAGAATTCGTCGATCAGTTTGCCGACGGTCGCGTGGTCGTCCGCGGCGATTGCGCGGTAGAAGTCCATCGCGGTCTTCGGAATGAAGTTGAACACCGCCGACGAGTACACCGGCACGCCCAGCGCCTTGTAGGCCGCGGCGTAGACTTCCGCGGTCGGCAGGCCGCCAAGGTACGAGAAGCGGTCGCCCAGACGGCGGCGGATCGTCACCATGTTTTCGATCTCGCCCACGCCGTCCTTGAAGCCGATCAGGTTCGGGCAGCGCTCGGCGAGACCCTCGAGCATGTCGGCGTTAAGCTTCGAATTGGCGCGGTTGTAAATGATCACGCCCATGTTCGGCACCGACTTGCAGACTTCTTCGGCGTGCGCGGCGATGCCTTCCTGGCAGGCTTCCGTCAGATAGTGCGGCATCAGCAGAATGCCGTTTGCGCCGTGGCGTTCGGCTTCTTTCGCATACTCGATGGCGACGCGCGTCGGGCCGCCCGCGCCGGCCAGGATCGGCACCTTGCCCTTGCAGACTTCGGCTGCGGTGCGCACGACGTTCGAATAGTCGTTGTGCGTCAGCGAGAAGAACTCGCCCGTGCCGCCGGCGACGAACAGCGCCGAAGCGCCGTACGGAGCGAGCCATTCGAGGCGCTCGGCGAAGGTGTCGGCGCGGAATTCGCCTTGTGCGTCGAAGTCGGTGACCGGGAAGGAGAGGAGGCCTTCTGAAACGATCTGCTTGAGTTCCTGCGGTGTCGTCATGATGTCTGTATCCAGGCGTCGGTGTAGGTTGGATCAATAGAAATGAAGATTTCTTATACGTCATCGTACAACAACAATTCGGCTAACTCAACGGTGTTTTCGCGGCATAATGGTGCTGTTAGGGTAAATACGGAACATCCCACGCGATTCGCATGTTGTAGGATGACGTATGAATAAGCTGGCGCAGAAGGCGTAAATCGCCATAAGGATCGATGCAATGGAACTTTCACCGCTCTACATTCGCGTTCACCCCAATGACAATGTCGCGATCGTCGTGAACGACGGCGGACTGGGTGAGGGCGCCGTATTCCCCGACGGCCTGGTGCTGCGCGAGCGCGTGCCGCAGGGCCACAAAGTCGCGCTGGCCGATCTGGCCGAGGGCGACGAGGTCATCCGCTATAACGTGGTGATCGGCTATGCGCTGAAGGCGCTGCCCAAGGGAAGCTGGATCAACGAGCACGTGATCCGCATGCCGAGTCCGCCGGGACTCGAAGACTTGCCCATTGCGACGATCAAGGCGCCGGAGATGCCGCCGCTCGAGGGCTACACCTTCGAGGGCTATCGCAACGCGGACGGCTCGGTGGGCTCGCGCAACATTCTGGCGATCACCACGACAGTGCAATGCGTGGCGGATGTGGTCGAACACGCGGTCGTGCGCATCAAGTCTGAGTTGTTGCCGAAGTACCCGAATGTCGACGACGTGGTCGGCCTCGGCCACACCTACGGCTGCGGCGTGGCGATCGACGCGCCCGACGCGATGGTGCCGATCCGCACCGTGCGCAACATCGCGCTGAATCCGAACTTCGGCGGCGAGGTGATGATGGTGAGCCTCGGTTGCGAGAAATTGCAGCCGGAACGCCTGATGCCGCCCGGCACGATTCCGATTGCCGCCGCGCAGAACCCGAGCGAGATCGCGGACATCGGCGATCTTGGCGCCGACGAGAACGGCGACGTCGTCGTGTTGCAGGACGAATCGCACGTCGGCTTCCAGTCGATGATCGACTCGATCATGAGGACCGCGGAAGGTCATCTGAAGCGGCTCAACAACCGGCGTCGCGAGACGTGTTCCGCCGCGGATCTCGTGGTCGGCGTGCAATGCGGCGGCAGCGACGCGTTTTCCGGCCTCACCGCGAATCCGGCCGTGGGCTTCGCGACCGACCTGCTGGTGCGCGCGGGCGCGACCGTGATGTTCTCCGAAGTGACCGAAGTGCGCGACGGCGTCGATCAACTGACGGCGCGCGCGGCGAACGCGGACGTCGCGCAGGCGATCATCCGCGAGATGCAGTGGTACGACGATTATCTGAAGCGCGGCGGCGCGGACCGCAGCGCGAACACCACGCCAGGCAACAAGAAGGGCGGGCTGTCGAACATCGTCGAAAAGGCGATGGGCTCGATCATCAAGTCGGGCAACTCGGCGATTTCGGGCGTGCTGTCGCCGGGCGAGAAAGTGCGCCAGAAAGGGCTGATTTATGCGGCCACGCCGGCAAGCGACTTCATCTGCGGCACGCTTCAACTGGCGGCCGGCATCAATCTGCACGTCTTCACGACGGGCCGCGGCACGCCGTACAGTCTCGCCGAAGTGCCGGTCATCAAGGTCGCGACGCGTTCCGATCTGGCGCGCCGCTGGCATGACCTGATGGACATCAACGCGGGCACCATCGCAACGGGCACGGCGACGATCGAAGAGGTGGGCTGGGAACTGTTCCGCTTCATGCTCGACGTCGCGAGCGGCCGCAAGAAGACCTGCGCCGAGAAGCTGAAGCTGCATAATGCGCTGGCGCTGTTCAATCCGGCGCCGGTGACCTGAGTGCCGCATCTGGCGAGCCGCGAAATTCGCGGCTCGTTTTACGTGGTGGCTTCACTGCTTCGTTAGCTTCATTTGCCTTATTCGCTTCATTCGCCTCATAGACGGCTCAAACGAAAAGACATGACTGATTCGAATTCCGACCACCCATCCTCGAAAAAACCGTTTCGACGCCTGCTGCTCACCGGCGCGGCAGGCAATCTCGGCAAGCAATTGCGCGGCGCGCTGGCCGCGTGGGCCGACGTGGTGCGCGTGACCGACATCGCGCCGCTCGGCGAGCTGGCTGCGCACGAAGAAGCGTCGATCGTCGACCTCGCCGACGAAGCCGCGGTCCTCGCGCTGCTCGAAGGCGTGGATGCGGTGATTCACCTCGGCGGCATCTCCGTCGAAGCGCCGTTCGCGGATCTGCTCGAAGCGAACATTCGCGGTCTCTACAACCTGTATTCGGCCGCGCAGAAGCAGGGCGTGAAGCGCATCGTCTACGCAAGCTCGAATCACGCGGTCGGTTTTCATCCTGTGACGGAAGTGCTTGATACGGATGCGCCGTTGCGCCCCGACAGCCTGTATGGCGTGACGAAATGCTTCGGCGAATCGCTGTCGCGCTATTACTTCGACCGCTTCGGGCTCGAGACGGTGTGTCTGCGGATCGGCTCGTCGTTCGAGCAGCCGAAGAACCCGCGCATGCTCGTCACGTATCTGAGCTATCGCGACTTCATCGAACTCGTGCGCTGTTCGCTGTTCACGAATCGCGTCGGGCACGCGATCGTGTACGGCGTGTCGGATAACCGCACCAAGTGGGTCGATAACACCAAAGCGGCGTTTCTCGGTTTTCGTCCGCAGGACAGTTCCGTGCAGTTCGAGCATCTGTTTCCAGTCACCGCGCCGACCGCCGATCTGGACGATCCCACGCAGCGCTTCCAAGGCGGTCCCTTCGTGCTGGCCGGGCCAATGGAGCCGAAGCGATGAGCGCGGCGGGCAATCCTCGCGTCGAACGCGTCGAACGCGTCGAAGCGGCGGGGCCGGCGCCGGCTGCCGTGGGCGAGAGTCCGGTATGGCGCGCGGCCGAACAGGCGCTTTACTGGGTCGATATTCCGGCGCAAAAAATCGTGCGCTTGCGACTCGAAAGCGGCGAGCGGTCTGAATGGCTGTTGCCGGAGAAGGTCGCGTGCATCGCGTTCGATCGTCGCGGCAACGTGCTCGCGGGCTGTGAGACCGGTCTTTTCGCGGTCACGCTGAGCGACGCTTCGGCGCCTCTTGCGACGCAAGCCGAGCCCGTGAAAGTCAGCGGACGCAAGCTCGCCGCGCCGGTCTTCCCGTTCGGCGACATGCGTTTCAACGACGGCCGCTGCGACCGGCAAGGCCGTTTCTGGGCCGGCACGATGGTGCAGGATATGGCGGCGGCCAACCCGGCCGGCGCGCTGTACCGATTCGACGCGGGCGGCGTGTTGTCGGCGCCGATCGTGGACGGACTCATTACGCAGAATGGCCTCGGCTGGTCGCCCGATGGCAGCACGATGTATCTGTCGGACTCGCACCCGCTGCGCAGACAGATATGGGCTTTCGACTACGACGTCGAAACGGGCGAGCCGCGCAACCGCCGCGTGTTCGCGGACCTGAACCACTATGTGGGGCGGCCCGACGGCGCGGCGGTGGATGCGGACGGCTGCTACTGGATCTGCGCGAACGACGCGGGCGCGCTGCTGCGCTTCACGCCGCAAGGCAAGCTCGACCGGCAGATTGCGGTGCCCGCGATCAAACCCGCGATGTGCGCGTTCGGTGGCCGCGATCTCGACACGCTCTTCGTCACGTCGATTCGCCCGGCGGCCGGCGCGACCGAACACGACGGGCATCTGTTCGCGGTGCGTCCGGGGGTCACCGGCTTGCCCGAGCCGGAATTCGCCGGCGATCTGTAAGCGAAAGAGAGCAGTCGGAAAGAGCGCCGGCGCGGGCAACGCGACCGGCGCTTATTGTTTCACGCTCGTTAATTCATCACTCGTCATACAACATTGTGGCGTCGATACGACGATTTGCGTCATCGTTTTACGAAAAATCGGCGTTCCGGCATTCTCCGCTCGCGTGGATCCCCAATCCCGCCGCTGCCGCGCTTGTCCATGCTGACAGCGCATCCAGGTCATCTCTACCTGATGCCCGTTTCCTCGGGTAAATACCGTCTGTACAACTCAAACTGCGTTTTATAGACTTCGTATGTCGTCGTACAACGTATAAGCGCAAACAGATTGCTTTCTGTACTTTTCGAGATAGCAGCGCATTGCACGGTACGTGGCGGCTTTGGCGTGCGCGATGGTTCACGCCCAGGCATGCCGACGCAGCAGAAGTAAAAGAAGTCGAGTTGTCTGACAGGAGTGCTGATCTTTGTGCCGGGGACGTTGCACGGACAGCACGGCAGGGCGTTCGCCACCGCAGGAGACCGCGGGCGCCGCGCCGGGAGACGCAGCAAAACCATGTCACATCCGAGACTGGCCGTCGTTACGGCAGTTCGCTACCGGCTGTCCGCGAGCGGCTGTTGCAAGCGGCTCTTTGCATCGATTGGATGTCTAATTTTGAGGAATGTCACGATGAATAAGAAGTTTGCCTCTTCCCGTGTTTCGTTGATTGTCGCCGCCTCCGTGCTGGCCTTCGGCGCCATGTCGGCGCAGGCGCGCGTGTTCCGCGTGTCGGACGTGCATGGCGACACGTACCCGACCAACATGGCCGTCAAGTACATGGGCGAGCAGATCAAGAAGGCAACCGACGGCAAGGACTCGGTGAAGGTATTCGGCAACAGCGCACTTGGTTCGGAGAACGATACGATCGATCAGGTGCGCATCGGCGCGCTCGACATGGCGCGCGCGAACGGCGCGGCATTCAACGAGATCGTTCCTGAATCGATGATCCCGTCGCTGCCGTTCCTGTTCCGTGACATCGACCATTTCCGCAAGGTGATGTACGGCCCGGAAGGCCAGAAGATTCTCGACGCGTTCAAAGCGAAGGGCATGATCGCACTGACTTTCTATGAAAGCGGCGCGCGCTCCATCTACACGAAGAAGCCGATTCGCACGCCCGCCGACATGAAGGGCCTGAAAGTGCGCGTGCAACCGTCCGATCTGATGGTCGACGAAATCAGGGCAATGGGCGGCACGCCGACGCCGATGCCGTTCGCCGAAGTCTATACGGGCCTGAAGACGGGTCTCGTCGATGCAGCGGAAAACAATCTGCCGTCGTACGAAGAGACCAAGCACTTCGAAGTCGCGCCGGTCTATTCGGAAACGCAGCACTCGATGACGCCGGAAGTTCTCGTCTTCTCGAAGAAGATCTGGGACACGCTCTCGCCGCAAGAACAGGAAATCATCAAGAAGGCCGCGGCCGATTCCGTGCCGTACTACCAGAAGCTCTGGACAGCACGCGAAAGCGACGCGAGCAAGACCGTGACGAAGGGCGGCGCGCAGATCGTCGCACCGTCGCAGATCGATCGCGCGGCATTCGTCAAGGTGATGCAGCCGGTGTGGGCGAAGTATGAAAAGACCCCGCAAATGAAGCAGCTCGTCGACGAAATCCAGGCAATCAAGTAAGAGTCGCATGGTGTTTTACGCAGCGGGAAAGTCTTGCAGGAAGCTGCGGACTTTCCCGCTGCATGCCGCATGCTGAATGCCGTCGCCGCTGATGTCGGCAGGCAAGAATGGGATCAAGAGATTCATGAAACGCCCAAACGATTTTCTCTTTCGCACGCTAACCGTCATCGCCTCCGTCAGCCTTGCCGCGCTGAGTCTGCTGGTGATCTATGGCGTCGTGATGCGCTATGTATTTAGCGACGCGCCCGATTTCGTCGAACCCATCGCGCTATTGCTCGTAATCGTGATCGCGATGTTCGGCGCCGCGCTCAAAGTTCGCGAAGGCGGCCATATCGGGCTCGATTCGCTCGTGAAGAGCCTGCCGGTGAAAGGCCAACTGATCGCGCACGTGTTCCAGCACTTGTGCCTGATCGCGCTTGCCGTGGCGATCTTCTTCGGCTCTCTGGAGATGGCGGAGACCACGCGGCATGACCACATTCCAATTCTGGGTTTGCCGGAAGCGCTTCGTTATCTGATCCCGGTTATTGCCAGCGTCTGCATCGCGTCGTTCTCAATCGAGAACCTGCTCGCGCTTTTCGCAAAGAAACACAAATAGAACAATCATGGAACTTGCCCTCCTTTCTATCAGTTTCATCGTTTTTCTGGTACTCGGCGTTCCTGTTTCGTTCGCGCTGGGACTCTCGTGCGTGCTGACGTATCTGTACGAGGGACTGCCCGCGGCCACCGCCATGCAGTCGATGGTCTCGGGGATGAATGCGTTTTCATTCCTCGCCGTACCGTTCTTCATCTTCTCCGGCGAGCTGATGCTCCACGGCGGGATTGCCGATCGCATCCTGCGTTTTGCGCAAGCCACCGTCGGTCATTTCCGCGGCGGCCTCGGCATGGCCAATGTGGTCGCGTGCACGTTGTTCGGCGGCGTCTCGGGTTCGCCCACGGCGGACACATCGGCAATGGGCGGCGTCATCATTCCGTTGATGAAGCGCGAAGGCTACAGCGCCGCATACGCCGTCAACGTCACGACGCATTCGTCGCTGGCGGGCGCGCTGATGCCGACGTCGACGAACATGATCATCTACGCGTTCGCCGCGCAGGGCATTACAGGAACGCTGAACGGTGTGCCGATGAGCGGCGTGTCGATCGGCGATCTGCTGTTCTCGGGTCTCTTGCCGGTGTTGTGGGTGATGGGCTTCGTGCTGATCGCCGCGTACTGGCAAGCCGTGCGCTACGGCTATCCGCGCCGTCCCGACGGTTCCACCGGACTGCAGCGTTTCCCCGGCTGGCTCGCGGTCGCGCGCACGTTCCTCGGCGCATTGCCGGGCCTGATGGTCATCGCGATCATTCTGGTCTGCGTGGCAAAGGGTATTGCTACGGCGACGGAAGCCGCCGCTATTGCAGTCGCTTATTCGCTTGTGCTGACAGTCGTCGTGTATCGCACGATGACGCTGAAGAAGCTCTCTTTCGCCTTGTCGAAAGCCGCGAAAACGACGGGCGTCGTGCTGCTTCTGATTGGCGTATCGAACATGCTGCGCTACCAGATGGCTTATCTGGAGATCCCCGATGCAATCGAGCACATGCTCGACGGCGCAACGAGCATTCCCTGGTTGATGCTGCTGTACATCAACATCATCCAGATCTTCCTCGGCACGTTTGTCGATATGGCGGCGCACATTCTGATCACCACGCCGCTGTTCCTGCCGATGGCAATGCATAGCGGCGTCGGCCCCGTGCAGTTCGGCATCATGATCCTGCTGAATTGCGCATTGGGTCTCGTGCATCCGCCGATCGGCTCAGTGCAGTTCATCGGCTGCGCGATTGGGAATGTGTCGATTGGGGAAACTACCAAGGTGGCGTGGCCTTATTACCTCGCTATCTTCAGCGCCATTAACATTGTGACGTACGTCCCGATGTTCTCCACGTGGTTGCCGAGCCTGATTAATGGACACCCGGTTTTCTGACCGGACATCCCGATTCACCGGTTGCGCGGTTCAGACAATGACCGGTAGTCAAGAACAATTTTTTAAAGAGGAGCATAAATGAAAAAGGCACTAGCAACCTCCGCCCTTGGCCTGTTCGCCCTTGGCGCACACGCTCAGAGCAGCGTGACGTTGTACGGTATCGTCGATACAGGGATCGGCTACCAAAGCAGCTCGGCTGCGCTCGGCTCGAATTCGGGCGGCCGCTCGGTTGTGAAGATGAACAACGGCATCTGGGCGGGTAGCCGCTTCGGCCTGAAGGGTAGCGAGGATCTTGGCGGCGGCACGAAGGCCATTTTCCAGTTGGAGCAGGGCTTTAACAGCGCAACCGGCGCGCAGAGCGTGAACGGCCTCGGCTTCAGCCGCCAGGCCTGGATCGGCGTGACGAACCCCACGTACGGTACGCTGACGGCTGGCCGTCAGTACACGTCGTACTACACGCTGCTGTCGCCGTATAGCCCGACTACGTGGCTGACGGGCGCTTACGGCGCACACCCGGGCGATCTCGATTCGCTGGATACGATCTATCGCGCGAATAACTCCCTCGTGTACACGTCGCCGAAGATGTACGGTGTGACGGTGAGCGGTTCGTACTCGTTGGGCGGCGTGCCGGGCAGCTTCAACGCCGGCTCGACGTGGAGCGCCGCGGTGCAGTACCTGAACGGTCCGTTCGGTATCGCAGCGGGCTTCCAGCGCATCAACAACTCGACACCTGGCGGTGGTCTGTGGGGCCCCGAGTCGACTACGTCGAATAACGGTGCGACGAGCGGCCCGGGTCTGTCCGGCATCACGAACGGCTATCGCACGGCGCAGGCTCAGCAGCGCTTCGCGGTTACCGGCGGCTACGCGTTCAGCTCGCAATGGGACGTGTCGTTCTCGTACTCGAACGTGCAATACATTCCGGGTGTGAACTCGGGTTTCCGTCATCAGGCGACGTTCAACACGGGTGGCGCAGTGGTGCACTTCAAGCCGATCGGCGCACTCGACTTGGCAGCCGGCTATAGCTACACGCGTGCGACGGAATCGAATGGCATTTCGAGCGCAGCCAGCTATCACCAGTTCAACCTGTCGCAGTACTACAGCCTCTCCAAGCGTACGGGTCTGTATGCGGTGGAAGCGTATCAACGTGCGAACGGCAAGACGATCGGCAACAACGGCGTGAGCATCATCAACGCGACGGCCGATATCGGCGACGGTCAGAACAGCGCGCCGTCTTCGTCGCGCAGCCAGGTTGCAGGCGGCGTGGGCATCATCCACCGCTTCTAATGGCTCTGGAGTAGCGGCGGCGTGTTGTTACGCCGCCACAGCGGCGCATTTTGTTCATGCGTCGCTGAGCAATAAAACCGCTGCGCGCACCGCGCGCGCAGCGGTTCAATTCAACTCTCGCTGTCGGACCACAAGCGTCCTCCCGTCGCCCAATTTTCGCGCTTCACGTCGGTGAGAATAATGTCCACCGAATTCGGTTCGACGCCGAGCGACTCGCATGTCGCTTTCGTGATTGCTTCGACGAATTGGCGCTTCTGCTCGAGTGAGCGGCCTTCAAACAGTTCGATATGAAACGTGGGCATGATGTATATGGCTCCGTTGATAAAGCGATCGGCGTACTGCGCCGCGTACCCGTTAAGCGCTAATCACGATAGCTCGGATCGAGCCGGTCGAGCTTGCGCAGCAGCGCGGGCCATTCAAGTATTCCTTCGATTGCGCCGCCATCGTAGAGCTGCTCGGCCGTGCGAGTGGCGATTGCATCGTCGGGCACGACGAGCGGCGCGCCGCATGCCTGCGCCTGCAACTGGATCTCGCAAGCCTTGAGCAACGTCGCCATCAGCACGTACGCTTCGGCGACCGTGCGGCCGACCGTCAGCGTGCCGTGATTGCGCAGCAGCATGGCCGGCTTGTCCGCGAGATGCTCGACGAGGCGCTCGCTCTCAGCGGGTGTGAATGCCAGGCCTTCATAGTCGTGATACGCAAGCTGGCGATAAAAACGCAGCGCGTGTTGCGACGCGGGCAGCAGTCCCGCAGGCTGCGCGGAGACGGCCACGCCGGCCGTATTGTGCAGATGCATCACGCAGAAAGCGTCGGCGCGCGCGGCATGCACGGCCGCATGAATCGCGAAGCCCGTCACGTTCACCGTGTATTCGCTTGCACCGACGATATTGCCGTCGACGTCGATCTTCACGAGATTCGACGCACGCACTTCATCGAATGCGAGGCCGAACGGATTGATCAGGAAGTGGCCCGGCTCGTTCGGCACGCTCGCGGAGATGTGCGTGTAGATGAGATCGTCCCAGCCGTTGAGCGCGACGAGCCGGTAAGCGGCGGCGAGGTCGACGCGAGTCTGCTGCTCCGCTTCGGAGCGTGGCCCGGATTGCGCGACGCGGCCCTTCGGTACATGAGCGAACGACATATGTTTCTCCTGATGGTGCGTAACGGAGTGCCTACGAGTAGAGCATTAGCGCGCGACGCTGCTTCAGCCATTGCACGCCCCACGTTGCGGCGACGAACGGCGCGGTCAGCACGGGCAAGCCAACGCACGCAGCGCCCGCTTGCAGCAGCGCCGCGAGCGTCACGCCGCCGAGCATCCATACAAGCCCGCATTCGGTCAGCGCCAATGCGGTGAGCGCGCCGTTGAATCCTAGCAGGCCCGCGTTAAACGAGCTTGCCGTCGCGCCCAGCAGCAGATGTTCGGCGCTCGCGAGAGCCGCGCCCGTCAGCACGCAGAGCGCGTGACGCGGAGATGCCGCGGCGATGCCGATCAGCACTAACACGCCGGCCGATGCGCCGCCAGCGAACGCGGTTTGCGCGAGACCAGCGAGCAGGCCGCTGGCGAGGTCGGCGTGCGTGTGCGCCGTTGCGAGCGTCGACGATGACGGCGCGCTTGCGGTCATCGGCAGCCAAAGCCAGGTGACGATCAAACACGGGCTCGAGAAATAGCAGAGGCTACGTAAGCGCAGCCATCGCGACCACGGTGCGAGCAGCCAGGCCGTGCCTGTTGCGGCGAAAATCGCGACGGCGGCAGCGGTCGCGTTGTCGGCGATGAAACTGAACGCGGCGAGTCCGGCCAACGCGCCGTTGAAACCGTAGAGTCCTGCGTGCAGGTCGTCGTCGGAATAGCCGGCCAGCACCGCGCTCACGTTGGCCGCGACCGCGCCGGTCAGCGCCGCGCACGCGAGACGCGGGTCCCAGAGCAGCCAGGCGGCCAGCAGACATGCGCCCGTAAAAGCGTTCGCTTGCAGCACGATCTGGCCAAGACTGCGCAGCAGCGTGCGTAGTGCTGCGGAGTGTGCTTCGGTCGCGGCGGCGTGCATGAGTTGTGGATCGATGAGCGTTGGAATCGCGGCGACGTCGCGGACACAGGTGAAACGCGAGCATAGGGCAGTGCTGCCGCTGCGTGCATGCGGGCGCGTTGATAGTCGCTATTTGCAACGCTTCGCATCATGCGGCGATTCGCGCATCGGCGAAAGTAAGACGTTCGCGCTACGATACGAAACGCGGCACGTGCCGCGGTTTTCATCGCGAGGAGGCGATCCAATGCGTGAACTTCGGTGGGCATCGCAAGAGGGCGACGGTATCGAACATCTGACGTTCGACGCGCGCGACGACGGCTTCGAAGTAGAAAGCGTTGTCGTCGGCCAGCGCTACGGCAAGAGCTATGGGCTGCACTACACAGTGCGTTGCGATGTGCAATGGCGCACGCGTCATGCTTGGCTGAAGATTGTCGGCGCGGGAGAACTGGAGTTGCACGGCGACGGCGAGGGCCATTGGCGCGATGGTCACGGCCTTGTGCTGAGCGCGATCGAAGGATGCGTCGACATCGACATCGCAGCCACGCCGTTTACCAACACGTTGCCGATTCGCCGGCTGCAACTCGCGCAAGGCGAGCGCCGGCCTTTGCAGGTCGCCTACATTTCGACGCCGGATCTTCAGGTCACGCGAGTCGAGCAGGCGTATTCGTGTATCGAGCTGAATCGCGAGTATCGCTATGAAGGCATTTTCCGCGATTTCACGGCGAATATGAAAGTGGATGACGACGGGCTCGTGATCGACTATCCGACGCTATTCAGTCGCCTGCCGCGCGAGCGTTGAAGGGCGCGTTGAGCGGCGCGTTGAACGACGATGTACCCGAGCCGCCCGGTCGATACAGGTGCCGCGCAACGAAGCGTTCGATGTGCGCGGCGACCACTTGCGGCTCGCGCAACACGACCCAATGGCCTGCGTCAATCTCGATGCGCTCATAGGGACCAAGCCACGCTTCCTGTCCGAGCGACAATTCCGGCCCGACATAACGGTCGCGTAGCGGCACGATGAACTGCACCGGCGCGTGAGCGTGGCGCGCGCGCGGATGCAGCAGCTTGTCGATGAAATTCGCGCGGTAAAGACCGAGGCCGTTAATCGCGTTGCGCAGTTGCGCGGGGTCGCGCGGTGCCCGCACGCGCTCGGTCATGCGCAGCCACAGCGGCCACATGCGTGCGCCGCCAAGGCGCCATACGAGTTCCGGCAGCCACGGCAGATGAAAGAAGAAGATGTACCAGGACCTGATCATTTGCCGGATGCGACCGCGCGGAAATTGTTTTGTCATCCTATGTTTTTCGTCAGCAGCGTTCGCGCCGCGCAAGTCCACCGACGCGTGATCAAGGCACGGCCCCGAGATGGACGTATACGACGCAATCCGTCCTTTGAATTCCGGACTGGTGACGGCTTCCCAGCTTTGAATCGAGCCCCAGTCGTGACCGACCAGGTGAAACGGCTGCGCACCGCAGGTCGCATCGACGACCGCCGCGAGATCGGCAGCAAGCTGTTCGAGACGATAGCCGCCGCGCGTGGCCGGTGCGCCGGACGCGCCTGCGCCGCGCACGTCGTAGCTGATGATGCGATAGCGCGCGTCGAGTTGCGCGCGCACCGGTTCCCACACCGCGGCCGAGTCGGGATAGCCGTGCACGAACACAATGGGCGGCGCCTCTCGCGGTCCGCTGACGTAGACGGCGAGCCGCACGTCGCCGGCATCCACCGACAACGTGTCGCGTATCACGCGGCCGCCTGCATGCCGCGACGCGCTGAGCGGCGCGTATTCGGCGCGGCTGCGTTGGCGGCATCGACTGCTGCGACGAGGCCGTCGATGCGCGCAAGTTGCGCGCGATTATCGTGGTCCCACGGATGAAAACCCGGCCGGAAAAAACTCAGCCATTCGCCGGCAATCCGCGGAAAAACGCCATGACGTGGCCCATAAAGATACTTGAGCACGCGCCACATGCCGCTCACATGACCGCCGCGTTTTCGATCGGCGATGATCAGACGCACGTGGTAGTCGAACACGATCAGCCAGAACGTGATCGTCGTGGCGAGCATGACGCCCGTGCGCAACAGATAGCGGCCGAGGCCGGGCTTCAGCACTGCGTTCCATACGTCGTAGGAAACGGATTTGTGTTCGGTCTCTTCGAGCGCATGCCACGTCCACATCTGCGCGTAGCCTTGAACCGATCCGTCGATGCGCGTCGCGTCCTCGAGCAGCAAACCCGCAAGCATCGCCGTGTAATGCTCGAGGCAAACGGTGACGGCCAACTGATACGAATGCGGCAGCACCTTGCGGCCGAAGTTGAGGATCGCCCACAGTCGCTTGTCGAGTTTATGCGCGGGCAAGCCGGCCTGTTGCAACAGGTCGTTGTACTCGACATGCTCGCGCGTATGCATGGCTTCCTGGCCGATAAAGCCGAGCACCTGCTTTTTCAACACGGGGTCGTCGATGTCGTCGCGATAGTGGCGCACGCTGTCCATGAAAAAACGCTCGCCAGCCGGGAACAGCAGCGAAAGGGCGTTGAAGAAGTGCGTGACGTGCGAGCCTTGTGCATGCCAATCGCAGGCACGCTCGGGCGGAAGATTGAAGCGTAAGTCGCGGCGAACGGGCATCATGGCCTTTTCTCCTTGAATGCGTGTGATTCCTCGTGATTCCTCATGACGCTTTGCGATTCCCGAGCGGCGCATTGCATCATGCGCGCCTGCCGGCGAGCTCCGCCGCGCGCCGTGCGCGTTTCTCCGCGATGCGCTTCATGCGCCGCGTTTGCAGCACGACGAGTGCCTGATAGGCGGCGGGCAGCGTGCGCGCGAGCCAGTCGGCGGCTCGCGCATCGCGGCCGATCAGCACACGCCGCTTGTTCCTGCGCACGCCGTCCAGAATCACGCGCGCGGCTTCGTCGGCGGTGGTGATAAAGAACTTCTCGAAGTCGTCCTTGCCTTGCTGTTCGTTTTCCACCATGAAGCCGATCATATTCGGCGCAATGCGGCTCGACTGCGCAATGCCGGTGCGGATGCCGCCCGGATGCACACACGTCGCCGACACGCCGCATTTCATCAGGTCGAGTTCCTGGCGCAGCGCTTCGGTGAAGCCACGCACCGCGAACTTGGTCGCGTTGTAGCCGCTCATGCCGGGTTGCGAAAAGAGACCGAACACGCTCGACGTATTGACGACGTGACCTTCGCCCGAAGTCTTTAAATAAGGCAGAAACGCCTTCGTGCCGTGCACGACACCCCAGAAGTTGATGCCGACGATCCATTCGAGATCCGCGTACTCCATCCCTTCAATTGTGCTCGACAACGCGACGCCCGCGTTGTTGAACACCAGATTGACGCGCCCATGCTCAGCAGCCGTTTGCGCCGCCCACGCGAACATCGCGTTGCGATCCGACACATCGAATACGGCCGTCGTGATGAGAAGCGGCGCGCCCACGATATGCGGTGCTGCGGCCTGTGCGAGTCGAGCGGTCTCCTCGAGGCTCGTCGCGTTGCGGTCGGCGAGGGCGAGATGGCAACCTTCGCGCGCGAGGCGAATCGCAAGCGAGCGGCCCATGCCCGAACCCGCGCCGGTGATCGCGGCGACCTTGTCGGTGAAGTGCTTCATTGGTTTTATCTCCTGTCCTCTCTGAAGGTGCGTTGTCGTTATTGCGTGTTTTCAGGTCGCTTCCGCCGATGCCGATGCCTTGCCTTGCACATGCGCGCTTTGCGTTGCAGCGGCATGTGCGCTCACGTTCACGTTGACGCTCTTAGGCGCGGGCGAATAGGCGAAGTAATCGGCCATGCTGAACGTGCTGGTGGCTTTGCGGAATTTGTATGCGAAGCCGGGCCACAGGGTCGTGTTCTTCCCGGTTCTCGGGTCCAGATACCAGCTCTTGCAGCCGCCCGTCGACCAGATCGCGCGGCCGAGCTTCTGCTGAATCTGTTCGTTGTACGCGCGCTCCACGTGCGGACGCACTTCGATCGCGGCTGCGCCTTCGCTCTGCATCGCCTTCAACGCACGCAGAATGTATTCGACCTGCGACTCGATCATGAACACCATCGAGTTGTGACCGAGGCCGGTGTTCGGACCCACGATCATGAAAAAGTTCGGATAGCCAGGCAATGTCGTACCCAGGTACGCATGCGCGCCGTCTCTCCATGTATCGACGATGTCGACGCCGCCGCGTCCGCGCACCACGCCTCGGGCAAACGGATCGGCGACCTGAAAACCGGTGCCGAAGATCAGGCAGTCGGCCGGATGACGCACGCCGTCGCTCGTGATGACGGCGTCTTCGTCGATGCGCTCAATCGCGCTCGTCGTCACCGACACATTTGCTCGCGACAGGGCGGGGAAGTAGTCGTTCGAAATGAGGATGCGCTTGCAGCCCATCGTGTAATCCGGCGTGAGCGTCGCGCGTAATTGCGGGTCGCGCACCTGGCGGCGCAAATGCCGCTCGGCGACTTTCTGCGCGGTCTTCATCAGCGACGGATGAACCGCGAACCCCAGCGCACGCGATTCGAGCATGCAGTACAGCGCCGAGCGCATGACCTTCTGCGTGAACGGCAGATGTTTGAAAAGCCACTGCTCGATGGGCCGCACGGCGCGGTCGGCCTTCGGCATGATCCACGGCGGCGTGCGCTGAAACAGATCGAGATGCGCGACGCGCGGCGCGATTTGCGGCACGAACTGGATCGCGCTCGCGCCCGTGCCGATCACGGCGACGCGTTTGCCTTCGAGCGGGTAGCCGTGGTCCCAATGCTGCGAGTGAAACGCGCGGCCCTTGAACGTCTCGATGCCGGGAATGTTCGGCATGGCCGCGCGCGAAAGTCCGCCCATCGCCGAAATCAGCACGCGCGCCGACCACTGCTGTCCGTTGGCAAAGCGCAGATGCCAGCGGCGGCGCGTGTCGTCGTAGACGGCGCTCGTCAGTTCATGGCCGAAACGCAGATGACGCTCGACTCCAAAGCGCCGCACACAGTCGTCCAGGTACGCGCGGATTTCCGGTTGCCGCGCGAACATGCGCGACCAGCGAGGATTCGGCGCGAACGAAAAGGAGTACACGTGCGATTGCACGTCGCATGCACAGCCGGGGTAGTGGTTGTCGCGCCATGTGCCGCCGACGGAATTGGCTTTTTCGGCGACGAGAAAATCGGTCAAGCCCGATTGCCGCAAGCGGATCGCCATGCCGAGGCCCGCGAAACCCGTCCCGATAATGGCGATGTCGGTCTCGGCAGGCGCGGACGCGTGGTCCGCCGCGGCGTCGTGGGGCATTCGTGCGTTCATCCCGTCGTCTCCCTTTTACGCTCATAACTGTTACATTGAGTGATGTAACGATAGGATGTGGAGACGGACGATGCAAGAGGGCGGCTAGACGCCCGACTCTAGGAAGTGGTGAAACGGCGGTGGCGCAATGACGCGATGGTCGTTGCGGCGCAAAGCTCGCGCATCGGCTGACTTATTGTTTGCGCGTTTTCTTTGTGCCCGTCGGGCGCGCGATGCTCGGCTTCGCGCCGGATTCGCCGAGTTTCTTCGCCATGATCGCGGCGACGCGATCGCCGAGATAATCGCCTGACGCTTCTTCCAGCGCGCGGTTCATCTCGCTTTCGACGAGCACCATCGCGAGCGGCCGCACGCGCCAGATGGCGTCGACGAGCGCGGGCACGTCGGCGGGCGGCGGAAGCGCGTCGGGATCGTAGCGGTCGAGTTGACGCACGACCAGATCCACCAGCGCCTTCGCGACCACGCTGAAATGCGGACGCGCGGCGCCGACGGCCTCGAGCAGATCGGCGAGCGGAATGCCTTCTTTCGCGAGCGTCGCCCCGGCTGCGAGCGCAGTGGGGCTCGCCGACACGAACGAGAGGCCGTCGCGTTCCAGCAGGCCGAGATCGACCGCCTTGGCAAGCGCCGCCGGCGAAGCCTTGTCGCCGAACATCTGCAGCAACTCGATCAACGAATATTTCCGCGGATGCTCGCGCGACCAGCGTCCGCCGATCGCGGTTTCGAGGCCGAGAATCGAGCGAAGATCGTGTCCTTCGTCGACGGCCTTGATCAGATCCTGAATGTTCGCGAGCGTGTAGCCGCGCGCGAGCAGATGATTGATGAGCTTCAAACGCGACACATGCGTGTCGTCGTACACGCCGACCCGGCCGCGCTTCTCAGGCGGCGCGAGAAGCCCGCGGTCCTGATACGCGCGCACGTTGCGCACGGTCGTGTCGCTCACGCGCGCGAGTTCGTCGACGGTGTATTCGTTGCGCGGCGCGGCACTCGCGGGCATGTTGGCGGGCTGTTGCGGGGCGTCGGGCGCGGGTGACGGAGGCGGTTTTGGCATGCCCGCGATTTTACCGCGCTGCGCGGACGGCGAACCGGCTACGTTTGCTGATCGGGTGGCGTCGTGGCGCCCGCGCCCAACGTCCTTTGCATCAACGTGCTGTCGAGCCAGCGGCCATGTTTGAAACCGACTGCCTTCAACGTGCCGGTCAGCTCAAAACCCAGTTGCTGATGCAGCGACAGCGAGCCGCCGCTGCCGCCGTCCGCGATGACGGCGACCATCTGGCGCCACGGTCCGGCTTCGCATCGTTCGATCAGCGCCTGCAGCAGAACGCGGCCGAGGCCGCGTCCGCGATAGGCGTCGCTCACGTAGATCGAATCTTCGATGGTGTTGCGATACGCGGCGCGCGGGCGGTACGGCGTCGCGTAGCAATAGCCCGCAACTTCGCCGTCGATCTCGGCGACCATGTACGGCAAGCCGTGGTTGCGCACGGACGCGAGACGCGCGCGCAACTCGTCGACGGAAGGCGGGACTTCCTCGAACGACGCGACGCCGGTCAACACATGGTGCGCGTAAATGGCCTGAATCGCGGGCAGATCGGCTTCTGTCGCGTCGCGGATCAATGGGGCGCTCGAGGCGGCGGTCGATGCCGAAGCGGAGGCGGGGAGGGTTGTACTCATAACGTATTCCAGGAGCGGCCTTGCATAGCGCTTACGGCCTGTCGTGCCGGTTCTTCCGACGATACGTTTTACTATGCCCGCCGCGCCGCCAAATTCAAAGCCGTTCAAAAATCGTAGTACGCGAACACCGCGCGGCTCACGCCGTGCGCCGTGCAGGCGGCGCCTTCGAAAAGCGCCGCGCGCCGGCCACGCACGCGACCACCGCGACGGTCACGGCGATCATCGAGGGCGGCACCTGTTCATGCAGCAGAAGCCCCGCGAGCAGCAGTCCGAAGAACGGCTGCAGCAATTGCAGTTGGCCGACTCCCGCGATGCCGCCAAGCGCGAGGCCGCGATACCAGAACACGAAGCCGATCAGCATGCTGAACAGCGACACGTACGCGAGGCCCCACAGCGCCGCATGGCTGACGCCCTCGAACGACGCGGGCCGGGTCCACCAAGCAAGCGGAAGCATCAGCGGAAGCGACAGCACCAGCGCCCACGAAATGACCTGCCAGCCGCCGAGGTGCCGCGATAGCCGCGCGCCTTCCGCATAACCGAGCCCGCACGCGACGATCGCCGCGAGCATCAGCGCATCGCCTACCGGAGACGCGTCGATGCCGTGGCGCATCGCGAACGCGACCACTGCGCCGCTGCCGAGCGCGGAAAACAGCCAGAACGCCGCTTGCGGACGCTCGCCGCCGCGCAGCACGCCGAAGATCGCGGTGGCAAGCGGCAGCAGTCCGACGAATACGATTGCATGCGCCGAGCTGACGTGGCGCAGCGCGAGCGCGGTCAAGAGCGGAAAGCCGACCACGACGCCGAGCGCGACCACCACGAGCGGAATCACGTCGCGGCGCGCGGGACGCGCCTCGCGAAAGAGGAGCAGCAGCGCGAGACCGAGCGTGCCTGCAATGGTTGCGCGCGCGACCGTCAGAAACACAGGGTCGAGCCCTTGCACGGCAATGCGCGTGGCCGGCAGCGAGCCGCTGAAGATCAACACGCCTATGAACCCGCTCAGCCAGCCGTTCGTCGTCTTGTCCATTCGAAAAGTCCATGCGCAATGAAATGAAGCCTATAGCATCCGCTCCCGGCATGAAAACGTTAAGCTACGGATCAGTACAATTCATGCAAACTGTACCGACGAAGGAGCCGTACAGATGGGCGATAGTGGACAGAACGCCGACGGCGAAAAGCCGCAAGGCACGCGGGTTGGCATCGTCATGGACAATCTGCGTGAACGCATTGCCAGCCGCTCGCTGATGCCAGGCGCACGCGTGCCGTCGATCCGCGTGATGACGGACGCGCTCGGCGTGTCGAAGTCGACGGTGGTCGAGGCCTATGACCGGCTCGTTGCCGAAGGCGTGATCGTCGCGCGGCGCGGCTCGGGATTTTTCGTGTCGGGCCACGCGCCGCCGCTCGCGCTCGCCGATCTCGGGCCGCGTCTCGATCGCGAGGTCGATCCGCTGTGGCTCACGCGCCAGTCGTTGCAATCGGACTCAAAGGTGCTCAAGCCCGGTTGCGGCTGGATGCCGGCGTCGTGGCTGCCCGAGGACGGCGTGCGCCGCGCGTTGCGAGCGATAGCGCGCGACCCGCAGTCGCCGCTCGCCGATTACGCGAATCCGTACGGTCTGCCCGCGTTGCGTCAGCAACTCGCGTGGCGGCTCGCGCAGCACGGCGTCGACGCGCCGCCCGAGCAGATCGTGCTGACCGACGGCGGCACGCATGCGCTCGACCTCGTGTGCCGCTTTTTGCTCGAACCGGGCGACACAGTGTTGATCGACGACCCGTGCTATTTCAACTTTCAGGCGCTGCTGCGGGCGCATCGCGCGCGTATCGTCGGCGTGCCTTACACGCCGTCCGGGCCGGATCTCGCGGCCTTCGAGAGGGCGCTGATTACGCACCGTCCGCGGCTTTATGTGACCAATTCCGCGATTCATAATCCGACCGGCGCCACGCTCGCGCCGGCGATCGCGCATCGGCTGCTCAAGCTCGCGGGCGAGCACGATCTGATCGTGGTGGAGGACGATATCTTCGCCGACTTCGAAGACGAAGCCGCGCCGCGTCTCGCGGCCTTCGACGGGCTCACGCGCGTGGTGTCGATCGGCAGCTTTTCGAAAACGCTTTCGGCGGCGGCGCGTTGCGGTTATATCGCTGCGCGCGGCGAGTGGATCGAGCCGCTGATCGACCTGAAGCTCGCCACGACGTTCGGCAACGGGCAGCTTACGGCGAGCGTCGTGCATCGATTGCTGGTGGATGGGACGTACCGGCGTCATCTCGAGTCGATGCGCGCCAAGCTCGCGGATGCGATGGGCGAGACCATGCGCCGCCTCGGCTACGCCGGCCTGGAGGTGTGGACGCGACCGCACGCGGGCATGTTCGTGTGGGCGCGTCTGCCCGATTCGCTCGACGCCGCCGACGTCGCGCGTCATGCGTTAGGCGCCAATGTCGTGTTCGCGCCGGGCAATGTGTTTAGCGTCTCGCAGTCGGCTGGCGGCTATTTGCGCTTTAACGTATCGCAATGCAATCGGCCGAAAGTGTATGAAACCTTGCAGCGGGCGATGGAAAGCGCGGCCACGCGCGGTGTGCGCGAGCGGGCGTGACGGTGCATGAGGATGCGTGTTTGCCCGCCCGCCATTCAATTCATTTGCACAGCAAAAGCAACCGCTCCTGGTTCGTACACGTGCTGCGCGGTTTTTGCGCGACCTGCGCGGCGGCGGCCGCCGCGTTGACGCTCGCGGTTCTGTTGGCGAGGCACGCACGCAGATGCTTCTCGACCGGCGGGTAATACTTCCAGCCGCGTACGAGCGTCGGCAACTCGAGCTTCACCTGCTTCCACTTCGGATGCCCGTGTTCCTGCAGGTTATCGAAGTTCGCGCACAGCGAGTCGGCAAAGTGATTCAGGTTGCCGACGGTATCGCGCAAGCCGTAGTCGTAAGTGACGAGGAAAGCCTTGACCGTCAGCGTCGGGACGTCTTCCTTCAGCCAGTTCGGATAGCTGGTTGCGCGGATCGTCGCCGGGAAATAGGTCTGCTTCGCGCGGGTCGTTTCCGGCGCGGCGGAATCGGCCTTTAGCAGACGGATTTGCTGCAACAGTTCCGGGTTCATGTCGTTGAACAGTTTCGCGGGCTGCCCGACGACGATGATGGCGACGTCCACTTTTTTCACGATCAACGCGGCGAGCGCGTCCTCGTTGCTCAGATGCTGGACGTTCTGTTCGGGAATCGCCTGGCCGAACATCAGGCGATACAGGGTGGTCGCCGACTGCGCGGTGCCGCTGCCGAGCAGGCCGACGCTGATGGTTTTGTCCTTGATGTCGCTTAGCGTTTTGAGCGGCGAATCCGCGCGCACCACGACGTTTATCTCTTCGTCATAAAGCGGCATGATGAGACGCAGCGGACGAATCGCGGTACCGGCATCGGGATTGCCGGAGTTGGCCATGTCGATGTACGCCTGATACACGTCGGACTGCACGAGCGCGAGCTTGACCCCTGGTTCATAGCGCATGCGCTGCACGTTCTCGGCCGAGCCCTTGGACGCGACCACGGCGAGGTCGATGCCGACGGGTTGCGCGACCCATTTGGACAGGTCCTGACCGATCTGGATATACGTGCCCCGTTCCGGGCCGGTAACGATCTTGTAGTGCGCGGGTTCGGCACTGATCAGCGAAGATGCGAGGAGCAACGCCGCTCCGAGCCATCCCGTCAAAAGTTTATGTAGCATGGTTCGCACCTATCGGTCAGTTGGCACAACCTCGTCCGTTCGATTCGGCATCCGAAATATCTGTTTGATTAGTTGGTAGTCTGACGGACGGTTTTTGCACTGGACGTTGTCTGCGAGTTGAGCGGCGCCCAGCCCGTTTCGCGGATCACGCGCTCGAGGATCGTTTTCGCGGCGTCGCTGCCGCTGTCCAGCGCGAGCGCCTCGTCTGAATGCTCGCGCGCGCAGGGCCACGACTGCTGATCGGCGCACATTTGCGCGGCGAGCAACGCGGCGTCGCGGCGCGCCGTCAACGGCTTCAATCGCGCGGCGAGAGTCTGCGCCTCGCTGCTGTCCGGTTGCAGCAATTGCACCGCGGCGAGAGCGGCTTGCGCCGCGCTGAGATCGTTGGCGGCGAATGCGGTCCGCGCTGCCTGCAACGCCTGGCCGGCATCGCGGAATTGCGGCGTGGCCGGTTTCGTTGAAGGTATCGCGATCGGCACGGCGGCCGGCAACGCCTGCGTGGTGCTTCGTATGGCGCCGGCGCTGATCGGTTTGCCAGGCACGGCGCCAACACCCGTGTTGGCCGCCTGATCCGGCGAGTATCGTGCGATGGTGCCCGTCGCTGTCCTCGCATCCTGCGCGGATTCCAAAGCCTGGTCGCCGTTGCCATGCAGGTCGCGGCTCTCGCTCAATAGCGCATAGCCGACATACGCCAGGCCCGCGGCGACAACGGCCACGCTCGCCACCACCACGTGCCGCACACGCAGACCGGCGCGCTGCACCACCTCGCCGGTTTCGGTGACGGGCAGCAACGAAGTATCCGGCGCGACGAGCGGTGAAGGCGCCGTTTGAAGACTGGCCACGGGCGCGAAATTCAATCCGGCATGTAGTGCGCCGCCAGGGAAGTCGGGCTCGCTGAATGTCGGCACGGTGAAGCTGTCGTGCAACGTCGACATGTTCAGTGTATTCAACGTTTTCGGCCTGCTTTCATGCAATGCGTTGCGGGTAGACGCGTCGTCATCAAGCGGATGAAAAGCGCCGCAATACGGGCAGTGTTCGAGTTGCCGGTAGAGGGCGCCGCCACATCGGTTGCAGGGCGTCGGAAATTGATGACCAGCTAAGGTTTGAGTGGACATGCTATGGCTCCACCTGTGGAAAACAATGCCGTTACGGCATGCTCCCGATCGCCTTTGAGGCGGGGTTGGCGTCCGCGGAAACCACGATCTACATGCGCCAGAGAGTCCGGGCATGCACGAAGAGAACGTTGCATGCCGTCGTTTTCAATATGTGGCGTTTCGAGACGCGCGTCAATGGACGATCGACCCTATGTTATGTGCGCTACCGCACATTACCAGGTAGGACGAATGATCGTGCATGTGAGGAAGACGAGCGCGCGCCGCTTTTTTTATGCTATTGGCGCGCCGCTCGAAGATGAATTTCGGGCGCTTGCAACTAACGTTGGCATTAAGCGACCGACAGAGAAGAAGCGCAATGCGATTACTTACTGCTTGCGCAGCGGATGATCTTTCAGCAGCCACGCGCATGCGAACGCAAGCAGCACCACGCACGCCGCTGACAGATACACCATATGCAGCGCGCCTGCGAATGCCTGCAGATAGTCGGCGCGCAATGCGTCGGGCAACTGGTGAATCGCCGCGGGTCCGAGCGCGTGAGGCAATTGGGTGTCCGGTGGGATCAGCTTCTCGAGCCGCGCGGGAAGGCCGTTCGAAAACACGGCGCCGAACGCGGCGACTCCGACCGAGCCGCCGATCGAACGAAACAACGTCGCGCCCGATGTGGCCACGCCCACATGCCTGAATTCGACCGTGTTTTGCACGGCGAGGATCAGCACCTGCATCACCATGCCGAGACCGCAACCGAGAATGCCCATGTCGAGATACATCACATGAATCGGCGTGTCGGTCTGCAGGCGCGCGAGCAGCAACATCGCGACTGAGACCAGCAGCGTGCCGGCAATCGGGAACATGCGATAACGGCCAATTTTGCTGATCGTGCGGCCAGTCACCATCGACATGACGAAGAGGCCGCCCATCATTGGCAGCATTTGCATGCCGGCTTCTGTCGGCGTGGAGTTCTTCACCACTTGCAGATATAGCGGCAGGAACGTGACGGCGCCGAACATCGACACGCCGACGATAAAACCGATCAGACTGCTCACGACGAACGTGCGCTGCCTGAACAGTTCGAGCGGCATGATCGGTTCGACGGCGGTGCGCTCCTCGTGGATGAAACCCCAGATCGCGACGAGCCCCATCCCGAGCGTGAACCAGAGTTCCGGCGACGACCACGGCAACGTCGTGCCGCCCTCGCTCGTGAAAAGGATGATGCAGGTCAGCGCGCCCGCGAGAAACGCGGCGCCCATGTAGTCGATGGTGTGCTTGACGTGGCGCACGTGCGGCTTGAACACTGCGCCGATCACCGCGAGCGCGACAATGCCGAGTGGCAGGTTGATGTAGAAAATCCAGCGCCATGTGAGGTGTTCGACGAGAAAGCCGCCGAGCAACGGCCCGACCACGGTTGCAAGACCGAACACGCCGCCGAACACGCCTTGATAGCGGCCGCGCTCGGCCGGCGGAATCACATCTGCGATAGCGGCCATCGTCACGACGAGCAGGCCGCCGCCGCCGAGTCCTTGCAACGCGCGCAACACGATGAGCTGCGTCATGTCCTGAGCGATGCCGCACAACGCGGAGCCCACGAGAAAGAGTCCGATGGCGGTTTGCAGCACGATCTTGCGGCCGAACAGATCGCCGAGCTTGCCGTAGAGCGGCACGACGATAGTCGAGCTGAGCAGATAAGCCGTCACGACCCACGACAGATTATTGAGCCCGCCCAATTCGCCGACGATGGTCGGCAACGCCGTCGACACGATGGTCTGGTCGAGCGCCGCAAGCAGCATGACGAGCAGCAGCGCGGGGAACAGCAGGCGAATCGGCGGATGGCCGGCGGCTTGCGCATCCGCCTGATTTTTCGCCTGCCTGTCTTGCCGCGAACCGGCGTGCGGCTCAGCGTTCAGCACGCGCTCGGGTTGGGTGATAGTGGACTCTTGCATGGGGGCGTATTGAAATTAATTAGTGCAGAAATTAATATATGCGACATCCGGTCGCGCGTCAAACACGACAGCAATGAAAAGGACTTCGTCGGTGGGCAAGAAGATGAGCAGTGGGAAGGCGGGCGCGAGTAGCGCGGGAGCGGGCAGAGTGCGCAAGAGCGCTACGCGCGGCGCGGGCCCCGCAGGCGGTGCTACGCGCGGTGCTGCGGCAAAGGCAGCGACGGCGGCGTCGGCAGCCGCGCCGCAAGACGTTGCCGTGCGACGGCCCGGCCGGCCTTCGGGCGCGGCGCGCGGAGCACAGCAGCGCGACCGTCTGCTCGACGCGGCGCTCGAGCTGTTCGCGCGCCAGGGCATCGTCGATACGACGCTCGGCGAGATTGCCCGCGAGGCCGGTTTCACGCCGGCGATGATGCATTACTACTTCAAGACGCGTGAGCAACTGCTCGACGTGTTGATCGACGAACGTATCGGACCGTTGCGCGCGGGTCTCGGCGTGCCATTCCAGGAGCATGCCGACGATCCCGTCGCGGCCATCACGCAGCTTGCGCAGCGGATGGTGCGGGGGGCGGTGGAGCATCCGTGGTTTCCGTCGTTATGGGTGCGCGAAGTCATCAGCGATAGCGGTTTGTTGCGGCAGCGCATGCACGAGCGTTTCGGCGACGTGAACCAGAAGATGTCGCTTGCCGCCATCGAACGATGGCAGAAAGAGGGGCTTCTCAATGCGGCGCTTGAACCGTCGTTGATGTTCGTCACATTGCTCGGGCTGACGGTCCTGCCGCTCGCCACGTCGAAGCTGTGGCGCAACGATCCGAAGCGCCGCCAGGTCGGCGGTGACGAAATCGCGCGCCACGCGGTCGCGCTGCTCACCCAGGGGATTGGTCCGAAGAAAGCTCAGTGAGCTGGTTAAAAACCATAACGCGCAACCGGTTCGCGCACGTTACGTTGCACCGATGCGCGGCACATAACGTGCTACCGATGGGATGAACGCGAACGCTGCGCAACGGGGCTGCGGGCGTCGCACAAAAATCTGCGGAAAGACGAAAAGAAGCCGCGGCGGCGAGCTACGTGCGGAGCATCGCACGCGCTGTCGCGGGAATCGGGTGCCGGCACCGGTTGTCCTCGCAAGGACTCCGGGAGCCGTTTTTTCATTGGCGTGCAATTTTGGCGCGTTATGGTGCGCGCGTTGCAGGGACCCTTGTTTACAATCGTGCGCTTTCCTGCAACTCGGCACCTGAAATCGAGTCGGAACCATGAACAGCAACATCGCGGCCGCACAAAACGGCGGCAAGCAGCAAAACCAGCATAGTCAGCAGGGCGACACGTTGGCCAAGCCTGACGGCCTAACCGGATTTTTAGAGCAACAACAGAAGATGAACGGAGCATTGAGACTCGATCAGGCCACGATCGTGCTCGTAGAAGACGACCCGGACAGCCGGGAGTCGCTGACCCTGCTACTCGAAGCGGAAGGGGCAAACGTCGTTGCAGTGGCGGATGCCGAAGAGGGCGTCGAAGCGGCCGTCCGGCTGCTGCCCGACGCGGTTGTATGCGACCTCGAACTTCCCGCCATGGACGGCTTCTACCTGATCCAGCGTCTGCGTGATCACGAGATTCGCGGAGATCATGCGCCGTCGGTGGCGGTTGCCTTGACGGGCCATACGGATGACGCTTACCGTCTGCGAAGTATCGGCGAGGGTTTCCAGCATTTCATGACGAAACCTGCGTTGCCGGAAGATCTGGTGACGCTGCTGCACGATGCGATTGGCGCGCGTGCGGCGCGTTGAGTAGGTGAATTAACACGCCGCCCTGGTACGCCGCCCTGGCCGGCGGCGCTCCAAACGCCGCGAAATGCGGCGCGAAGCCGATACCGCTTTGCGCCGCCGTTACAGTCAAACCGCCGTTATTTCGCGGCGACGGGCGCCGTTGCTCCCGCCTTTGAAGAAACCGCTGCGGCGGCCTCTGCGGCCTGGCAGGCGGAACACAATCCCTTCAATTCGATTTCGTCGCTGGCGACGCGGTAACCCGCGTCTTCGATCTGCTCGATGAGCGCCTGGCGCAGTTTCGGCTGATGCAGTTCCGTCACGTTGCCGCATTGCTGGCAGACCACAAGAATGCCGTGCTGGCATTGCGTCAGGTCGTGGCAGACCGTGAATGCGTTGATGGACTCGATGCGATGCACGAGTCCCGCCGAGAGCAAAAAGTCCAGCGCGCGATAAACCGTGGGCGGCGCCGAGCCCGGATGAATCTGGCGCATTTCGTCGAGCAGCGAATACGCTTTAGTCGCGCGGCCCGAATTGAGCAGCAATTCGAGCACTTTGCGGCGAAGCGGCGTGAGCTTTTCCCCGCGTTCGCGACAATATTCCTCGGCAAGGGCGAGCGCCGCTTCGGGTGACTCGCCATGCGTATGCGCCGGCGCGTGCGTATGAGCATGCGCGTCGGCGGAAGCGGCGGGCTTCTCCGTTTTCGCGGGACTGGCGGAATGGGCGGCGTTCGCGGCGGGCTTGGCGTTCTTCATGCGTCGATTATAAAGGCCAACGCGCTATTGCTGCCGGGGCGCAAATAGCATCGCCGTCCGGCCCTGGACGTTCCCACCCGGCCGAGGCAACGCGCTCGAAACTCACGTCAACGGAAAGTCGACGTATTTCTTGAAGCCCGAACGCGTCGCGATGCGCGAATACCACCGCTCGAGATTGGGCAGCGGCGGACGCTCGACGCCATCGAGCCCGAACCACCGCTTCGCGTACGCGCCGATCACAATGTCGGCGAGCGTGAACTTGTCGCTCTCGAGGAAAAAGCGTCCTTGCAGATGCGTGTCCAGCAGGTGCCACAGCGCGGTGACGTTGCGCACGTCGTCGGCGAGCTTCGCGGCGTCGCGCTGTTCCGCCGGCGTGCGCACAAGCGCCCAGAATACCGGCCGCTCCGCCGGTTGCAGCGTGGACAGCGACCAGTCCAGCCAGCGGTCGATGCTCGCGCGCAATTTCGGCTCGTCAGGATAGAGCGGGCTCGCCGCGCCGTATTGCAGCACCAGATAGCGCAGAATCGAGTTCGATTCCCACAGCACGAAGTCGTCGTCGACCAGCGTGGGAATCTTGCCCGTCGGGTTCATCGAAAGGTAGGCGGGTTCGTTGTTGCGCCCGAACTGCAGGCCCGCGTCGATGCGCTCGTACGGCAGCACCAGTTCATCGCAGCACCACAAAACTTTTTGCACGTTGACTGAATTCGCGCGTCCCCAGATCGTAATCATCCGGTCATCCTTTTTTGTCGACAGTTGGCAAGCCGCGCCTCGCGCGGCGTTCAACCAGTAACGATACACGATGCGCATGCTTTGCATGCGAGCGCGCCGCGCACGGCATGATGCGTTGCGTACAATGAGCGCACCGCAAAACGACGAGGCACCGCATGGCCCGCATTGTCCCCGACGACTGGAAGAGCCTCGCCGCCACCGGCGCGGCGGCGCGCGAACGCGAAACCCTTGCGCTGCTCGAAAAGGCGCTGCCTGAAAACTACACCGTCTATCACGGCGTGCACTGGACGCGTCTGAACCAGAACTTCTCGGTGTTCGGCGAGGCCGATTTCGTGGTCGTCAGTCCCGCCGGACGCGTGATGATCGTCGAGCAGAAAACCGGCTTTCTGCGCGAAACGCCGAAGGGGCTCGTCAAGGTCTATCTGCAAACCGAGCGCAACGTGGCGATCGCGCTCGCGCATACCATCGAAGGCTTGCACCGGCGCTTTACCGCGGCATTCGGCGCGGGCACCTATTTCATCGAGGAACTGCTGTATTGCCCGGACCATATCGTGAAGGACGCGGCGATCGCGGGCGTGAATCCGGCGCGGATCGTCGACGCAACCCGGCGCGATCGCCTCGCCGCAGTGATTCGTGAAGCGCTGCCCGCAGACGAGCCGCGTCTTCCGTGCGCGTCGAAAATCCATCACTTTCTCGCCGATGAACTGGCGCTCACGCCCGACGCAAGCGCGCTCGTCGGTCAGGCCGGCACGCTCGTCACGCGGCTCGCAGGCGGCCTTGCAACGTGGGCGCGGCGGCTCGAGTTCTCGCCGTTCCGGCTGCGCGTGATCGGCACGGCCGGCTCAGGCAAGACGCAACTCGCGGTGCAGGTGATGAAAGACGCCGTCGCGCGCGGCCAACGTCCTTTGTATGTGTGCTTCAACCGACCGCTCGCCGATCACATCGCGCGCGTCGCGCCGCCCGAGGCGAAGGTCGCGAACTATCATCAACTGTGCGACTGGATCGCGCGCGATGCGGGCCGCCAGCCCGATTTTCAATCGGGCCAGGTGTTCGATCAGCTCGAAGCGATGTTCGCCGAAACTCCAATCGACGCGCGCTGGCAATTCGACGTGCTGATCGTCGACGAAGGGCAGGACTTTCAGGAGCCGTGGGTCGCTGCGCTAGAACGTCTGCTGAGCCCCGGCGGCGCCTGGTGGTGGCTCGAAGATCCGCTGCAGAACCTGTACATGCGCGAACCGGTCGCCTTGCCCGGCTGGACGACGCTGAAGGAAACCACCAACTACCGCAGCCCGCGCGACATTCTCGATTACGTGCGCGAGGTAGTCGGCGGCTCGGTGTCGAGCGCGGCGGCGCTGGCGTCAGGCAGTCCGTTCGACGGCTCCGACATCTCGCTGTCCGTCTACGACGAAGCGAACGCGGCCGAGGGCGCCATTGAGGCGACCAAGCGCGCCATCACGCAGGCGCTGTCGCTCGGCTTTCGCAAGCAGGACATTGCGGTGCTGTCGTTTCGCGGACGCGAGGGCTCCGCGATGACCGCGCAGGATCATCTCGGCCCGCATCGGCTGCGCAGCTTCACGGGCAAGTACGATTTGTTTGGGAATCCGGAATATCGTGACGGCGACGTTCTGTTCGAGTCGATCTATCGCTTCAAGGGCCAGGCGGCGCCGTGCGTGATCCTTACTGAGGTCGACTTCGATACATTCGACGAGCGTATCGCGCGCAAGCTGTTCGTCGGCGCGACGCGCGCAACGATGAAGCTGATCATCGTCGCTTCGCAGCGTGCCGCGCGGCATCTGCATCTGCGTGACGCGAAGGACGGCAAGGAACGGGAGACGCGCGAAGCCTGACGCGCGCACTAGCTATTGCGCGAGTTCATGGGCAAGCGCGGGCCACGCGCGCGCGGCGACCAGCATGCCGCTGCGCGTGTGCGCGTCCCACCAGATCACGCGCAACAGCGGCGCTTGTTGCGCGATCAGCAAGGCCTGCACCGGATCGCTTTCCACAAAGTGCGTGACGCCGCCCGCAAGCGCCGCCGACGCCTTATGCGCGGCCGCGCCGGCCGGGCTTTCGTCGTGCGTGCCGGGCACGCGCATCACCAGTTGCATATGGTCGAAGCCATGCCGCTCGAGCCAGGCCTCGGTACGCGCGCGGTCCGTTTCCGGCCGGCCGGTGATGATCGTGCGAACGCGTTGCAGGTCGATGCCAGGCAGCACCTCGAAGGGCAGCAGCGCGTCGCGTTCGAGCAGTGCGGCAGCGAGGTCTTCGTCGTAGCGCGCGAGCGGCACGTCGGGAAGCAGAATGCCGTCGAGATCGATTGCGTAGGTTGCGTAGTGATGGTCGTCCGCCATCGCGGGCGCTTCGCCGGCTTCAACGCGCGCCCAGTCGTCGCGATAACGCTGCGTGTAGGCCTGGCGCTCCCACGGAAATAGCGCGAAGTAGCCGCGTGCGTCGATCGCGTAGTCGGGCTGCGTGCGGCTCAGGTCGTCGACCGCGCCGGTCAGCGTCCTTACCACAAGGCCATGCTGCTCGAGGAACGCGATGCAATCGACGAGCGTAAAACCGCGTCCCGCAATGTCCTCGCACAGCAGCACCTTCGAGCCGGCGGGCGGAATCGGCAGCGTCGAGTCCCACGCGACCTTGCGCGATGCGCGGTCGTAGCGCAGAAACGCAACCGGCGCGCCGGCCGAATGCGAAACCATCAGCGCGAGCGGCGCACCGCCGCGCAGAATGCCGATTGCCATCGCAAAACCTTCGGCGAGCAACGCGGGCTGCAGCGATTCAATCCAGTGATCGAGTTGCTCGTACGTGAGGGGCAAAACCGGCTTGTTCATAACGCTCGTTGAGTCGCTTAACGCGAGTGAGAAGGCGGCCGCCCAGCGGCGCGACGCGCTAGCGAAGGGCGCTTTGGCGAGCCTTCGTTTTTTCCTGCAAAGAATTTTGACATATTATGCATGCCGTTCGGCAATCGCGCGTCGGGGTGATGCGCGTTACGGCAAGCCGGGGCGCTGCGTTCCGCGAGAGCGGCGGCGCCGCAAAAGAACAGCTACGGATAAAAAGAAATGACCAAAGCGACAGCAACAGTGCAACGAGGATTCGGCGCGCCTGCGAGCGTGCGCTGGGCAATGGGGTTGATCCTCGCGCTGACCGCGTGGAGCGTGCAGGCGCAGACGGACGCGACGGCGCTTGCGCTCGACGTCACGGGAAAAATCGGCAAGACCAACGACGCCGCGCACCGTTCCTATCACTTCGACGAGGCGCAATTGCTGGCGCTGCCGGCTCGTTCGATCACCACCTCGACCACCTGGACACCGCGTTCGAGCTTCACAGGACCGCTGCTGGCGGATATTCTGAAGACGGTCGGCGCGTACGGCACGCAGATCGAGATTCACACGCTCGACGACTATACGTACACGGTGCCAGTATCCGATTGCGACCGCTACGGCGTCGTATTGGCATACAGCATCAACGGCCGGCGTCTAAAAATCAGCGACTTCGGTCCGCTGTTTCTCATCTACCCGCGCGATGCGTTCCCCGATGAACTCACGGGCGCCTCGGGCGATTCGAAATTCGTATGGCAGATCAAGGCACTCATCGTCAAATAAAGCGCCGTCCTGGGCGCCGGTTTTTTTATGTGCTGATCTGGCTCACCGCGCTTGCGGCGCCCGCCGGCGCGATCGGCTATCTGCTCTACGCGAACCTGCTCAATCCCGACACGACCGAGTCGCTGACGGGCTCTTACGACGGCTTCTACTGGGACGCGGCGCAGTTGCAGATCGCCTACGCGCGCTTCGAAAACCAGTTGCTGTTGTATCAGGCCGGCGTCGACGACGATTACCCGCGGCTCACGTTGCGCTATCAGTTGCTGCAATCCAAGCTGCATGTGATGGAAGGCTCCACGCGCCGGCTCACCACGCAGGTCGCGCTGGTGCAGCGGCAACTGGATGAAATCCACGCGCTCGACCGCATGCTCGCCGGTCTCGCGCCTGACGTCGCCGCGCTGCCGACCGATCGGGGCGGCGTCAACCGCATCGTCGCGCAATTGCGCCAGCACTGGAACGAAGTCAACGATCTCGCGCTGAGCCGCCGTTTCGCCGATGTCGCCGACCGCGAAGCGATGAACCGCGACTTCATCGACAAGCGCCGGCTGCTGTTTGCCGGCGGCATGATCCTGCTGCTGCTGTCCGCGGCGGCCACGTTGCTGCTCGTGGTCAACGGCCGGCGCCGCACGCGTCTCATGCATCAGCAGCACGCGGCGCTTCAGGCCGAGCACCAGGCGAGCCGCGCCGCGCGCGAGGCGAGTCTCGCGAAAGACGCGTTTCTCGGCATGATCAGTCACGAGCTGCGCACGCCGTTGCATGCGATCGTGTCGTCGATCGAATTGCTCGGCTTCAACTATCACTCCGAAGCCGACCGCAAGGTGATTCAGCGGCTCGAAACCGCGGCGCGGCATCTCGAAGCGCAGATGAAGGACCTGACCGATTACGCACGGCTCGGCGCCGGCAAGCTCGAACTGCGTCACGAGCACTTCGAGCCGCGCGAGTTGCTGGCGTCGATCGTCGACGAACATGCGATGTCCGCGGCCTCGCGCGGCCTCAAGCTCGAAAGCGAGGCAAGCGGCGTGACGGGTCTCGTCGATTCCGACCCGCACCGCATTCGCCAGATCGTCAACAACCTGGTGACCAACGCGATCCGCTATACGGAAACCGGCACGGTGCGCGTGAAGCTGATGCAGCGGCCGGCGCTATTGAGCTTCGTGGTCAGCGACACGGGGCCGGGCGTTCCCCAGGCGCAAATCCCGCTGATTTTCGAGGAGTTCACGCAACTGGACGGTTCGCGTACGCGCCGCTTCGAAGGCGCGGGCATGGGCCTGACTATCGTGCAGGGACTCGTACGGCTCTTTGGCGGCACCGTCGAAGTCGCGAGCGTGGTGGGCGAGGGCACGACTTTCACTGTGACGATTCCAGTCACGCCGGTCGCGCCCGCGCCTTCGCGTGACGCCGCGGCGCAAACCGGGCCGGGCGACGCGCGGCCAGGCGTGCTGATCGTCGACGACAACCGGCTGATTCGCGAATCGCTCAGCGAGATGGTCGCGCACATGGGCTACGACGCGCACGCCGTCGCCAACGCCGACGATGCGCTCGCGTGGCTCGACGCGCGCCGCTGCGATGTCGTGCTGCTCGATCTGCATATGCCGGGGCGCGACGGCTACGCGCTGCTCGCGGATCTGGCCGCGCGCGGCGGGCCGTCGTCAGGCGTGCCGGTGATCGTGGTCAGCGCTTATGCGCCGGAGCCCGGCGAACAACAGGAGGAAGAGAGAAGCGGCGCGCAGCCGTTTTTTGAAGCGTTATTAAAGCCAGTACATTACGGCGATCTGCGCAACGCATTGCAGCGCGCGCTGGCTTCGCGGCATACCGCGTGAGAGGGCGCCCACAAGCCTGGGCACAAGCCCAGGCGCAGGACTACTGCCTCAGGGCCGATTCAGCCGTTTCGACAGATCGGCGACGAGAATCGCCATCCGCGCGGGCTTTTCATAGCAGGCGACGTCGTAATTACGGATCACCTGGCTGATCTCCGACTCGCTCGCCTTGCCGGTCAGCAATTCGCCTGTCAGAACGAAGATCGGCGCGTCAGGATTTTCCGACGCCCGCACCGCGCGAATCGCGGCCGCCGAGGTTTGCGAACCGAACAGCCAGTCGATCACGATGCCGTCGAACACCTGCGTTTGCAGTTGCTCGGCAAAGGCCGCGAGTCCGTAGATCGCCACGGCGGCAAAGCCGCTGCGCTCGAGGTAATCGCGCAGATTGTCGGCGCTCGCGTGATCGTCGTCGACCACGGCGATGGTCGGCTTGTCGGTCTCGGCGCGGCGCGGATAGATCTCGATCTTGTGGACTTCGTACGCGCTTTGATACAGCGCGCCGTCGTGCCGCGCGACGCGCCACTGGCCGAGCTTCGAGTAGGCGACGAAGTCCGGGCGGCTGCCGGGTTCCAGCGCCGCGCCCACCCAGGCGGTGCACGGCAATTCGATCGCGCCGATGCAGAACACGGCTTCCTGCGCGATCGCGCCGACCATGCCGGGGTCGAGCGACTGCGCGCCGAAGAGCTGCGCGGCGGGCTCGCCGTACACCTCGGCGACCTTCTTGATTTGCGACAGCGTCCACGGGCTATTGCCGCGCAGCTTGCGGTGCCCTTGCGAAAAGCTCAGATCGAGGATGCGGCAAAGTTCTGTGGTTTGCTGTCGCTTGCCGATTCCGTGCCGGCTCATCAACTCGCGCACGCGCTCGGCGACTGCGATGGAGTCAGGTGAGTGTGTTTCGTTGGTCATACTGCGTGAGAATCCGCCGTCTTAAAGGGCTGTGGTGGGCGATACGGCAGGCGTAACGCGGCCATGCATCATGGACACGGCGCGACGCAGCTACGCGGGGGACAGCAAATGTACCGCAAAAAACATCGCGGTCGGCTTTTTGTGTTATGCGTTTTGCATAACCCCATTTTACCGATGAAACCGGGCCATATCCACCCAGGGCTCTTGCGAACGGCGTCAGTTCTCCGGCATCTTGGCGAGTTTGGCCGCCGAGTTCCTCAGTCCTTTGAAGATCCGCTCGGCAACCCTGGCCGGAAACCGTTCCGGCAAATCCGCCGAGACCTGGTCGATCACGTTCGGCGTCTGTTCGATGAGGCGCTCGATCAGCGGTTCGGCGCTCGCGCCGTACGAGCATTTGAGCGCCATCGTGTTGAAGTGGCGCCGCTGCACGTCGCGAAACGCGTCGTGCTTGCTGCGCGACCACATGCCCATCGCGAGGCGCGCCTTGAACCACGACCACTGGTTCGGCCCGCTGCCTTCGACGGGCCAGATCGACATGACGTCGTAAAGCGGCGTCAGCCGGTATTGGCCGCCCGCGAGCAGGCGAATGCTGAAGTTCTTCGCGTGGCCGTCCGGCGCGGCGAGCATCCAGAAGAGAATCTGGCTGGCGAGCAGCGTTTCGATGTCCTGCGCGGCCGCCACCGATTGCTGCAAAACGCGCGCGAGGTCGAGCACGCCGGGACCGCCTTCATTTTCATACTTGCGATGCGACGGCACGCCGTACACCTGGCAAAAATCCTCTTGCGGCAGGCGCAACAGCCATTGCCCGCTCGAATGCAGTTGCCGGTCGAAGCGCTCGACGCTCAGCACGCGCTGTTTGCCGAACGTCACGACTTCCGTGTTCGCGACCGGCAAACCGTAGGCGCGCAGGATGCGCAGGCACAGCCATTCGTTCTCGACCGAGGTGCTGAGATCGGCCAGCTTGTTGCCGACGAGTCCGAGCGGCAGCTTGAAGATATGCGTGGTGGGCGTCGCGCCGTGCGGCCGTTTCCATTCTCCTTCGTGCCACAGTAGCGCGGTCTTTTCCTGCGCGCCGGCAAGGGAGATGCGGAAATCGTCGTCGCTTTGGTCCGCTGCGCCGAGCGTGGGCGTGCTCACCGTGCGCGTCAGCATGGTCTCGATTTCGGCCTCCGAGAGCGGCGTACCTTCGATCCGGTCGACGTGCTCCGGCACGTCGTCTTCGGGCAGCAACTGCACCGCGCCCACGCAATCGCGGCCGATGGCTTGCAGCAGATCGAAGGCGTCGAGCGTCTCGGTCTGATAGCGCTGCGCGATGCGCTTTCTGATGACCTCGCTGTCGGGCAGCAGGTTGTCGAAGTAATTGAGGACGCGCGGCCCTTTGTGCGCCAGGTTGCCGGGCGCGAAAGGCAGCGAGAGCGACAACGGCCTGCCGGCAGGCGAGGCGATCCACGCTGCGTCGTAGGAAAATTCCATTGGACCGCGCGCCGGAATCCGCCAGACGCCGACGCGCTCGCCGTTTGCCCAAACGGAAAGTGCGCGCGAATGTGTAGGGCGGGTCATGCTCACCACTCGATCAACGGCGCCGGCTCAAACTCCGGCTTGTTCTTGTCGCGCATTTGTAACTGCAGCCCGTAGGCGCCGCATAGCGCGAGCAGTTGAGCCACGGTCAGCGCGGCTGCGTCGGTTTCCCAGGTGGAAATGCGGCTTTGGCTCACGCCCACCCGCGCGGCGGCTTCCGCCTGAGTGAGACCTGCCTGCCGTCTGCTCGCGGCAAGCAACTGGGCAATCTGATTCGGGGTGGCGATGAGATGCAGCATGTCAAATATCCGTTTGGCGAATAAATGCATTTTATTCGTCTCGCGGATATTTGGCAAATATTCGCGAGACGAATACGCGTGCAAAATATCTGCCACACGGATATTTGCCATTTATTCGTCCTGCAGATAATTTTCACGCTCCGTCGTCCGTCCGCCAAACTCAATGCGGACGGGCTTTCCAGCGCTTTGCGCAGGTCGGCGTTGCAGGCAACCGCCTGTCCTGCGAAGATGATGTCCGCGCTTAAAACCTCCTTGCCCGATGACGACAACCTATCCGCTGCACGCCGGCTTCACCTCCGCCGACCAACCGTTTCCGCACCACGCCGACGTGGTGATCGCCGGCGCCGGCATCATGGGTTGCGCGGCGGCCTACTATCTGACGCGGCGCGGGTTGTCGGTGGTCGTGCTCGACAAGTCGCGCATTGCCGGCCAGCAGTCGTCGCGAGCGTGGGGTTTCGTGCGCCAGCAGGGCCGCGAATCGGCGGAAGTTCCGCTGATGATGGCGGGCATTCCGCTGTGGACCAGCCTCGAGCGCGAACTGGATTTCGATCTGGAGTGGCGTCAGGGCGGTTGCCTCTATGTCGCCACCGACGAGGACGACTGGACCTCGTTCCAGCAATGGATGGACGTGGCGCGGCAGCACGGGCTCGACACGCGCACGCTCGATCGCAAGCAGATCGACGCGGTGGTGACCGGCATGCAAGGCCCGGCGCTCGGCGGCCTCTACACGCCGAGCGACGGCCAGGCCGAGCCGCGCCGCGCCGCCGCCGCTTTCGCGGCGCGGGCCGCGCAAGCCGGCGCGCTTTTTTTCGAAGGCTGCGGCGTACTGGGCGTGGAACTCGCGGCCGGTGCGATTGCAGGCGTGGTGACCGAGCGCGGGACGGTCCGCACGCCGCGTTTCATTTGCGCCGCGGGCGCGAGCAGTTGGCGTCTGCTGAAGACGCTGGGCCTCGAACTGCCGCAGCAGGCGGTGCGCGGCACCTGCATGCGCACGAATCCGTTGCCGCATGTGAGCGCATCGACTTTCTGGGGCCACGGGCTCGGCGTGCGGCAGCGCGCGAACGGGGCGATCAATCTCGCCGATGACATGCAGGTCGACGTCGACATGACGCTCGGGCATTTCCGTGCGCTCAAATGGTTTGTGCCGGAGCTGTGGAGTCAGCGCGAGAAATTCAGCTTTCATCTGAACGGCGCGTGTCTGCGCGACTTGCGTGAGCGACTGCCGGGCGCCGTGCCGCCTGGCGAGCGCCTGCTGCATCCGCGCGATCCGCATCCGCAGCCGAACACGAGCCACGCGCCGCGCGCGCTGGCGAAGCTGCGCGCGCTCTTTCCCGCGTTGAAGGACGCGCAGGTGGTCGAGTCGTGGGCCGGTCTGATCGACGTGCTGCCCGACGGCATTCCGGTTATCGACGCGCCGCCGCAAGTCAGCGGTCTGACCATTGCCACCGGCTTTTGCGGGCACGGTTTCGCGATGGGCCCGATCGTCGGCAAGCTGCTCGCGGAGATCAACGACAGCGGGCAGCCGTCGCTCGATCTGTCCGCGTTCCGTTTGCAGCGTTTCTTCGACGGCACGATGCAGCGGCCTCGCAGCATGCTATGAGCGCGCCTGCCGATTTTCTCCGCCCGCATTCTTCCGATCACGTCAGCATGAACGAACCGACTTTGCGTCACGCCGGAGTTCCGTACTACACCCAGTGGGGCAGCCCCGACTGGGTGCGCGCTATCGTCGAGCGGGCAGCCGATCCTTGCGACGATCCCGGCTGGCAGACGAGCGGCTTCACGGACCCGCAGCGCTACCGTTTCTGGGCGAAACGCCTTTGCGGGCTGACGTGCCTCGAATCGGCGCTCGACTATTGGCGTATCGAACACGCGCCGCGCGCCGCGCTGCTCGACGAAGCGTTGCGGCACGGCGTATATCGCATGCGGGATGACGGCGGCGTCGACGGCCTGATCTATCGTCCGTTTGCGGCATGGGTGCAGGAGGCGTTCGGCGTACGCGTCGACGTGTTGCCGCAGGCGTCCATTGAGGAAATCGCCGCGCGTCTCGATGCGCGCACGCTCGCCATCGTGTCGGTGAGCCCGGAGATCCGCTATCCCGACGAGCCGAACCAGCGCCAGGGCGGGCACCTCGTTTTGCTGCACGGACGCGATGCCGGCGGCGTGTGGTTTCACAATCCTTCGGGCATCGGGCCGCAGCAGGCGAACGTCTATCTGCCGTTCGCGACGATGACGCGGTTCTACGCCGAACGCGGGATGACGCTCAGTTGGCCGGGGCGCTGAGCGGCGGCTAGCCGCTGCCGATCAGGCCCGTTTTCTGCTCGACCGTCCGTATCGACATCTGCGATACAGGACCCGACATGAAGAAAACTCACGCCCTGCTCGCCGCGAGCCTTGTCGCACTCAGCACCGTCGGCGCGGCGCATGCCGCCACCCACGATGAGCAGGCCAAGGCCTGCCGCGGCGACGCCATGCACTTTTGCGCGTCCGAGATTCCGAACAAGGCGAAGATCACGGCCTGCATGAAGCAGCACGTCGACGAACTGAGTCCGCCTTGCCGCGCGATGTTCAAAGGCGGCAAGAAGTCCGGCGACAGCGACGGGAAGTCGACCGCGGCGCAATAAATCCGCTTTGAGCGAAACAGCGTGCGCGACGCGCGGGGAAGCGCGTCGCGCATCGGCGCGGCACGCCGTGATGCGCTGCGCACGCCGTCCCGCGTCGTAGAATCGGCTATTCCGACTGCGACCACCTACCCGCCCATGACCCGTCCGACCACGCAGATTTTCGACGCCGACGCGACCGCGCGGCTCACACCGTACGCCGCGCTCGTCGACGCGTTAAAGCGCGCCAGCATCGACTACGCGCAGCGGCGCATAGCGAGTCCCGAGCGCCTCGTCGTGCCGCTCAATGAAGGCGGCGTTCTGCTGTCGATGCCCGCGACCGCGCCGGACCTCGCGATCCACAAGCTGGTCAACGTGTGCCCGCGCAACGGGCCGCGCGGCTTGCCGACCATCCACGGCCAGGTGATGGCATTCGACGCCGACACCGGCGAGACGCTTTTCATCCTCGACGGCCCGACGGTGACCGGCCGCCGCACCGCGGCCATGTCGATGCTCGGCGTCGCCACCTTTGCCGCGGCCAGGCCGCGCGAGTTTCTGCTGATCGGCACGGGCACGCAGGCGCTCAATCATCTGCAAGCGATCGGCGAGCTCTATCCCGAGGCGCGCGTCTGGGTGAAGGGCAGTGCGCCGGCGCGCGCCGAGGCGTTTTGCGCCGCGCATCGCGGCAAGGTGTCGGAGTTGCAGCCGCTTGCGCAGCCCGACGCGCCGCTGCCGGAATCGATCGACACGGTGATTGCGCTGACCACGAGCCGTCAGCCGGTTTACGACGAGGCGGCGCGCGCGGGGCGCCTCGTGATCGGCGTCGGCGCGTTCACGCCCGAGATGGTGGAGATCGGCGCGCGCACCATTGCGGGCAGCGCGCTTTTCGTCGACGACGAGGCGGGCGCGAAACACGAGGCCGGCGATTTCATCCAGGCCGGCGTGGATTGGGCCAGCGTGCGCGGCATTGCTTCGGTGCTGGACACGTCTGCTCGGGCGCCTGCCCAAACACCGATCGTTTTCAAAAGCGTCGGCTGTGCGGCGTGGGATCTGGCGGCCTGCCGCGTCGCGCGCGAGGCGTGGTCGCGCGGATAAGCGAGCGACAGCGAGAGGCTCGCGCCAGAAAAACGCCTTAAAAACAGCGCCTTGCCGCCCGCGTTGGCATATTGCGCCAACGTGCGGCGCATGTTGCCGTGCAAACAATCGCAAAACGTTGCACCATAGGCGTTTGCCGGAAAAACCTGCCGATGGGTGCCGTCAGGCCCAGCATCGGCTTCTTCCGCCTTTGCCCAGGGCCAGCGGTTGTCGCTGGTTCTTCGGCATCCGACGACGCCTTCCTTCTCACCACGCTGCGACCGCGCTATGACGACTCAACACGCTTCTGCGACTCCCGAGCTTCCGCTCGACATGATCATCTTCGGCGGCACCGGCGACCTGTCGTTTCGCAAGCTGCTGCCCGCGCTGTACATGGCGCATCTGCATTGCAATTTGCCGCCCGAGACGCGCATTCTCACGATCGGGCGCAAACCCTGGTCGCGCGAGGAATACATCGCCGAGTTCATGGAGCAGAAGGCCAAGCCCTTCATCGAAAAGAAAGCGTTCGATGCCGCCGCGTGGGACAAATTCCTCGCGCTGTTCGAGTACGTGCGCATGGACGTCGATTCGGCCGACGACTATCTGCGCCTGAGGGAAGCATCGCGCGACGGCGTGCGGCGCGTCTTTTATCTGGCGACGTCGCCGGATCTGTTCATGAACATTTGCGAGAACCTCTCGGCTGCGGAACTCGTGGACGACCAGTCGCGTGTCGTGCTCGAAAAGCCGCTCGGTCACGATCTCGCGTCCGCGCAGGAGATCAACACCGCGGTCGGCAAGCATTTCAACGAAGCGCAGATCTACCGGATCGACCATTATCTCGGCAAGGAAACGGTGCAGAACCTGATGGTGCTGCGCTTCGGCAATCCGATTTTCGGGCCGCTGTGGCAGGCGCCGTACATCAAGCGCGTGCAGATCACGGTCGCGGAAACGGTCGGCGTGGGCAGCCGCGCCGGCTTCTACGACAAGACCGGCGCGCTGCGCGACATGGTGCAGAACCACCTGCTGCAACTGCTGTGCATCGTTGCAATGGAGCCGCCCGTGTCGCTCGATCCCGATGCGGTCCGCGACGAAAAGCTCAAGGTGTTGCGCTCGCTGCGGCCCATGACGCCCGAGGACATCGCCCGTGATACCGTGCGCGGCCAGTACACGGCCGGCGCGGTCGACGGCGAGGCGGTGAAGGGCTACCTCCAGGAAGAGAATGTGCCGGCCGGCAGCCGCGCCGAGACCTTCGTCGCGTTGCGCGCGCATATCAACAACTGGCGCTGGGCCAACGTGCCGTTTTTCCTGCGCACCGGCAAACGCATGCAGAAGAAGGTGTCGGAGATCGTCATCGAATTCTCCGACTTGCCGTTCTCCATCATTCCGAGCGGCGGGCGCAACTACGGCAACCGTCTCGTGATCCAGTTGCAGCCGGAAGAGTCGATTCAGCTTCAGGTGCTCGCGAAGGAACCGGGCAGCGGCATGCATATGCTGCCGGTGAATCTGAACCTCGATTTGCAGCAGGCGTTCAGCGAGCGTCGCGCGGAAGCCTACGAGCGTTTGCTGATCGACGTGATCCGCGGACGCCTCACGCACTTCATGCGCCGCGACGAACTCGAAGCCGCGTGGGCCTGGGCCGAGCCGATTCTCGAAGGATGGGCGAAGTCCGGCGAGCGGCCGCGCAACTATACGGCGGGCACGTTCGGGCCGGCTGCGTCGACGGCGCTCATGGCGCGTGAGAATGCTGTTTGGGCGGAGGAGTCGCAGTAAGTTAAGCACATGCGAGCGGCCGGCAATTGTCATTGCCGGCTTCTTTAGCGCAATGAAAAATGGCCTGCGCGATGCAGGCCATTTTTTTGTCCAGCGACGCGACGCGTCGCGTTATCGCGTTGCCGCGTTACGGCAGCGAAATCGTCAGCGTGGCCGATTGCGGCCCGAGCTTGACCACCTGCGAATACGGCGCCAACGTGCGCAACGTCTGATCCCGCAGGTAAGTATTCAAGCCGAGATACGCAAGCAACCCAACCAGCGCGAAAACCGCGCCGATCGACCACAACGGCACTTCACGCTTCAGACGATGCGCGACCTGATCGGGCAGCGGCCAATGCGGCGCGAACGGTGCGCGCTTGCCCTTCATATGCGCGATTTCATCGCCGATGCGCGCCGTCAGATACGCGAGCTTCTCCGGTCCTTCGAGCAGATACTTGCCCTGGAAACCGAGCAGCAGGCACATATGGAACACTTCCAGCGATTGCAGCCGCGCTGCGCCTTGCGCCCGGCATTCCTCGAGATACTGGAAGAACTTCTCGCCCGCGAGCTGCTCGCCGAACAGCACCAGTTGCAGCGGCCGCCGTTCCCATTCGGTGCGGATGCTGAAGCTGGACGACAGCACCGACTCGTCGATCGCCGCACAGAACGCAAACTTCGATGCGTACACATCTTCCGCCGATGCGTTCAGCTTCTTCGCGCCACGCTCAAAGTCGCCGAGAAACTGCTGAATGCGTTGACTAAACTCATGCGCGTCGCCCGGCTCGCGGCCGTTCTTCAAAAGAAACAGCATGAAGAAGCCGTCGTACAGCAGGTCGAGCAGCGAGCGGACCTGATAGCTCGGCTCGGCCGCCGGAGCGGGCGTCGCGGCAGGCGTGCTGCCGCCAAAGAGTGAAGGCGCGTAGCTCATGATGTGACCGCGATCAGTTCAAGTTGAAGATCGTTGATGCCCGACGGCGCATAGATCATTGCCGATTGCGCCTGCAGCATGCGTTCGTACAGTCCGCCGCGCGGCTCGAACGAGAAGTAGCACGCGCCGGGTCGCACGGGAATGGCGGGCGGCACTTGCGGCGTGTAGACGAGCCGCACGCCCGGCATGGCCGAGAGCACGAGCTTGTCCACGTCGTCGGGAGCGCCGACCTTGAAGCGTGCCGGCACCGCTTCGACGAGCTCGGCCGTCGGCATGTCGGCGGACACGGCAATGTAGAACATCGTCTTGTCGTCGATCTTGCCGGAATCGAGCCGGCCCGCATGAAACGACGGACGCACTTCTTCGAGCGCGATCGCGAAGTAGCGCGTGGAGATCACCGTTTCGAGCAGATCGCGCAGGATCGTGTCGAGCCGCGCGAAGCCGGGGCCCGGATCGTCGTGACGATAGGCCGGCAGATCGGATAGCGCATAGCCCTTCGAGAACGTCATCAACTGGCCGGCCAGGCGCAGCAGTTCCTGAAAGAGCCGCTCGGGATGCAGCGCCGAATGCTGATACAGATGCGCAAGCGAAGCGAACGCCGCGCTCGCCGTGTGCAGCAGCCAGAACGACGCGATGTCGCCCGAACGGAACTCGATGATGTTCTTGGTCGGCTCGCGGTGAAAACCATAGAGCGCGTTGACCTTCGCCTGCAACGCGTCGATCAATTGGCGCAGCCGCTGATGCAGAACCGGCGACGCGTCGATGGCGAGACACGGCGGCACGAAGCTGTCGTCGATCTCGAAGCCCGACGTCGCCGTGCGGCGCACGCGCACGAGCGGCACCGACAACAACTGATCGCGCGGCTCGCTATGAGCGATCAACTTGACGCTCGTCTTGAGGAACGTGATGTCGGCTTCGGCGGCGTCGGTGAAATGATCGGCGACGGGCGTCTGCTCGCTCACGTAGCGCGCGACGAAGCCCGCGCTGCTGTCCTGCGAATAGTTGGCGCCTGTCTCGCGCAGCGGATGCAGCGCGAGATAGAACGTGAATTCGTTGATGCCGTCGGGCAACGTGTCGAGCGCGATGGGCGGCGGCAGGTCGTCCGCTTGCGGCGCGGAGTAGAGCGCGCCGTCGGGAAACACCAGCGACAGTTCGCTCACGCGCAGCACGTTGCTGCCGAGCGCGTCGCGGTCGAAGCGCGCGGAGCGCACGCCCCAGTTGTACGGCTGGATGGCCTGGATCGACTCGAAGAGGCGCGCCTCGTGATAGGCGTCCTGACGCTGAAAATGCTGCGGCCTCAGAAACAGGCCTTCTCCCCAGAGCACTTTTGCGGAATAACTCATGTCAAACCTGTTATATGGGTTCAGCGTGCGGCGCGCCCGGAATAACCCGATTCGGGCGTCGCATTGTTAATTCTCTAGAAAATGTTAAATCGCAATGGTCCGGCATCTTTAACCGCAGCTAACCGAAGAAAGCATATTCAGCGGCTGTGCGGGCAATCCCTGTTCCGGCGGGATCACTGTGCCGTTGGTCACGGTCATTGCACAGTTATGCAGGCCGACCATTATGCCGGATTTCTCCGACTTCGCCGGGTCGAAGGCGAATTTCCAACGCTGCATGGCGGGATCGCGGAATAGCGCGACGATACCCAATGCCAGCGCTTCACGCGACACCTTTTCGGTAACAACGTAACGTTGGCCGGGGATTAGCGTCACTTCGCGCACGCTGAGCAGATCGCCGCCGAGAGTGGTCTTTTCCTTGCCGACATCGGTAAATGCGTCGAATGGCGCCTGCTGGAATGAAGTCGGATCTTTCAAAGCGTAAAGACGCACGACCAGCGCCAAAGGCCGTTTGTCATTTGCGGCATTCAGATTGGGCGCCGCATATAACGTGAGTGCGACATTGCGCGGCGGTTTCTGCGCGTCCGGCAATTCCGGCTTACCGAGGCCGCTTGCCTGCAAAGCCGCGTTGGCAGCGGCTCCGAGCACCGTCACGCCCGCGGCGCAACCGCCCAGAAGGGCGCATAAGGCGGCGTGAGTGATCAATAGCGATGCATGGCGAACAAGACGCGAATTCATATACATCGACCGGCTGCCGCCGTCCCCCGTCTAAACATCAATAACGAAATCATTCCGGCGCGATTTCAGCAACTAATGCCGCTTTCTGCCGTTTACTGCCGCTCTACTGCCGCTCTACTGCCGCTCGATGCAACGCGCATGTAATGCCCATGCCGAGCGCATCTTTCGGTCCGCCAGTGGAAATTTTTGCCGAGGCCCAAGCTGCTACTATTGCGCCAGGAAACAATTTCTGCTCGCCTGGTTTTAAAGATCCACGCGTATTTTTTTCGTGCAATGCTTCTTCACATGAAAGTTGAATTATCGAAATTTGGCCTGTACTATACCCGCGCACTTGAAGCAAAGCAAAACTCCGGTTTCTCCCTTGAATTAAAAAATCGCACGTCGGTGAAAAACGATGAATGACCGTCTGTTAGTAAAACTATCTGGGGTAGTGTTGGCTTGCGGCGTGATGGCCGGTTGCGCGACACAGGGCAACAACGCGGCAACCACACCGGAGGCTTTTAATAAGCAACTCGCGGACGCGGATACAGTGGCGAAAGGCGGCGATCAGGATCGCGCTATCGCGCTTTATCAGCAGCTTTCAAAATCCGATCCGACGCGCGAAGAACCGTGGTCGCGCATTGCGCAGATCCAGTTCGCACAAGGTCATTACGGGCAGGCTATCGTCGCCGCGCAAGAAGCGTTGCAGCGCGACCAGACGGATCGTCAGGCAAAGAGCGTGCTGGCCGTCGCGGGCCTGCGCGTCGCCACGCAATCGCTGGGCGAGTTGCGTCAGGACGCGTCGCTCGCAGGCGATGCGAAGTCGGACGCGCAGGCGCTCGCCAAGCAGTTGCGCGACACGCTCGGCGAGGCAACGCTGTTCCCGCCCGACCCGAACGACAAGCAGGCTCAGAAGAAAAAGCGCGTGATTCGCCGCGTCACGAAGAGCAAGGCCGTGGAAGCGCCGGAAGCAACCACCAGCGCCGCGGCCCCTGCCGCCACGCCGGCTGCTCCTGCCGCTCCCACTCCCGCACCTGCGGCGCCCGCAGCGCCCGCCAAGGCCGCGCAAAGCGGCGGCGCGTCAGATCCGTTCAGCGCGCTGCGCTGATCTTCACGCCTCACCATCAGCATTCGGGAGCCGACGATGGCGAAGAAAGAAAGCATACAGAAACGCTTGCAGAAAGTGCGGCCGCCCCGCGTGCAGCTCACCTATGAGGTGGAGCGCGGCGATGCGATCGAAGTGAAGGAGCTGCCGTTCGTCGTCGGCGTGGTGGCCGATCTGGCGGGGCAGTCCGAAGTCGAGCAGCCCAAACTGCGCGATCGCAAGTTCGTCAGTATCGACCGCGATAATTTCGACGACGTGATGAAGGCGATCGAGCCGCGCGCGGCGTTTCAGGTCGAGAACCGCCTGAGCGAAGCCGGCGGCAAATTCGCAGTCGATTTGCGCTTCAAGTCGATGGCCGATTTCAGTCCGGACGAAGTGGTTGCGCAAATCGACCCGCTGCGGCGTCTGCTCGAAGCGCGTTCGAAGCTCGCCGATCTGCGCAACAAGCTGGCCGGCAACGACAAGCTCGAAGATCTGCTGTCCGAAGTATTGAACAACACGCAGCAGTTGCAGACGCTGGCGAAAGACCAGAGCAATGCGGCGAACCGGGACGGCGGCGCGCCGGATCAAGACAAGCAAGGCGAATAAGCACGGGGTGTGAGATGAACCAGCAAACGGCGGCAGCCCAACTCGCTACCGCGCAAAGCGGTACGGAATCCACGCTGCTCGACGAGATCGTCGAGAAAAGCCGCGTGGCGAAGTCCGATTCCGAGCATGCTCGCGCGAAAGACCTGATCGGCGAACTCGTGCGCGAGGTGCTCGACGGCACGGTGGTGGTCTCCGACAATCTGTCGGCCACGATCGACGCGCGCGTTGCCGAACTCGACCGGCTGATTTCCGCGCAATTGAGCGCGGTGATGCACGCGCCGGAATTTCAGCGCATGGAAAGCACGTGGCGCGGGCTCGACTATCTGTGCAAGGAGAGCAACACCGGTTCGACGGTCAAGATCAAGGCGCTGCATGCGCCCAAGCGCGACCTCGTGCGCGACTTCAAGACCGCGATCGAATTCGACCAGAGCGCGCTCTTCAAGAAGATTTACGAAGAAGAGTTCGGCACGTTCGGCGGCTCGCCGTTCGGCGCGATCATCGGCGACTTCGAAGTCACGCGTCAGCCGGAAGACGTGTACTTCATCGAGCAGATGTCGCATGTTGCGGCAGCCGCGCATGCGCCGTTTATCGCATCGGCGTCGCCTGAATTGCTCGGCCTTGAAACGTTTGCCGATCTCGGCAAGCCGCGCGATCTCGGCAAGGTATTCGATACCGTCGAATACGCAAAATGGAAGTCGTTCCGCGACTCGGAAGACTCGCGCTACGTCGGCCTCACGCTGCCGCGTTTTCTCGGCCGCTTGCCGTTCAATCCGAAAGACGGCGCCACCGCGGAAGGCTTCAATTTCGTCGAGGACGTGGACGGCACGGATCACAGCAAGTACCTGTGGTGTAACGCGGCATGGGCATTCGCCGCACGTCTCACGGCCGCATTCGACGACTTCGGCTGGTGCGCCGCCATTCGCGGCGTGGAAGGCGGCGGTCTTGTCGAAGATCTGCCGACACACACGTTCAAGACCGACGACGGCGAAATCGCGCTGAAGTGCCCGACCGAAATCGCCATTACGGACCGCCGCGAAAAAGAACTGAGCGACCTCGGTTTTATTCCGCTCGTGCATTGCAAGAACTCCGACTATGCCGCGTTCTTCGCCGCGCAATCGGTGCAGAAACCCAAGAAATACAGCACCGACAGCGCGAACGCCAATGCGGTTCTCTCTGCGCAATTGCAGTACATCTTCTCGGTATCGCGCGTCGCGCATTACCTGAAGGCGATGATGCGCGACAAGATCGGCAGTTTTGCATCCGCGCAGAACGTGGAAGTTTTCCTGAACCGCTGGATCTCGCAGTACGTGCTGCTGGATGACAACGCAACTCAGGAGCAGAAAGCGCAGTTCCCGCTGCGTGAAGCATCGATCCAGGTCTCGGAGATTCCTGGCAAGCCGGGTGTTTATCGGTCCGTGGCGTTCCTGCGCCCACATTTCCAGCTCGACGAACTGTCCATTTCCTTGCGGCTCGTCGCCGATCTGCCGAAACCGGCCAATTCATAAACGAAGTCAGAATACCCGGGCGGGCCGCCCGGGGTAGCTGTTAAAACCACCTCTTTGGGGAGTCGATGAGTTATGAAGGACATCTATTTAAAATTCGGCAATCCGGCGATCAAAGGCGAGTCTGCCGATAAAGATCACGCTGGCTGGATCGAGATCGATTCGTGGAGCCACTCCATCACGCAACCGCGTTCGGCGACGGCTTCGACGGCGGGCGGTCATACGTCCGAGCGTTGCGAACACGCCGACATGCAGTTCACGAAAGACATCGACGTGGTGAGCCCGCTGATTTATCAGCATGCATCGGGCGGCACGACGTTCGACGAAGTCACCATCGACTTCATGCGTTCGGACGGCGAAGGCAATCGCATCAAGTACCTGGAAGTGAAGCTGAAGTACGTGATCATTTCGAGCGTGACGCCGAGCGTCGTCGGCGAAGGATTGCCGAGCGAGCAGTTCTCGCTGAAGTACGCCGCGGTGCAGTGGAAGTACACGCAGCAGAAGATCGGCGGCAATCAGGGCGGCAATGCGCAAGGCGCGTGGAGCCTGACGAAGAACGACAAGACGTACGCGGTGTAATGCACGGGCGCACGCCGCGGCGCGCATTGCCTGAAAAGGTTGGCGCGCGCGGCGTGCGCCTGTCATGAACCGCTTCTTCGGACGCCGATGAAACGCTTCGAGCCCAGCTTTCTCGACAAGCTGTTCGACGACGAACCGCATCTGCCGGCTTCACCGGCGATGCGGCAATTGTCGTTGGAGGAACTGAAGGCCACCGTCGCGCGCGACGTCGAGGCGATTCTCAACACGCGAATTGCGCTGACCGAGCATGAACTCGCGGCCTTGCCCGAATGTCAGCGCTCGGTGCTGACCTATGGTCTGAACGACTTCGCGGGTTTGAGTCTCGCGAGTCACTATGACCGCACGTTCATTTGCAAATCGATTCAGCAGGCCATTGCACGGCATGAGCCGCGCTTGCAGCAGGTATCGGTCACACTCGAACTGAACGAACAATCGACCAACGCGCTTTATTTCGCGATTCAGGCGTTGCTGGTCGTTCATCCGGCAGAAGAACCGGTCAGTTTCGATGCGATGTTGCAGCCGTCCACATTGCAATACTCGGTGACGCGCGCACGCGCGAAACTGTAGACGCTGTTTTGTTTAATACGCTTGGCTTCAATACCGCCTGAGCGCCGCCGCGACGCGCAACGGCGGCGTTAGTTCAGGCGTAGAGGGTTCGGGTTCGGGGATAGATCGATGGAAGAATTGCTGCCGTATTACGAGCGCGAACTGTCATTTCTGCGGCGCTATTCGCGCGATTTCGCGGAGCGCTATCCGAAGATCGCGGCGCGTCTGGCGATGTCCGGCGAGCATTGCGAAGATCCACACGTCGAGCGGATGATCGAATCGTTCGCATTGCTCGGCGCGCGCATCAACAAGAAGCTCGACGACGATTACCCCGAATTCACCGAAGCGCTGCTGGAAGTGCTGTATCCGCACTATCTGCGGCCATTTCCTTCATGCTCGATCGCGCAACTGGGCACGTCCGCGGCACTGAGTCATCTGACCGAGCCCGTTACGATAGAGCGAGGCACGGAACTCAAATCGCGGCCCATTCGCGGCGTGCAATGCCGTTTCCGTACCGCGTACGACGTCACGCTCGCGCCGGTTCGCATTTCCGAGGCAAAGTACACGTCAGTGGCGATGGCGCCGAGCGCGACGGTATTGCCCGGCAATGCAACCGCCATTGTGTCGATCACTTTCGAATCGACCGCTGCGCAACTCGATCTGTCTGCATTGAAAGTCAGTACCTTGCGCGCGCATCTGCACGGCGAGCAGTCGTTCATTGCGGCGCTCGCCGATTGCCTGTTCGTCAATGCAATGGCCACGTATGTGGAAGCCGACCGGCGCGGCGTATGGACGCCATTGCGCACGTCGCCGCTCGCGCAAGCAGGCTTTGACGAAGACGACGCGCTAATCGACTATCCGGCCAAATCGCACCCGGCTTACCGGCTTCTCACCGAGTACTTTGCGTTCCCGGAAAAATTCAATTTCGCCGACTTCGATCTCGCGGCAATGACGCGTGCGGCGGGCCGCTGCCAGCGTCTGACACTGCACGTCGTGCTCAAGGAAGTACGCAGCGATTCGCATGTCGCGCGGCTTCTCGATGCGTTGTCCGCACATCACCTGCGGCTCTTTTGCACGCCGGTGGTCAATCTGTTCGAACAGCACGGCGAACCCATTCGCGTGAATCATCAGGCGATCTCCTATCCGGTGATCGCCGAAGCGCGCCGCGCATTCGCTTACGAAGTCTATTCGATCGATTCGGTGAAGCTCGTCAGGCAACAGGCGCATCAGGAATCGGTGACTGAATTCCGGCCATTTTATTCGCTGCATCACGGTGAAGCGGCCCGCGCCGGACACTACTGGTTCGCACGGCGCAACGATTGGGTCGCGCAAAAAAGCCCCGGCTATGAGACGGAAATCTCCATTGTCGATATCGACTTTGAACCGGCCGCGCCGCAAACCGACACGCTGAGTCTCGACCTGACGTGTACGAATCGCGATTTGCCCGCCGGTCTCGCGGTGGGTCTGGAAGGCGGCGATCTGTTTCTCGAAGGCGGCTCGCTGACCGGCAACATTACGATGCTGCGCCGGCCCACGCCGACTGTGCGTTTCGAACGTGGGCGCGCGGCGCACTGGCGGCTCATTTCGCATCTCGCGCTGAATCACGTGTCGCTCGCGAATAGCGGTCTTTCCGCGTTGAAGGAAATGCTGGTGCTCTACGATTTGCGGCGCACGGCGGTATCGGCGCGGCATATCGACGGGCTCGTCGGAATCGAGCAGCGCGCAGCCGTGCAATGGCTGCCGGGCAAACCGTTCGCCACTTTCGTGCGCGGCATAGAAATTCGCCTGACGATCGACGAAGAACATTTCGTCGGCACGAGTCTCGCGTCGTTCGTGCGGGTGATCGACACATTCTTCGGGCTGTACGTGCATCTGAACAGCTTTGTGCAACTGGTCGTCGTGTCGAAGCGCACGGGCGAGGAGATCTTGCGATGCAAACCGCGCAGCGGCGAATCGATCCTGGCGTAGTCGAGCAGTTTCTCGACGAGCCGCACCGCTTTGAATTTTTTCAGGCGGTGCGTCTGCTCGAGAAGTGGTTCGCACAGCAATCGCCATCTACAGTCGGGCGTTCGGGCGACATCGTCGCGCAGCGCATTTCCTTTCGCAATTCGCTGTCCCTGTCGTTTCCGCCGAGCGAAATTCACGGCGCGCAATCCTACGACGACGAAGGCTTGCCGCTAAAAGAAAAAGCGCAGCGCACCACGGCGCTCGAGGCGGGCTCACTCGATAAAGTCGATATTACCCCCGCGTTTTTCGGTTTGCTCGGCGGGCAAGGTGCGTTGCCGCTGCATTACACCGAGCAGATCATCGCGCGAGAGCAGATCAAGCGAGACCGCGCCGCGCGCGAGTTCTTCGATGTATTTTCGAATCGCGCCACCGCGCTCTTTTATGCGGCGTGGAAGAAGTACCGTTTGCCGTTTCATTACGAACTGGATCGCGACGAGCGCTATTTTCCATTGCTGCTCGCGCTTGCGGGCGTGGCCGACAACGACACGCGCAGCAGCCTGCAAAGCGGCGACGGCGCGCTATTCGACGAAGCGATTGCCGGTTACGCATTGCCCGCGCGGCACAGACCCGTGTCGGCAGCTTATTTACAACGCACGCTGTCGGACTACTTCAAGGTTCCTGTGCGCGTCGAACAGTTTGTCGGCAAGTGGTACGACGTACCGCGCGATCAATTGACGGTACTCGGCAGCGTCAACGCGACGCTCGGCGCCACTGCGCTGGCGGGCGAGCGCGTCTGGCAGCGCGACATGCGGGCGCGGCTCGTGATCGGCCCGCTTGGTAAAGCCGATTACGAAGCATTCCTGCCGGGGGCGGATCGCGCCGTTGCACTCGAACGCATGCTGACGCTGCTCGCCGGTATTACGCTGGAGTACGAAGTGTCGCTGGTACTGCGCCGCGAGGCGGTTGGGCCGGCGCTCCTGAGCAACGGCGCGCGCCTCGGCTGGGACGCATTCCTCTGCACGCGCGATGCCGACCGCGATCGCGCGGATGCCCGCTACGAACTGCATGTGATTCACTGACCATAACGATAGAACCTGACCGGATCGCACGACATGAGCACGTCCCTCAACACCCTGATCGCGAAACTCAATCCGACCTGCCGGCAAGCAGCGTTGCTGGCGGCGAACAACTGTCTCGCGCGCGGTCATTACGAGGTCGATCTCGAGCATCTGCTGCTTGCGCTGCTCGACGAGCCGGCAAGCGATGTTGCGCTCGTTCTGCGTGCGAGCAGAATCGATCCGCATGCGTTGCGCGCGGACATCGAGCGCGAATTGCAGCGCCTGAAAAGCGGCAATACGCGCACGCCGGTGTTCTCCAAGCATCTGATCGATCTGCTCGAGCAGGCGTGGTTGATCGCATCGCTCGATTCGCAGATTGGGCGCATCCGTTCCGGGCATTTGCTGCTTGCGTTGCTGAGTGCGCCTGATCTCGCGCAATTCGCAGAACGCATGTCGCCGCTGCTGCGCGATGTACCTGCGACCGAGTTGAAGCATAACTTCGACGAGTTGACCGCGGGCTCGCGCGAAGTCGAGCGCGCTAATGACGCGCAAAACACGGAACATGATGCGAGCGATATAGCGGGTTCCGAATCGGTGCCTGGCGCGCCGTCAAAAACGCCCGCACTCGATACGTACACGAGCAATCTCACGCAGCGCGCGCGTGAAGGCAAGATTGATCCGGTGATCGGACGCGAAGGCGAGATTCGCCAGACTATCGACATTCTGATGCGGCGCCGCCAGAACAATCCGATCATGACGGGCGAGGCGGGCGTCGGCAAGACGGCCGTGGTCGAAGGACTCGCGCTGCGCATTGCCGCCGACGACGTGCCCGCGCCGCTCAAAGGCGTCGCACTGCATGTGCTCGACATGGGCCTCTTGCAAGCGGGTGCGAGTGTGAAGGGCGAGTTCGAGAACCGCCTGAAGAACGTGATCGACGAAGTGAAGAAGAGCCCGCATCCGATCATTCTCTTCATCGACGAAGCGCACACGATCATCGGCGCGGGCGGCCAGGCCGGGCAGAACGATGCGGCCAATCTGCTGAAGCCCGCGTTGGCTCGCGGCGAACTGCGCACCATCGCGGCGACGACATGGAGCGAGTACAAGAAGTACTTCGAGAAAGACGCGGCGCTCGCGCGCCGCTTCCAGGTTGTGAAGATCGAAGAGCCGAGCGAAGCGCTTGCCGCGGCGATGTTGCGCGGCATGGCGTCGTTAATGGAAAAGCACTTCAACGTGCGCGTGCTCGATGACGCGATCACGGAAGCGGTGCGCCTGTCGCATCGCTATATTAGCGGGCGGCAATTGCCCGACAAGGCGATCAGCGTGCTCGACACCGCTTGCGCGAAAGTGGCGCTCGCGCATAGCTCGACACCGGCCGCAATCGACGATACGAAAAAGCGCCTGGAACGCATCGACGCGGAAATCGCCGCGCTCGAACGCGAGGTCGCGAGCGGGGCGCAGCACGACGAACGGCTCGCGCAATTGCGCGAACTGCGCGAAGAAGATCTGAAGCATCTCGCCGCCGACGAAGCGCGCTACGACAAGGAGCGTGCGCTGGTGACCGAGATCGTCGGCTTGCGTTCGGACATCGACGCGGCTCGCGTGAGCAGTGCGGACGCGGAGCAGGCGCAGAAAGCGGCGCAAGCGCGCGAAACGCTCGCGCTGCGCGTGGCCGAATTGCATGCATTGCAAGGTACTCAGCCGATGGTGCCGTTGCAGGTGGACGGACACGTCGTCGCCGAAATCGTTGCGTCGTGGACGGGCATTCCGCTGGGCCGCATGGTGAAGGATGAGATCCAGACGGTGCTGAATCTGCAGCCGCTCCTTGCCGCGCGCGTGATCGGTCAGGATCATGCGCTTGAAGCCATCGCGCAGCGAGTGCGCACGGCCAGCGCGAATCTCGAAGATCCGAATAAGCCGCGCGGTGTGTTCATGTTCGTCGGGCCTTCGGGTGTCGGCAAGACCGAAACGGCGCTCGCACTCGCCGATGTGCTGTACGGCGGCGAGCGCAAGATGGTGACGATCAACATGAGCGAGTATCAGGAAGCGCATAGCGTTTCGGGCCTGAAAGGCTCGCCGCCCGGTTACGTCGGTTATGGCGAGGGCGGCGTACTAACCGAAGCGGTGCGCCGCAATCCGTATTCGGTGGTGCTGCTCGATGAAGTCGAAAAGGCGCATCCCGATGTACTCGAAATGTTCTTCCAGGTGTTCGACAAGGGCACGATGGACGACGCCGAAGGCCGCGAGATCGACTTCCGCAATACGCTCATCATTCTCACGTCGAATGTCGGTTCGCAAGCGATCATGCAGGCTTGCCTGAATAAAGGTGCCGACGAATTGCCCGACGCCGACGCGCTCGCCGAAACCTTGCGTCCGCAACTGTATAAAGCGTTTAAGCCGGCTTTTCTCGGCCGCATGAAAGTAGTGCCGTACTATCCGATTTCCGACGACGTGCTCGCTGAAATCATCGAGTTGAAGCTGGAAAGAATTCGCCGCCGCATCGAATCGAATCACAAGGCGGTGTTCGAGTGGGACGAGTCGCTGATCGATGCGGTGCTCGCGCGCTGCACCGAAGTGGATTCGGGCGCGCGCAATGTCGACCATATTCTGAACGGCACGCTGCTGCCCGAAGTCGCGCAGCAGGTACTCGAGCGCATTGCCAACGGCGCGGCCATCGAGCGCATTTCGGTGCGTGCGACCGAGGCGGGCGAGTTCGACTACGCCGTCGTATAAGCGGTTTGATGAATGAAACTTGAAAGCTCCATGCCATGCCGATCGATCTGAATACGCTGCTTGCTCCAATCAGTGAAGCCGCGCCCTGTGGCGAAGATCTTCTGTTCTCCGCCGACTTCGATGCAATCCAGCACGCCCGGCGTTTCGAAGACCCGTCGCTCGACCAGGGCGAATGGGTCACCGAAATCAAGGAAGCCGACTGGCCGCTGGTGATCGAGCGCTCCAGTGCGTTACTGCAGACGCAAACGAAAGACTTGCGCCTTGCCGTGTGGCTCACCGAAGCGCTCGCGATTGAAGAAGGCGTGGGCGGTCTCACGCAGGGCTATACGCTGCTCACGGCGCTGTGCGAGAAGTACTGGGACACTGTCCATCCGCTGCCGGAAGGCGACGACACCGAATATCGCCTTGGCAATGTCGTGTGGCTCGTCGGGCGAACCGGCGATCTGCTGCGTGCAATGCCGCTCACGTCGTCGCAAGCGAATGCGTACAGCACGATCGATTGGGACGTCGCCACGCATGTCGCGCAAGCGGTAAAGCGCGATCCCGATCATGCCGACGACATCGCGCGCGGCAAGCCGTCCATCGAGCAGATCGACGCGTCGAAACGTGCGACGCTGCCCGCGTTCTATTCGACGCTGCTGGCCGATCTCAAGGCATTCGAAACGGCGATGCTCGCGCTCGAACAGGAACTGGATCGTCGCGCTGCGGACTTTGCGCCAAGTTTCCGTCAGGCGAAAGACGCCTACGAAAGCGTCTATCGTCTCGCCGAACGCTTTGCGCGCGAACTCGGTGTGACCGCACAAGCGCAGCAGACGCCCGGTAGTGGATCGAGTGCTTCGGCAAATCATGAACACGCGCACGAACACGAACGCGCCGAGCCCACTTTCAAGACCTCACCGCAACGCGAGGAACCTGTGTTGACGACCACGCCGACCCACGCAGTCGCAGGAATCCAGAGCCGCGCGCAAGCCGTCGCGCAGTTGCGCGCGGTGGCCCGTTTCTTTCGCAGTACGGAGCCGCACAATCCGGCTGCGTACTTTGCCGAGAAGGCTGCGGAAGCGGCGGACATGCCGTTGCATCAATGGCTGTCGACGGTGGTGAAAGACGACGGTTCGCTCGCGCACATTCGCGAGTTGCTAGGTGTGAAGCCTGAAGAAAACAGCTAGACGTCCGCGTCGAAATTAAAAAGCCTGGCCTGGGTCGAGAGAACCCAGGCCAGGCTTTTTTCATGCTTCATGCGTGCCTTGCAGCAAGCACGATGTGTTTAAGATCCGGCGCGGAACTCGATGCGCCGGTTGCGTGCGCGGCCATCGGCCGTATCGTTCGATGCAATCGGCTGATCGGGCCCGACTCCAGTGGTGCTCATCTGTTGCGGCGGGATGCCCTTGGCGACGAGATAGCCCTTCACGGCATCTGCGCGTGCCTGGCTCAGCGCGATATTCGACGTGCGATTACCCGAGTTGTCGGTGTGACCGATGATCGCGACTGTCTTAGTCGTCATCTTCAGCATTGCTGCCGCCATCTGATCGAGAATCGCGCGGCCTTGCGGCGTGAGCGTTGCACTGCCGGTTTCGAATTCGATCGTGCGATTCGCTAGCGTCTGATCAAGCAGGCCCTGTTCGGATGCACTGACGCGCAGGCCATTCTTAATCGTATACGTCGGATTCAGCGCATTCGCCATGTCGCTTGCGAGTTGCTGACGCTGCGACTCGTTGCGCACCTCGCCTTTCACGTCGATCTGCGTGCCGTCGATCTTCAACTGTCCTTTACTGATCTGCTTGAGTTGCGGGCCAATCAGTTTTTGTACATTGGCGGACCAGTTCGGCGGCGTCGCGACGTCGGCGACTTCGATCTGATCCACTACGTTGGCCGAGCCATACGTGTCGCGAAGACGCGCGAGCACTGCGGCTTTGGTCGCCTCGTCCGGTACTTTTCCGCCGACCACGACCTGGCCCGGCGCCGCGTTCGCGGGCGGAGGCGAAGCCGTGACCGCGCCGGTGCCGGCGCCGGTCGTGCCGCTTGCGAGGCCCGCCGTATTCACTGCGGGACCCGCACTGCCTGCCGTAGTGGACGAAGGCGAGGGGAGCGCCGTCGTGCGAATCGAAATGCCGCTGTTGTCGACCGGCGTGACGCGTGCGGGGCCGTCGTTGTCGGCGTGAGCGAGCGTGCTGAACAGGCCGCTAACCAGCAGGCTCGCGAGCAGCGCGCTGATCGCGGTGCGTGAATAAGTCATCGCGTCACGCTCCCGTAAAGGCTTCGCGGAACGTGTCGATGCTGACGCGCAAGGACAGTTGCGGTTGGTCGAGGTAACTGACGAGCTTGCTGATGCCATGATCGTTCTGTGCGTGTTCGTCGATCCACTCGGGGTCGTCGATATCGATGTTATGGGCTGCGTATGCTTGCGGATCGACCACACTGTGCAGCGTTTTCGCGGACGCACCGTTAAAGCCGATGATGAGCCGCTCGCGCTCCGCGATCGTGCCGATAAAAATCGCCAGTTCGAAATCCGCTTGCGCGACGAACGGCGCGATCAGTTCGAGCCAGAATGCGGCGACGAGGCTGCGATAGAACGGATCGTTCGGCAACGGCAGCGTGAGCCCGCGTTCGAGATGCGACGAACCGCTTTGCATCACCGGGCGCAGCAGCGAACCGAGCGCGAGCATCGCGCCGCGCAAGCGCACCGGATGCCCGCTTGCGAGCAGCATCTGTTCGAGTCCGGCGAGCGTCTGATGTTCGACGAAGTCGTTGAACGTGCCGTCATGCGGATTGCCCGGACCGCCGCCGATTTCGATCGGCACCTGCGTTTCGCCGAGCGCCTGCAATGCGCCGGCCGGCTCGCTCACGCCAAGCAAGGGCTTCATTTGCGCCGACACGCGCGACCACAAACGCGCGAACGCAAGCGGACTGTGCGCGAGGAACGTGAGCGGCTTTTCGACTTCGAGCGCGGTCGCGGCGAGAAACGGAAAGCGTCGCGACGACTGATCGTGACTCGCGACCATGTGCCCCGCAATCGCGAGCTTGCTGCGCGAACCGAGAAACGCGAAATGCATCGGCTTCGCGTTTTCGTAGACGATCTTCCAGCGCGGGTCGTCGGTGAGCAGTTCCATTGCTTCGGCGATCCAGCGGTCGAGCGTCGCAAGCAACTGCGGGTTATGCGCGCTTTTCACGAAGTCGCCGCGCGACGGAATCTTGCCGAAGTACGCGATTTGCGCCTGCACGGTCTGCGTCATTGCGCACCTCCTGTGTTCGAAACCGCGGTCGTCGCCGGTCGCGCCGCTGTTGCCGCCGTTGCCGCCGTTGCCGCGGGCGTTGCGTTCGCGGCCGTGGCCGTGACCGAATTCGCCGCCGCGCTGACGTCGGCCACCGACGAAGGCAAGCGCAAGCCGCGCAGGCTCTGCTGCTGCGGCGCGTCGCTGCTGCCGCCCGATGCTTGCGACGTGCTGATGATGCGCATGCTGACCGCCACCGTGATGTTGCCTTGCGTCCACGACAGGTCGAACGTGCCGTCAGGCCGGCGCTTGCGCTGCGCCGAATTGATCAGCTTCTCGAGACCGTAGCGGCCCGGCTCGTTGACGAGCTGCAGCGTGCGGCCGTCGAAAGTCGTGGCGTTCAACGTCGCGCCTGGCGAGCCCGACGGATTCGGCCACACGAAGTTGGTCCATTGCGGCGGCGTGTTGCGATAGCGCATCTGCTGACCGTCGATCGCAAGCGTGTACTCGGTCGTGCCGCTGCTCGGTTGCGGCAGGATCTGGAACACGGTCTGCGGTTCCGCGGAGCCCTGGCCTGCCGACGCGCCCGCTGCGCCACCGGCGAGCGGCGCGACCCAGCGCGCGAATCCGCTGGTGAAGTCAGGCGTGAGCGCGAGCCCCATGTCGCCCCACGTGCGAGCGGTGAGGGTGTCGCCGCGGCGCACTGCAAGCGGTCCGAGCGTGGTGCCGACGAACTTCGCAATCGAGCCGTCCGGTCCGAACACCTGCGCGATTTCACCGGCGCCCGCTTCGACTTTCGCATCGCCGGCAAAGGGATATTTGTTGGCGAGCGAGTTCTGGAACGTCTGGTACACCTGCGCGTTCCACACCTTGTTGACTTCGACGCTGGCCGGCTGGATCACGACCGCATACGCGGCCATCAGCGGACGCACGAGCAGCGGACGCAGGGCTTTGCGTTGCGAATCGGTGAGGCCCGTCAGCATCTGCTCATCGACGTACTTCAGCGAATCGGCAAGTTCGGAGCCGCTGCCGTCGAGCGTCTGCTGCATGAGCTGACGCGCGCCCGGTCCAGGATCGCCCTGATTCTTGATCACGTTAAAGCGCGTACGGACTTTCGACAGCGTGTCCATATAACCCTTCAGCATCGAGCCGTTATCGCCGGTCTGAACCATGCGGCCGAGCGCGGAGAACTCCTGGCCAATCGGTCCCATCGGCATTTCGACCGGATTGCCGTTGATGTCGATGTTCGCGTTCAACTGACCCGTCGGCGCGCGCGAGAACCATTGCTTGAACCAGCTCGTCACGCCGCTTTGCGCGCGCTTCAGGTTTGCATTGAAGAGCGACGGGTTATCCCACGAGGTCTGGTCATACGCGGTTTCGAGTACTTTGCGAATCGGCGAATCTTGCGGATCGCCGAGACGGTTCATGGCATCCACTGCCTGACCGAAGCTGCCGAAGCTCTGCACCGCAATGCCTTGCATGAACTTCTGCCAGTGCATTGCATAGTCGGTCTTGTACATCGTGACCAGTGCTTTCTGTATCTGTTCGGGACTGCCTTCGAGCGTCAGGTCGTCGTGCGCGGACGTATTGAGCACCCAGTCCTTCGCCTGGAGTTCTTTTGTTGCGGCCTCGCGGATCGCGGGCTGCACGTACTGGAACCACGCTTCGCGCGTGAACGTGCCGGGAATTGCATAGCTGCCCGCCACCAGCGCGGTATTGTTTTCTCCGACGATGCGCGCGATCGTCATCGGCGCGAAGCGGGTCGACGCGCGTGCCTTGATCTCTTCATAAACACGCTGACGCGCCGGCATGCCGCGCACGACACGGCGCAGGTTCTCACGCGTTTGATCGACGAGGCCGAGGTTCTGGTCGATCATCGGCCAGTCGTCGTCGGATACGCGCGCCAGGTAGAAAGTAATCATGCGCTCGGCGCTGCGGATCATCTCGTCGCGAGGCATGTTGCCGCGATTCGTTTCGAGCCAGCCGCGCCAGAAGCGCGCCACCTGATCCGTCAGATGCGCCGTTTCCACATGACGCTTGTCGCTTAGCATCAGATACGTCTTGAGCGCGTTGTACGCGTCTTCCACATTGGTCGGCGATGCGTCGCTGTAGAGCCCGCCCTGGCTATTCGCCGCCATTGCGTTGTGCGCGGAGACCGGAATCGCGGCCGCATCCGGCGTGCGATTGAGCGGCGTGAGCTGATCGGGATGCGCGTTGACGTCCTTCAGGAACGACGCGAGGTTTTGCGAAACCGGATCGAGCAGGATCTGGCGCACGCCGTTGTAGTACTCGGTGAGAAGACGCTGCTCCAGACGATCGCCCTGATAAAGACCGAACGACACAGCGAGCGGCTTATCGCGGCGGAACTGTTCGAGCTGGTCGATGCGGTCTTCGAGAACATCCATGGCCTGCAGGCGCGATTGCAGATCGTTGCGGTTCTGCTGCAAACGCACGACGTTGTCCAGATCGGCTTTGACGTTCTCTGCCAGTTGCTGATTGTTAATGGTCGACCACGTCCAGCCGCCCAACGCGAGCGCGAGCACGGCGACGAAGCCGAAGAAGGTCGCGTAACGCATACGCGTTTTCGCGGGACTGGCGAATTGCCTGACCGTTTGCCGGTCGGCGAAGATGACTTTGGAAAACAGATCGCGCAGGAAGAAGCCGTTCTTCGAAAACGCGCTGTGCGGTTTCGGCATGCTGTCCGCGCTCAAACCGAAGCGGTTCGCGATGCGCGTGGCCGCGGCGCTATTGGTTTCGCCTTCCTGCAATGCACTCGTGAAATAGAAGCCGCGGAAAATCGGCTTGTACTGGAACGGGTTCGTTTCAAACAGCGTGGCGAGAAATGCGCGGAGTGCGGGCTTGATCGTCGAGAACTCGAGCGGGAAACTCAGTTGACCTGGCGAGAGCTTATTGCCGCGGTTGATCGACATCTGCGCGACGCTGATTTCTTTCAGGCCGTCGTAGAGCTCCTCGAAATGTTCATCGAAAAGGCCGACCACGTCGCGCTTCTCGTCCGGCTCGTAGGGCAGGGTGGCGCCCCATACGCGGTCGTATTCGTGACGCTCGCTGCCGCTGAAGAACTCGGTGAAGCCGGTAATCAGATCGGCCTTCGTGAACATCACGTAGACGGGCGCAAAGACTTCCAGCTTCTCGGTCAATTCCTGCACGCGCTGGCGCAGGTTCTTCGCGAGATTGATCGCAAACTCGGGCTTGCTGCTGGTGAGTTCCGCGATGCTCGCGGTCACGATGATGCCGTTGATCGGCGCTTTGGGCCTGAAGCGCTTAAGCAGGCCGAGAAAGCCGAGCCATTCGGTGCGGTCTTCCTCATGCACCGAATAGCGGCCTGCTGTGTCGAGCAGAATGCCTTCCGTCGTGAAGAACCAGTCACAATTGCGCGTGCCGCCAATGCCGTGAATCACAGCGCTGTTCTTGTCGGCGAAGGGGAATTGCAAGCCCGAATTGAGCACGGCGCTGCTCTTGCCCGCTGCGGGATTGCCGATCACGATGTACCACGGCAACTCATACAACGCGGAGCCGCCCGACACCTGGCCGATCTTCGAAGTCTTGATCGTCTTCACTGCATCGACGAGGCGTGTGCGCAGCACGTCGAGTTCCGCCTGACGCGCCGGCGTAGGCGCAGGCCCCGCTTCGACGCTTTGTTTTTCAGCCTGCTGCTCGAGCATTTCGCCGAGTTTGTTATTCGCGCGACGCGCGCGCAGGCGGCGCACCGCCCATACCAGCAGCCATAACGCGACGACCGCGCCGAGCGCGATGGCCGGCCACATCAGGTCGATCTGCAAGGTATCGGCGCCGACGAACAACACAGCAGCGAGCGCGAGCAGGCCGATGATCGAGAGCGTGCGTGGATGGGTCAACACGTTGAGAAAGCGTCGCATAAGCCGTTCAGGTCTTGGTGATATGTGTTGTGGCGCGTGCTGCGGCAAACGGCGTCACGCGCGTGCGGCGTTTGAAAATGGAGCGAAAGAAATCGAAAGCCGATTCACGCGGAACGGTAAAACGGCCGAATTGTTAAATCCGCGATTGCCGGCGCTGCAAAAGCGTGCGGACGAATGCGACGCTGTATGCCGGATTGCGGTTGGTATTGCCGCTTTTTGCCAGAAATATTGATTGAACGCCCCATTTTCCAACCTCTTGTGCCGCCGCGCTTAATGACCCCGCCCGAGAACGAAGCCGGGTTTGTGATATTCAACGTGCCCGAGATCCATCATTTTCCAGCGGCCGCCCCATGTCAGGCCGACCTGCTCGGCTGTTTGTCCATATAACTGATAGCCTCGCATGGCCCAGGGATCTTTTTCTGAAATGACGAGCTTGCCGTCGCGCAGAAACGCATTGTCCGCCGCGAGGCCGTATTGGTGATAGCTTTGAAACGCAGCGGCATTGGTGACATTGCTCCCAATTTGCGCGAGCCGGTTTTGCCGCTCCGGACTGCGATAACCTTCCAGCAGGGCCATTTCGTAGCCGTACTGCTCGTGCATGATTTTGTAGACGAGCAATAGACGGGTTCGGAAATCCGCATCGAGCAAATTCCAGTCGCGGCTTGCGTCTTTTAGCGCTGGCCGGATCTGCTCGACTTCCCGCGTGGCGAATACCTCCGGCGGCAGCGGCGGCGGGGGCACGAGCTGTTCGCCGTTCAATAATGCGGCAATTTTCTCGTCCGGCACCCGCGCGGTTTCGTCGAATTGGAATAACTGACGACCCCGTAATCCCAATGCCACCAATGGCGGCGTCGCAAGAATACCTGTGGTGGTAAAAATCAGCAAGCGCCGGCGCGCCAGTAATTTTTTCATATCCACTACGGTAGATTGCGAAATTCTTGCCGAGCGTGCTAATTGATCGCGCGCATGCGATGCACGGCGCGATGCCCCGCGCATAACCCGGCCATGAATTGTCTGCGCGGCGCCTAATAAAGAAGCGCGCACCGCCGGCAAAAGCAGCATTGCGGCGATGAGCACTGCGACGGCGAAATAGGCAAGAAGTACTACGGCAATCAATGGAGACCCCGGAAATTGGAAACAATTGTATTTTGTAATGCTTGCTCTTAGAATCAGGCCTGCTCGGAGAGGAGCCGGAGCGGTATTATCACGGCGAAATAATCCAGGATTCAATGAGACAGTGAATGAGTGCGCCGGAAAATTCAAATTCCAAAGCCCCGCCAAGCCTGTTATCCGATAAGGCTAAAGGCGCCGACGGCAATGGTTCGCGAATTCTCGCGAATCTGGAAGGCCGCGTCGCGCCGCCTGCCGATAAACCACGCCGGTCCCGAACGCCGCTTGCGCTTGTCGCATTGCTCGTGATAGCGGCGGGCGGTTGGGGCGCGTGGCACATGCAGCAACGCGGGCAAAACGAGTCACTGGCTGCGGCCGCGCCGGCGAGCGCGGTGAACATCGGCAAGGCGGCGGTGCCGGCATCGGCGGTGAACGGCGCGGTGCAGGTCGCCGCGAATGCGCAAGCGCCGGCGCCTGCTTCGTCGCAAGCCGCGACGATCATCGCCGATGACAGTGACAGTAAAGCGGCAACTGCGTCGTCTGCATCGGCGGGCGCGGCGGAAAGCCGTTTGTCGCGCGCGTTGGCCGATGGTGCGGAGCCGAGCGGCGCTTCCGTGCCGGTTGCTTCGGTTGCTTCCGGTGCTTCGGCCTCGTCGGCGCGCGTTGCATCGACGGCGAAGCACGACAAGAGTCCGGCAATCGCGAGCAAGAGCAAGCACGAAGCCGGCGCGCACGGCAAGAAAGAAAGTGCCACGGCAAGTGCGAGCAGTCATCGTTCGAGTACGACGACTGCCGCCGCGCAATCGAAGAAAGCAAAGCCGGACGCAGCGTCGAAAGATGATTCGGACGCCGATCTATTGGCCGCGCTCGTCGCACGCACGAAGCCCGCCGATAGCAAGACAAGTACCGGCAATCCGGCGACGAAGGTAGCAACCTCGGCAGCGCCCGGCAATGCGAAGCTCGCCGAGCGCGTCAAAGAATGTGGGCAGCGAGGCTTTTTCCAGGACCAGTTGTGCCGCTGGCGTGTGTGCGATGGTCATTGGGGCAAAGACCCCGCATGCCCCGGCTCGACGCCGCAAGCGCGTCAGCCCTGACGTTCGCCGCGCGGGCGGTTTACTCGAAAGACGGATCGTGAGGCTCGTGTTGTTTGCGAGCCTCGTCGACGCACACGTTTGACGCATGTTTGATTTGGCCGCCGTTGCGTTTATGATGACTCTCCTTAGTCGCACACCGATGCGATAGAACAGGAGACATCAATGAAGCGGTTTCTCGTGGCATTGAGCTATGTAGCAAGCGTCGTGACTGCTCTCGCAATCGCGGCTTGCGGCGGCGACAATCTGAACGCAACCAATCCCCCGAAAGTCATTATCGACAGCGACTACAACACGCTGAGCGACGACGGCCAGCTTGGCGTCATGGCCGCGCAATTGCAGGCGCAGGGATCGTTGAAAGTACTCGGCATTACGGTCGTGTCGGGCAATCAGTGGTTGAAGCAGGGCGTCGCCGATGCATTGAAATCCGTCGAACGGCTAGGCGTCGAAAAGCAGATCGGCGTCTATGCCGGTGCGAACTATGCGTTGTCGCACGATTTCGCCACGATCCAGGCTGAAATGGCCCAATTCCCCGGTGGCGACGGTTATCTCGGCGCGTGGGGAACACCCGAACCGAAGTCCGATAGCGACCTCGTCGCGCCGCCTGACGGCTTCGCAACGCATACGAAAGTGCAAAGCAAAAGCGCGGTGGATTTCATCGTCGACTCGGTGAAGCAGAATCCCGGCGAGGTGACGATTCTTGCCATCGGACCGTTGACGAACATTGCGCTTGCCGCGCGTCGGCATCCCGAGATCGTGCCGTTGATCAAGCAGATCATTTATATGGGCGGCGCGATTGACGTGCCGGGCAATACGACGCCAACCGCCGAGTTCAACTGGTGGTTCGATCCGCAAGCCGCGAAAGAGGTGTTGCGTCTGCCGATCAAGCAGGTTGTCGTTCCGCTCGATGTGACCGACACCGTGAAGATGGATAAGGCGCTCTATGACCGGATCGCGCATGACCCGTCGAAGCAGACCATCATTACGCAGTTGTTCAAGACGTTGAACGGTTATGGCTTCGACGGCAAGAACGGTTTCGAGACGAACCCGAACTACACCACGAACATCTGGGACACGCTGACTCTCGGCTATTTGATGCATCCTTCGTTCGCGACGCAAACGGTCGACGAGTGGGTCGATGTCGATATGAGCTTCGGCGCGAATGATGGAAAAGCGACCGGCTATACGAGTTCGCCGCCGGCTGGTCTGCAGAAGATGACGATCATCAAGCGCTTCGACAATCAGAACTTCTTCAATTTCTATGTGGACTTGCTGACGCGGCCAGTGCCGGTGCCGGGCTGATCGATTGATTGATTGATTGATGCGTTGAACGTGCTGCGAGCCTGCATCGAATCCGCTTCAGGCGGGATGCAGGCCGCGCAACAACTGGCGCACGCGCGAGAGATCCTGATCGACGTGCTCGGTCTTTTCGAACAGCTCCGCAAGCCAGTCGACGAAAGCACGCACGCGCGGCGACACACGTCGATTCTTCAGATAAGCGACGGAAACCGGCATCGGCACGGGTTTCCATTGCGGCAGTACTTCGCGCAATTGTCCTGAGTCGAGGTACGGTTGCGCGGCAATTCGCGCGGGTTGAATGAGCCCGTGGCCTTGCAGTCCGCAGGTGAGATACGCCTGCTCGTCGCTCACTTTGATAAAGCCGTTCACCTTGACGCTTTGCGCTTCGCCGTCGACTTCGAAATCGAACGCCACTTCGCGGCCGCTATTTGGCGACATGCAATTGACGGCCACATGTCCGCGCAAATCGTCGAGGTCGGTCGGCGTGCCGTAGCGCGCGAGATAGTCCGGACTCGCGCAGGTCACATGTTCGAGCGTGCCGAGTTGGCGCGCGACCAGATTCGAATCGGGCAGTTCACCGAGCTGGATGCTGCAATCGATTCCTTCGGCAACCAGATCGACGGTGCGGTTGCTGACGCCGATAGCGAGATCGAGATTCGGATAGCGCGCGTGAAAGTCGTCGAGAGCGGGCAGCACGATTGCGCTCGCCACCGAGCCCGGCATTTCGATGCGCAGGCGGCCTGTGAGGTTATCGGTGGCGTGACGGATGCTGGCTTCCATCTCGTCGATGTCCGCGAGAATTTGCGCGCAACGTTCGTAGTAGGCGGCGCCTTCGGGCGTCACGCTGATGCGCCGAGTGGTGCGTGCGAGCAGTTGCGTGCCGAGTAGGGCTTCCAGGTTCTGGACAATGGTGGTCGCCGTCGCGCGCGGAATGTTCAGGGATTCCGCTGCGCGGGTGAAGCTGTTCGTGTCCACGATTCTTAGGAAGGTGCGCATTGCTGTTATTCGGTCTAGCATTTGGGCCTCTCGGGGTTGGGTTTTTTGCCTGCGGCGGGGCTTTTTTGGGGTTCGTTTTTTTTTGGCTTTTGTTTTTGGCCTTTTCTTGAATTCGTTGTGGTCTATTTGCGTTGCCCCTGTGCGGGGCGGCACCTACTTTCTTTGCCGCCGCAAAGAAAGTAGGCAAAGAAAGCGGGCTCACACCGCCAGCTTATAAGTGGGTCCCTCGGTTCGGAGAACGGAGTGGTGCGTTTAACATCCGTGCCCTCGCGCATTCGGCACTCGTGACAAGGCAGTCATGCTTCCCGCCTCGCACTACGTGCTCGCCGGAAAGGTTGGCTTACACCATCCGCTCGCGTTTTCGCGCGGCGGGGGCCGTCGGCTGCGCCTCGGCGTGGCGCTGTTGGGGCGATCGCTTTGCTTGTCGAAAACCTTAATGCCTGCGTTCCAATCGCGCTTTTAAACAGGTGGCGGCGGAACGCAGAAGCGCGTGAGATGCCGCAACGATTCGCGACGCAGGCCCCCGCCGAATGTGCGATGGGTTGCAGAACGACCGCACGGCGCGCGAAGCGCCGCCGGAAGAATGACTGCTTTGTCACGAGCGCGGAATGTGCGAGAACACGGATGTCAAACGCACCACTACCCGCTCCGAACCGAGGGACCCACTTAAAAGCTGGCGGTGTGAGCCCGCTTTCTTTGCCTACTTTCTTTGCGGCGGCAAAGAAAGTAGGTGCCGCCCCGCACAGGGGCAACGCAAATAGACCACAGCGAATTCAAGGAAAGGCCAAAAGACCCAACCAAAAGAAGCCCGCCGCACGGCAAAAAAAACCAAAATCACTTCCGCATGGAATCCAGATCAATAACAAACCGATACTTCACATCACTCTTCAACATCCGCTCATAAGCATCATTAATCTTCTGCATCGGAATAATTTCGACATCCGAAGTAATCCCATGCTCGCCGCAGAAATCCAGCATCTCCTGCGTTTCGGCAATCCCGCCGATCAGCGAACCGGCCAGCCGGCGGCGCTTGAAAATCAGGTTGAACACTTGCGGCGACGGATGATCGTGCTCGGGCGCGCCCACCAGCGTCATCGTTCCATCACGCTTTAGCAGGTTCAAGAACGGATTCAGGTCGTGCGGCGCAGCCACCGTATTCACGATCAGATCGAAACTGTTCGCATGCGCTTCCAGTTCTTCCGCGTTCTTCGAAATCACCACCTCGTGTGCGCCAAGCCGCTTGGCGTCCTCGATCTTCGACGGCGATGTCGTGAACAGCACCACATGCGCGCCCATTGCGCGCGCCAGCTTCACGCCCATGTGGCCGAGGCCGCCCAGGCCGACAATGCCGACCTTCTTGCCAGGACCCGCGCCCCACGTGCGCAGCGGCGAGTACGTGGTGATGCCCGCGCACAGCAACGGAGCGACGCCGGCAGGGTCGAGGTTTTGCGGCACACGCAGCGTGAATTCCTCGTCGACGACGAGTTGCGTCGAATAACCGCCGTAGGTCACTTGCCCGTCGACGCGGTCCACGCCGTTATACGTGCCGACGAAGCCGTTCTCGCAGTACTGCTCGAGGCCTTCCGCGCAGCTCGCGCACGTACGGCACGAATCGACGAGGCAGCCGACGCCCACCAGATCGCCCGCCTTGTACTTTGTCACGTCCGGGCCCACCGCGGTCACACGGCCGACGATTTCATGACCCGGCACCACCGGATACATCGTGTTCTTCCATTCGTTGCGAGCCTGATGCAGGTCGGAATGGCACACGCCGCAAAACAGCACTTCCATTTGCACATCATGAGCGCGCAGTTCGCGGCGCTGGATTTCGAACGGGGCGAGCGGCGCGCTGGCGTCGGTCGCGGCATAGGCATAAGTCGTGCTCATGGATAGTTCTCCAGCAAAAGATGGGTGATGTCAGAAGGCGCCGGCAATGGGCAATCGGCGACGGGCGACGGTAATGGCAATCGGCAACGGACAACGCATGTCGCGCATGCGCCTAACCGCACGGTTCGGGTCGCGGCGCGTGATGAAAGCGCGAATGAAGGTCGTCCAACAAACGTCGCGCAGCAAAGCTCATCCGACAGGGCTCCCATAGTAGAAGCCGACGGCGAGCCAGTGAATACCTGAATGTCTTGAAGATTTGCCTAAAACTCCTGGGACGAAGCGCGCCAGGCAGTTTGATGCTAAATTTCAAGCACTATTCTCTTGTACGTCACTATTTCGTCATGTCGCCGCACCTATCGCAACCGTCGTTGTCTTCCGCCGAACTTCCAGTCGCGCACGCCGCTCATGCTGCGCAGCAACGCCTGATCGAAGTATTCGACGCACTCGCGCCCAAGCCGGGCATGACGCGCTCGAGTCTTGAAGGCGTCAATCTGATGCGCGCGAATAGTCCGTTGCCGCGCATGCCGGTGATGTACGAGCCGAGCATTGTGATCGTGTGCCAGGGGCGCAAGCGCGGCTATCTCGGCGACCAGGTGTTCCAGTACGACGCGCAGCAGTACCTCGTGCTGTCCGTGCCGCTGCCGTTCGAATGCGAGACTGAGGCGACCCCGGACGAGCCGTTCCTCGGCATCTCCATTCGAGTCGATCTGACGATGGTTGCCGAGTTGCTGATGGCGCTCAACGAAACGCAGGGCGCGGCGCGCAACGAACCGCTCGGCATTTATTCGACGCCGCTCGATCCGGCATTGAGCAACGCGGTGCAGCGTCTGCTGGACGCATTGGTGTCGCCGCTCGACGCGCGCATTCTCGCGCCGGGCATCGTGCGCGAAATCTGCTATCGCGTGTTGACCGGCGAGCAGGGCGATGCGATTCGCGCGGCGCTTACGCATCAGAATCATTTTGGACGCGTTGCCAAGGCGCTGCGCCGCATTCACGCCGACTATTACGGCGCGCTCGACGTCGATACGCTCGCCGCCGAAGCCGGCATGAGCCTCGCGGTTTTTCACGCGCAATTCAAGGCCGTCACGGCGACCTCGCCGATGCAATACGTGAAGACCACGCGTTTGCATCACGCGCGTTTGCTGATGGTGCAGGATGGTTTAAACGCGGGCGCCGCGGCCGCAAGAGTCGGTTATGAAAGCGCGTCGCAATTCAGCCGCGAATTCAAGCGTCTTTTCGGCCTGAGTCCTGTCGACGAAGTGAAGCGCATGCGCGCAATTTACGACTCACCGCCGCCGCGCATCGTGAAGCCCGTTGCGCGCTATGTGACGGCGGTGTAGAGAAAGCGCTTCGCGTTCATTAACCACCGCTAATTTTCGCATCCGCCTGATTGGCGTAATGCGAGCGCTTTTCGTCGTACATCTGCAGATCGGCGCGTTGCACGCCGGCTTCAAGACGGTCGCCGCGTTGGCACGTCGCCATGCCCATCGAAAAGCTGAGCGGCGAACCCGGATAGAACTGGTTGTTCATTTCGACGAGTTTGCCGACCGCATCGATCATCGCCGCGCCGCCGCGCTCGTCGGTGCCCGGCATCAGAATCGCGAATTCGTCGCCGCCGATGCGCGCCGCCTGAAACGGCGGCTCCATCGCTTTGGCCAGCACTTCGCCCGCACGGCGCAGCAGCGCATCGCCGGCGGCGTGGCCGAGCTGATCGTTCACGCGCTTCAGTCCATTCAGATCGGCGATGATGATCGTGACAGGCCACGGCCCCTTGCGTTCGAGCCGATTCAATTCGTCGACATAGAACGAGCGGTTGCGCAGCTTCGTCAGCACGTCGTGCTTGCCGAGAAACTCCAGGTACGCCTCCGCCTTCTTGCGGGCGGTGATGTCGGTCAATGCGACCAGCACCAGGTCCCAGTTGTTCTCGTGCCCCGGCAGCACCGAAAATTGCAGGTGCACATGCACCTCGTTGCCGTCGAGCGAATAGTTGAGTACTTCGCGCTGCTGGAACAGTTTGCCTTCCCACAGGTCGAGCAACTGCTCGCGGAAATGCGGACGCATGTCGTCGCGGAACACATCGGGCAGATGCGCGAGCAGCGTTTTTTTATCGGGCGCGGCGAACATCTCAAGCGTGTGCTGATTCACGTCGAGTACGTGAATCTCCTGCATGCAGCGCTCGACGAACTCGGGGTGCACGTCGGTGAACACGCGAAAATCGCTAATGCCTGCCGCGCGCGCCTGATCGAGCAGTTGCTTGACCGCGCTGAAGTCTTCGACCCATAGCGACACCGGAGAATGTTCGAAGAGACCGCGCGCGTATTCCTCGGCGAGCGTCATACGATGCCGCGCGCTTTCCAGTTCGGTGATGTCTTCCACCGACACCAGCACGCGGTCCCAGCGTTCTTCGTGGCCCGGCAGAATAGAGCCTTTGAGCAGCACATCGAGTCGCCGTCCAGCGAGCGTGTAGTTGACCGTCTGGCTCGTGAAATGCGATTGCCCGGCCCACAACTGGCAGAGTTCCTCGAGATGCGTCTTGAGCATGTCGTCGCGGAACACAGCGGCGAGGTTGCCGTTGAGCGTGTCGAAGTCCGCGGCCTCGAACTGCGTCAGCGTCTTCTGATTGACCTTCACCACGCGAATGCTGCGCGCGCATTCGGCGACCTGTTCGGGCGCTTTGGCGAAGTACGCGCGCAGATCGCTCACGCCCTCGGCGCGCCAGGTATCGAACAGATCGCGCACGCCGCTAAAGTCCTCGACCCACAGCGAGACGGGCGCGAGATCGAACATTTTCGAATCGTCGTTAGCGGGCTTGGTAACGCCTGGCGAAATATCCAGCATGAGAGTCTCGTCGCGGAAAGTGCGGCTATTCTACGGCTGGTTGCGCATCGGTCTAAAAAACAACCAGCTTTCCAGTGTCAGCACTTTCGACAGGTGCAATAGCGGGGCGAGAGACCCGCTAACGCTAATTCACCCGCACGCTCCCACTTCGCCGCAGGCCGTGCAGAAGTCGCATCCGTCCTTGCGGATCACGGCGTTCGCGCCGCACGATCCGCATTTGCGACCGAGCATCGTATGCAATCCCGGCATCACGCCGGGCTGCGTCAATTCCGCTGTGTGCGCGTCGCCGGGAGCGGGACGGATGCCGAAGTCCGCGGACAGCGCCGTTTCCGCTTTCATCTGTCCGCGCGGCAAACGTGCGAGCAGACGCGATGGAACCTGATTGCCCTCGGCGTCGAGAAAACCGCGGCGATGCAGAATCTGCTGGATCGCAAACGCGAGCGCGGCCACTTCCGAATCGTGCCAGCGCGGCGTGCGATGACCGTCCAGACGCTGCACTTCACCAAGCCGCACTTGCCCGCGATCCCACGAGACCTTGCGCATGTCCTGCAGATTACGCGCGACGAAACCGCCACGCGCGGCGAGCGACAGCGAACGCATGGTCGCCGTGATCCATTGCTGCGATTCGTCGCGCTGACCGGTCGGAATGAAGAACTCGATGGGCCGCTCGATCGTCACGTCTTCACCGCCGAGACGTCCGGTCACTTCAATGAACGACACCGCCACGTACAGTGATTTTTTGCCGGCTTGCGTCAGGTACTCGACCTTTTCGATGATCGCCGGCAATTCGCCTTTCGGCCGATGATCGATTGCGATTCGCAATGGATCGAGATCGCTTTCGGCGAGCGTGTCGTCGGCTTGCGCCGGACTCACGCTCAGCACGGCGCCGAGCGTTTCGTTCGGGCGATAAGTCGCGAGACCTTTCAGGCCGCTTTTCCATGCATCGAAATAGAGGCTTTCGAAGGCTTCGAACGGATAGTCGGCGGGTACGTTGACGGTCTTCGAGATCGACGTGTCCACGTAAGGCTGCACGGCCGCCATCATGTCCAGATGATCGCGCGCGGACATCTCCAGCGCGCTGACGAAGTAGTCGGGCAGCCTGGTCACGTCGCCGCCGAGCTCGCGATAAAGCCGGTACGCGTAGTCTTCGACATCGAACGATTCGCGGCCGCCGTCGGCCATCACCTTCATGCGCGTGTAGGTCCACGAGAAGGCCGGCTCGATGCCGTTCGACGCGTTGTCCGCGAACGCGAGGCTCACGGTGCCGGTCGGCGCGATCGACAGAAGATGGCTGTTGCGGATGCCGTCGCGGCGAATCGCTTCCTTGATGTCCTCGGGCAGCCGCGACGCGAAGGTGCCGGCTTCGAGGTAGCGCGCGGCATCGAAAAGCGCAAACGCGCCGCGCTCCTTCGCGAGTTCCACCGACGCGCGATACGCCTCGTCGCGCATCAGCCGCGCAATGCGCACCGCGAAGTCGCGGCCTTCCTGCGAGTTGTAGCGCAGCCCGAGCATCACGAGCGTATCGCCGAGACCCGTAAAGCCCACGCCGATGCGGCGCTTCGCGCGCGATTCGTCGTATTGCTGCGGCAGCGGCCACAGCGTGACGTCGAGTACGTTGTCGAGAAAGCGCACTTGCGTGCGCGTGCGTCGAGCGAGGCCGTCCCAATCGAACGAAGGCTCGCGGCCTTTGAGTTGCGCGAACGGGTCGATCACGAAACGCGTCAGATTGAGCGGCCCGAGATTGCAGCAGCCGTAAGCCGGCAACGGCTGTTCGCCGCACGGATTGGTCGCGCGAATCGTTTCGACGGCACGCAGGTTGTTGTCCTCGTTCATGCGCGAGATGAACACGATGCCCGGTTCCGCGACGTCGTACGTGGAGCGCATGATGCGATCCCAGATCTCGCGCGCCGGCCGCTCGCTGTAGACCCACAGGCCGTCGTCGCGCTGCCGCACGTCGCCGGCCGCGCGTAGCGCCGGCGACGGTTCCGCGCGATGCACGAGTTGCCACGGCTGGTCTTCTTCGACGGCGCGCATGAATTCGTCGGTCACGCCGACGGACACGTTGAAGTTGTTCCAGCGTCCCTTCGAATGTTTGGCCTCGATGAATTCGAGCAGGTCGGGATGATTGCAGTCGAGCACGGCCATTTGCGCGCCGCGCCGCGAGCCGGCGCTTTCGACCGTGCGGCACGACGCGTCGAACACATCCATATAACTGCACGGACCGGACGCCGACGAACTCGTGGTGTGAACCCGCGCGCCCTTCGGCCGGATCGCCGAGAAGTTGTAGCCGACGCCGCCGCCGCGCCGCATGGTTTCCGCGGCTTGCAGCAGCGCGACGTAGATGCCCGGCAGCCCTTGTTCGTCGACGCCCTGAATCGCGTCGCCGACCGGCTGCACGAAACAGTTGATCAGCGTGGCGGCAATGCCGGTGCCCGCTGCGCTCATGATGCGGCCCGCGCCGAGCGCACCGTGCCGCAGATTGTCGACGAAGAGCGCCTCGACCGATTCGCGCAGCGCTTCCGGTTCCGCCTCGGCGACGCCGCGGGCGACGCGCTTGAAGACGTCGTCGGCGGATTGCTCGTCGCCTTTGGCGTATTTCTCGAGCAGGACGTCGGTGGAAAACTGCTGGGGAGCGATGAGCGGAGCAGGGGGCGCGCTGGCTGCGCGAGTCTCCGGCCGGGTCGACGTGTGCGGCGTGTCTTCTGCCATGGTGTGCCCTCAAACGGCGCCGTGCCGCGCACGGCGCGATGGGTGGAGATGCGCGTCACTTTACCGCCGGGCGTCGGGCCGGCAGGGTGATTTGACGCAAGCAGGTCCACCTTAACGCACGCGACGAAGGGCCGCAATCGGGGCGGTTTTCATGCGCGCGGCGGCGTTAGGGACTCGACGGCGGAGTCAGCGCGAGCGGGCAGGTGCAGGGCACGCGTGACGGCACGCGCGACGGCGCGCGTGGGCAGGATTGATGGCGAAATCAGGCTTCGGCGGGCAGCGCGCCGAGAATTTCCGCGCAGATCATCGCGGAGGCATTCGACGGCGCCGGGCGCTCGGCCGGTTTAAAGACGGCATCGCCGCGGCGAATCTTGCGGCGCGATACCGCGCAGGTTCCCGACGTATGCGCCGACCTGCGACGCCACCGCTGCTCGCCGTAATGACATCGTCCGGGCTCGACCCAGCGGATCACCAGCGTGGTGTCGGAGCGCTCGAGGATCTCGATGCGTATGCCGTTAGTACCGTCAAGGGGGATGGACTCCAGGGTCATCATCGTCGGCTCCGAATTTGTGGTGTGCCCGAATTTAGTCCCCCAACGGCTGCAGAGCCATTGTGTCTACGTTGAAACACTGTTCCCCAATTAGCAACAATCCGACTTGACTTTCGACGGCACTCGAATTGGCGGGGCTTGGCGAAGGGCGTGTCGCCCAAAAATGAGATAAGAGCGCTTTTTGCAACGCAGTGTTGTAGCTGGCGAGACAGCCAAAGCGGGCCGCAAGGGCCTTGCGCGCTTCCATTAAGATGTCGTTGTTTATTGGGCGAGCGCGTCCCGCAGTTTAGCGGGTTTGCTTTTTTCGGGTCGGCTCGCGCGCATACCGGCATCCACACACGAACCACATGAATTCACGTCCCCCCGTCGGCCCGTCCAGATCGACGCACCCGCCGCGCTCGTCGCATCCGACTCAGTCGCTGTTGACGCCCGAGCGCGTCAAAAAACAGAGGGCTGCTTCGCTCGCGCTGTACATCGGGCTCGTGCTGCTCGCGTTGTGGGTCGTGCGCGACTTTCTTCCGGTGGTCGGCTGGGCCGGCGTGCTGGCGATCGCGCTATGGCCGCTTCTGCGCAAGGTCGAAGGCAGCCGCTGGCTGACCGGGCGCACCACGCTGATTGCTGCCGTGCTGACGCTGGCGATCGCGTTGCTGGTGGTGTTGCCGGTGGGCGTGGGCATCGCGCAGGCGTTGCGCGAAGCGCATGACCTCACCGACTGGTTCAAGGCCGCGCAGGAGAACGGCATCGCGATGCCGGACTTCATCCACCGTTTGCCGTTCGGCGCGCACCAGGCCGAGGCGTGGTGGCAAGCCTATCTGACGCCGCCGTTGCGCGACTCCGCGGCGATGAAGGGCTTGCACAGCACCACGGTCGTCACGCTTGGCCGCCATTTCGGGGCGCGTGCCGTGCATGCGGTCACCGTCTTCGCGTTCATGCTCGTGACGCTGTTCGTGATCTTCCAGGCGGGGCCGCGTCTGTCGGGCGCATTGGCGAGAGGTCTGCAACGCGGTTTCGGCGAAGACGGCGCGCAACTCGTCCAGCGGATGGCAACGGCTGTGCGGGGCACCGTGTCGGGGCTGGTCGTGGTCGGACTCGGCGAGGGCGCGTTGCTCGGCGTCGCCTATTTCGTGACGGGCTTGCCGCACGTCGCGCTGCTTGCGCTGATCACCGCGATTGCCGCGATGTTGCCCTTCTGCGCGCCGATAACCTTCAGCCTCGCCGCGTTGTGGCTGTTCTCGCAGGGATCGGTCGCGAGCGCGATCGGTCTTCTGGTGTTCGGGTCGATCGTGGTCTTCGTCGCCGAGCATTTCGTGCGGCCGGTGTTGATCGGCAATTCCACGCGCCTGCCGTTTCTGCTCGTGCTGTTCGGCATTCTGGGCGGCGCGGAGACCTTCGGGCTGCTCGGCCTCTTCATCGGCCCCGCGCTGATGACGGTCTTGATGGTGCTGTGGACCGACCTCGTGCAATAGCCCGGCCGGGTGTCGTCCGATTCGCGATTTTCGCGAGTGCTTTACTGATTCAAGGCCGCTGGTTCGACGGATGTTCCTGCGCCGGCAGCCTCGTGCAACCGAGCGTGTATTTCAGCGCGCCGGGCAGCAGGGCGCTCCACACGTCCCACGTATGGCCGCCGTCGATAATGCGCAGCGCCGCCGGATTGCCCGCCAGGCGAAGCTGCGTATAAAGCAGTGATGCATCGGCCTGGATCGCGAGGTCGTCGTCGCCGGCAGCGATGAAGACCGGCACGCGATACGGCCGGCTCATATACCGCTCCCACTGCGCCGGGTAGTTCAGCTCGTGCCAGATCCGCGGATCGAACTGACGTTCGCCGAACACGCCGACGCGGCGCGCGGCCGAACCGCGCGGCGGTTCGTCGGCGTAGATGGCCGGGCTCAGCAGCAGCGCGCCGCAAAAGCGCTCGGGCTGCGTCATCACGTAGCGCAGTGCGCCGAAGCCGCCCATCGACACGCCGCCGATCATGCGCCCCGCGCGCTGCGTCGACACCGCGTAGTGCGTTTCGATTTCGGGCAGCAGATCGTCGAAGAACGCCGTCTCCATTTTTTCCTTGCGGTCCACGTACCAGTCAGTGCCGCCTTGCGGCATCACGACGGCGAGCGGCGGAATATCGCGATGTTCGATGAGCGCGTCGACGGTGCTTTGCAGATGGCCGCGGCTGATCCAGTCGTTGGCATCGCCGTTGTTGCCGTGCAGAAGATAGATCACCGGAATGCGCGCGGCGTCGGGGCGATAACCGGTCGGCAAATAAAGCGTGTAGGACCAATCGCGTCCGAGCGCGGACGAATGGAAGCTGCGGGTCGTCACCGTGCTGGCGAACGACGAAGTGCCGCACGCGGCGCACAGAACAGTCAGCGCAAGGTGTAGGAATAGGCGCATGTCGAGGTGGAAACAGTCACGGCGGACGGCGGCCAACGCTGAGTCATAGCTCAAAGCTCAGAGCTGACCCACACATGTTACGGCGACGTCCGAAGCCGCGTGCCTACCATGCGCATCACGAGCCGCTTGAGCGGCTCCGTCCCACACGCGACGGCAACGAGCGCCGTGATCGCGCACGCGTCGGCGAGCAAGCCTAGCGGATAGTTCAGGTAACCGTCGGTGGCGGCATACAGCACCGAGTCCACCACGAGCGAGATCACCGCGCCGGCGATAAAGCACAGCAGACCCTTGCGCCCGATGAGCCCAATCAGCGGCAGAGACTGCGCGAGCTTTCTTGCCCAGCCCGCCTCGATCAGCTTGGCCACGAGCCACGCGATCGCGAGGAAATTGACCGCGCGCGAGTAGGACAGATTCTGTTTGAAACTCGGATCGAGCGGCTCGACTTCGACAAAGAGCTTGTAGTACGCCGCGACCGCCGCCACACAGCAGGCCGCGAGCGTCACCAGCCAGCCGAGACGGTGCTGACTCACGCGCTGATAGACCGGCTGGCAACGCACGAGCGCGCCGAGCACGAACAGCAACTGCCAGGCGAATGGGTTGAAGTCCCAGTGCATGTCCGGCGCGGCAGGCAGATACGCGTTGATGGCCGGCGCGCCGGCCCACAGCGCGACGCTGCCCGTGAGCAGCAGCCACGGTTTGCTGCGCGCGAGCGGCAGGATCATCGGCACGAGCAGCGCGAAGAAGGCGTACATCGGCAGCACGGACGCGAGATAAGGCTGACGGCGGAACAGCAGGATATCGCGCAACGCGGCGACGGGCGTGTCCATCAGGTCGTCGAGATCGGTGATCGCGAGATTCGGCGCCTCGACGTTGAACGCGTTCAGGACCGCGCTCACGAGCAGCATGAGGCCGGCGGTCACGAGAAAGGCGCGGTAGATTTCCAGCGAGCGCCGCAGGAAGCGGTTGCGCGCGATCGATTCGCTACGCCGCTCCGCGAGCGCCGCGTAGGCCGTCGCGGTTGCGAAGCCGCCGAGAAACACGAACACCTCCGCGGCGTCGCACAGCGCGTACGCATGCAGCGTGACGCGCGACAAGATGCTTCCGCCGATGTGGTCCACCACGATGATCAGCAGAACGAGTCCTCGGAAAAAGTCGAGCTCGATTAAACGCGATTGCGAAGCTTGCATTGTTTTTATGCCCAAAGCAGCCCCGTGCGACGGCGCGCTCTTTAGCGCGTCGGGCGTCTCACAAGGCTTTGGAATAGTGGGTTGATGCTGTTGCTGCAGCGGCGTTGCTGCGCTGAACCGCGCGTTGCCGCCGTAACGGACCGGCCTCAAAGCCGGCGCGCGCACGCGCTTGCATGAAGCAGTAAAAATGACCCTGACAGCACGGCGGAGTTCCGCCTCGGTGCCGCGAAAGTCGCCAATTATATTTCTTTCTGTGACAAGTCTGCTTGGCAGCGCACATTGCAAACGCAGTGCTGGCGGAGCCTCGGCGGAATGGACGTTTAAAGACAGTGGAGATTTCGCAACGTTTCGACACATCCAGGCGACACCCAATGGACGGACGCGTTCCGGCGTGTGAGGATTTCCCGTAAGCGCGTCGGACTTGAAGAAGCGCGTTGTCGTAGGGTCAAGAAGAACGCGTCAGATCGAGTTAGGCCGATTACTCGAGTGCAGGGGGATCGTCATGAACAAGCAAGTGTTCGCGCTGGCCGTTTCCACGGCTGTGTCCGCCGCCTTCAGCACGCCGGCTTCGGCGCAGACGAGCGTCACGCTGTACGGCGTACTCGACGAAGGCATCAACTACACGAATAACGCGGGCCGAGGACATGTGTACGAGCTGGCAAGCGGCTACGCGCAAGGCAGCCGCTGGGGCTTGAAGGGCGCGGAAGAACTGGGCGGCGGCCTCAAAGCCATTTTCCAGCTCGAAAACGGTTTCGACGTCAGTTCGGGGCGCCTGAATCAGGGCGGCCGGATGTTCGGGCGACAGGCTTTTGTGGGCTTGAGCGCGGAGCGCTATGGCGTATTGACGTTCGGGCGGCAATACGATTCAGTGGTCGATTATCTGGCGCAAACTACCGCGAATGGCAATTGGGCCGGCTCGCTTTTCTCGCATCCCTACGATAACGACAATACCGATAACTCGTTTCGCCTCGACAACACCGTCAAATACACAAGCCCGTCGATTAGCGGCTTTCAATTCGGCGGCACGTACAGCTTTAGCAACGACACGAATTTCGGCAATAACCGCGCCTATAGCGTGGGCGGGCAGTATGCGTATGGCGGCTTGCTGGTGAGCGCCGCGTATTTGCAGGCCAATAATCCGGGCAATGGTGCGAATGGTGCGATTACGGCTAACGACGCAAGCTTTATCGCGGCTCGCATGCGCGTGTTCGGCGGCGGCATTACTTATAACTTCGGTCCGGCCACGGCGGGTTTCGCGTATAGCAAATCGAGCTATTTGAATCCGACCGGCAATGGCTATCTCGGCATTACGCCACTCGTGCCGCCCGGCGTATTGCTGAACTCGTTGAAATATCAGAACTTTGAATTGAACGGCAAGTATCAGATCTCGCCGATGCTGTTTGTCGGCGCGCAATACGTCTATACGATTGAAAACTTCGATGCGTCGAGTGGCGGCGTCAAACCGAAAATCCACTCATTTGGACTGATGGCGGATTACAACCTGTCCAAGCGGACCGACGTCTATATTCAGGGTGAATACCAGCAAGTGACTGGCGACTCGACGTATTCGATACTCGATGAGGCGTTTATACCAGGCGCGCAAGCGCCGTCATCGACGTCGAAACAGGTTGTGGTGCGCGCTGCGATCCGGCATAAATTCTAGAGTTTCATGCCGGGTGCCTGAACTGCGTTCAATTCATCAAAACGTTTTGAACCAGAATGCCGACCATCACGCCGGCGGGAATACCAAAGCTTCTGCCGCGAAGCGTCGCGCTCAGGTCTTCGTCGAGAATGAAACTGCAGCGGCGCTCGCGCCAGACGGTTTTATACAGAAGCGGCTTGGTGCCGGCGACGAGCACTGAAATGACCGCTGTTGCAATCACTTGCTGGATTGCATGCAGCTTCGCCATGAGAGGCACAAATTCGCCGCTGACGCAGAGCACGACCATGATCGCGGTAGCGACGACAGCGCCAAAGAAAAAACCGCCCATGAAACGGTTGGCCGATGTAAGAGAATCCACGTTGAGCCTCGACTTCTTCATCGCCCGGAATGCAGGTTGACGAAGCAAAAATATTCTGAAGGGAAGGGTTCCGTTTGAGTTTTCCGGCGGGAGCGTGGCGCGCCGCCGGTCAACGTCAAAGCAACGTAAGAATATTTTTTTTGCGTTCCTCAACCTATCGTCCGTTTCCTAATCGGGCTTGGGAAAATTCCTAAAGCGAGTGTGGCGCGACGTGACCCGACGCGATCAAGCGTCGAACAGGTTCAGCTGTGCGTACTGCAACAGCATGATCGTCTTGCCGTCGACGATCTCGCCGCGCTCGACCATCGCAAGCGCTTGTCGGATTGGCAATTCCAAGACCTCGATGTCCTCGCCTTCGTGTTCGAGACCGCCGCCTGCGCCGACCCGCGCGAGCGCATCGTATTCGGCGACGAAAAAATGCAGTTTCTCCGTGACCGAACCGGGGCTCATGAAGGCTTCGAACACTTTGCGCACTTCATGGACGCGATAACCGGTTTCTTCCTCGACTTCGGCCCGAATCCGCTCTTCCGGTGAAGCGGACTCCAGCAGACCCGCAGGTGTCTCGATCAGCATCCCGTGATGACCGTTGACGAACGCGGGCAAGCGGAACTGCCGCGTCAGCACGACCATGCGCCGGCGCGGTTCGTACAGAAGCAGCGTCGCGCCGTTGCCGCGGTCGTAGGTTTCGCGGCTTTGGCGCTGCCAGGAACCGTCGGCGCGGCGATAGTCGAAGGTGGTCTTTTTCAGCACATACCAGTCGTCGGAGAGCACTTTCACGTCCACGATTCGTACTCGTTCCGCGGTTTCATTCATGGCTCGTACCTTTGATTGGTTGGTAGTGGTTAGGCCGACACGCGAATCATGGTATCGTGCAGTATCGTGCAAAAACAAGAAATTTCGTGCAATGGACGGATCGCGCGACCCGTCTGCCGGAGACGAGCGTGCTTACATCGCAGAGAAAACAGTTGATCCTCGAGGCGCTCAGGCGCGACGGGCAGGTCGTCGCCAAGACGCTTAGCGCGGATTTCGACGTGTCCGAGGACACCATTCGCCGCGATCTGCGCGAACTCGCGGCGGAAGGGCAGCTCCAGCGCGTGCACGGCGGCGCTTTGCCGGCGTCGCCGGCAGCGGTGGATCTCGCCGGGCGCGAGCGGATCGAATCGGCGTCGAAGGCGGCCATCGGGCGCGCCGCGGCGGGCATGATCGCGCCGGGGCAAATCGCGTTCGTCGACGGCGGCACGACTGCTGTCCAACTCGCGCGACACCTTCCGCGTGACTTGCGTGCGACGATCGTCACGCATAGCCCGAGCATCGCCGTCGAACTCGCCGGGCATGCGCAACTGGAAGTGGTGATGATCGGAGGCCGGCTTTTCCGGCATTCAATGGTCAATGTCGGCGCGGCCGCCATCGAAGCGCTCAGCCACATCCGCGCCGATCTGTATTTCATGGGCGTGACCGGGGTACATCCGCAAGCCGGCCTCAGCACCGGCGACATCGAGGAAGCGCACGTGAAGCGCGCGCTCGCGGAGCACGCGGCGGAGACGGTGGTGCTCGCATCGGCGGAAAAGCTCAATGCGGCGTCGGCGTACCGGATCGCGGACGTATCGGCGGCGAACACGATCGTGGTGGAACGCGGCACGGCCGAGACGCTTACCGCGCCTTTCGAAGCGCTGGGCCTGACGGTTGTGCGCGCGTAGAGGTTGGCCGCTGCAATCGCTTCGGCACGCGCCCTGAACTCCCGCCCGTCGAGCCGCTCAAACCGATCGCGCAGCAGCCCCGCATGCGCCTGTTCTTCCGCCGTCTCAGCCTGGCTTCTTCCACGGAGATTTCATGAGCAATCGCGCGACGCAGATCCTTCCTCATCATCGCTATGTTCATTCGCTCGGTGCGCCGCTTGCCTGCGTGCAAGGCACGATCACGAAGGTGTTCGCGAGCCCGGACAACCACCACGGCGCAAATCATCAGCACCTGATCGTGAAGATCGACAAGGTGTTGAAGTTTGAAGGCGGCACGCAGAATCTCGTCGGCACCGAGGTGTTCATTGCGGTGCGCTTCGGCGATAACGAAGGGCTCGCCGAGGAAATCCCCGGACTCCAAGCCGGGCAGCCCATCGAGGCGCAGGGCGAATACATCCCCGAGGCAAGCGCCTATCCCACCGACGACAACTCCAACCCTGTACTGCCCGTGCTCCACTTCACTCATCACCCCGTGGGCTACGTGTCATACGCGGGGCATTACTACAGCTAGCGGCTCGCCGCGCGTTCCGCGCGAGCACCATCGCGTTTTTCGAACCGGCAATTCAAGTTCTCGCGCCAGCGTGCCGTTAAGCAGATGGCGTCGATGGCGCTGCCCATGCGGCCCGGTTTTGCCGCGTGGTTGTGCGCACAACGAGACACGCAGACGCTGTTGGTAACGTTTGTATCAGACTGTGTGGCGCACGCGTTTTCTGTTAATCGCACTTTACAATCCGGCTGGAAATTTAATCGTAGTCTGGCCGTCCGCGGAAAAGTGGCTGTGTAAGCGCCTGAATCCGCCGTCGCCCGCGCGAAGATTCGACGTACGGAGCGATGCAACGAACAAGGCCAGCCGGCAATACAACGGTGAGGGTGCCAGCACGCTCGCCAGGCCGCGATGCGAACGGCGGCGCGTCAGCGCGACGCGCGCGTGCAGGCGGCAAGGCGGCGTCCGGCCCGCCTACAGAACAAGCAGGAGCCGAACATGATGGGAAAGGGTTTCGACAGGGCAGTGATGGCAGGCATCGCCGGCGCCTGGCTCGCGCTCGCGATGAGCGGTTGCGCCGGCGTCGGGCAGCCGGGCGCGCAGACCGGCGCAGCAGCCGCTTCGGGTGTGTCCGCGGCAGGCGCGGCGAATCTGCAAGGCACGGCGGGGATGTCCGCGTCGGCGAGTGCGGCCGCTTCGGGCGACACGCCTCTGGCTGCGCCCCTCAAAAAGGCGCCGCCGCTCGTTTATCGGGTGAAGCGCGGCGACACGCTCGCGCGCATCGCGCAGAGCCATCATTGCAGCGTCAAGCAGTTGCAGGCATGGAACGGCCTGAAGGCGTCGTCGCGATTGAAGAATGGTCAGGTGCTGCGCGTTGCATCGCCGGAAACCGTGCAGGCGGTTAATGCGGCTAATGCGGCTGCGGCAAAAGCTGCGGCGGCGTCGAGTGCGTCTGGCGCGCAGGCGTCGGCGCCATCGGCAGCTATCGCGCAGCCTTCGCCCGGTCCCAGCGCCGCCGAAGCCCGCGAAGTCGCGCAACAAAGCATGCGTCATGCAAACGGCTTGTCGTTGGCATGGCCCGCGGGCGGCCGCGTGGTCGAAGCCTTCCAGCCGGGCGAGACGCGCGGCATCGAGATTGGCGGCAAGGCGGGCGATCCGGTTCGCGCGGCCGCCGACGGCAAGGTCATGTATGCCGGCACGGGCCTGAACAGCTACGGCAGTCTTATCATCGTGCAGCACAACAAGGACTTCCTGACCGCGTACTCGCATAACCGCAAACTGCTGGTCAAAACCGGCGAGATCGTTCGACAGGGCCAGCAGATCGCCGAGATGGGCGACGAAAACAACTCGCGCGTGTCGGTCGGTTTCGAGTTGCGCCGCGACGGCAAACCGGTCGATCCGATGCCGTATCTGCCGCAAGGACGCGGCTAAACGCAGCGCGCGGCTGTGCTGTGGGTGGCCTCAGTCGAGCCACCGCAGCGCCGCCGCGACGATCGCCTCGGGCGCGTCTTCCTGCATCAAATGGCCCGCGCGCGGCACCGCCTGAAAGCGCGCGTGAGGAATCAGCGCGGCCAGACGCCGGCCGCGCTCGAGCGGAATCCACTGGTCCTCTTCGCCCCACAGAATCTGCGTCGGACAACGCATTTGCGGATAGCGCGATTCGACTTCATCGGTATAGCGCTGATCCATTTGCGCGATCTGCCGGTAGAACGCGGCTTGTCCCGTCGCGCCGAGCCACGGCGTGACGTACGGCGCGAGTTCTTCATCCGTGATGTCGCGTGCAATCGCGCCGCGCACATAGGCGTTCACTACGGCTTCGTGAATATACGGCGGCAAACCGGCGAACGCATCGCCGTGACGGCGCACATGCTGCACGAACGGCGAGCCCCACGGCGCCAGCGCGACCGGATCGATCAGCGTCAGGCTGCGATAGTCGCAACCGTCGATAAGATGCGCGCGCAACGAAGTCGCTCCGCCGAAGTCATGCGCGATCACATCCGGGCTCTTCAATTGCCAATGCGCGAGCAACGCGGCGAGCAAGGCGTTCTGGACGCCAAGCGACACGTCCTGGCCGTCACGCATCTCCGACTGACCGTAGCCGAGCAGATCGTAATAGTGCACCGTGCGAATCTGCGCCAGATGCGGCGCGATGCGATGCCACACGTACGATGAGAACGGCGTGCCGTGCACGAGTACGAGCGGTGGCCCGGTGCCCGTCACATTGAAGCGCACGGTTTGATCGCGGAACGTGTAGGTCTCGGGAAGCGGCCAGTCGGTCATGGCGGTGATCGGTGGTGACGAGGTCCGCTTACCTTAACAGGGCTTGTGATTGGCTGCAGGACGCACCAAGGACAATGGAACGCCCAGTCACCTCCCGCAAAAGCTCACCATTGATTTGTTCAGCAAAACCAGGCAATTCAGCCGATGCCATGCTTCGACGCGCTCACGCCGCATGCTCATACGAACACGCAGCGTCGATGATCCTTACGAATCGCGCACGAATCACCTTCAAATACAGCGATTTTCCACGTGCACATTGAAGAAAGCCTGGTAATCCTCTATACAGCAATCAAGGTCGCGCCTAAACCGCGACGCCTCATCGCCGCAAATTCCGCAGACTCACCCACATTTAACGGTGAGGAAATCCGGGAGCCCAAACGCAGCGCGCTCGACTCAGACCTACTTCGTCTGCGCCCCGCGCAACACCTGCGAGACCTGACCATGCAGATGGAGGATGCCCGGATCGGCCTGCAGCAGCGGCAGATAACGCGGCAGAAAACTGTTGTTCGGCTGATCGGCGGAAAAGAGACCGGTGACGGCTTCGACCGCGGCGAGGCGGTCGGCGGCATCGGCTTCCTTGTCGTCGAGTATCTCGTCCACGTTCGCAATGATGGTGGACAGCGGCGTCAGCCAGCGAAACCCGGAACCGTTGATCAGCACCTGCAGAAAAGCCGCCGGCGTGACCGGGCCGAATTCTTTTTCATAGGCCGCGCGTTCGTGATCGAGTATCGCCTTATGCAGCGCGAGCAGCGGCTTGCGGATGTCCGAGAGGAATTGGGTGCATTGCGGGTCGTTCATGATGCGTCTCCTTCGGATAGTCAGATAGTCAGTGCAGTCGCGTCATGCTAGCAAAATTGCGGGCGACGAACCGCCTTCGGCGCCTTCGCAACGGCGCATGCCGGGGTGCAGGCGAATTTCTTAATGCACGGCTACAATCGCCGGACCCTCACAGCACACTCGCGCAATGCCTGGTCCGAAGTCGTGCGGCGACGCATTGGCGAAGCCGCGCATCGGCATTGCGCATTAGTCCGGGCTCTCGAATAAACGCGGCAAGTCGTTGCGTTTTGATCGGCGTCCCGTTCTAAACAGGCTGATAAAACATAACTCGACAAGGAACCGCTCATGACAACGTTCAATATCAACGGCGAAACGCATACCGTCGATGCGCCGCCTGACATGCCTCTGTTGTGGGTCCTGCGCGATCTCGTCGGCCTGACCGGGACGAAGTTCGGCTGCGGCATCGCTCAATGCGGCGCGTGCACGGTTCATCTCGACGGCGTGGCGGTGCGTTCGTGCGTGTTGCCCGCGGCGGCTGTCGGCGACAAGAAGATCACGACGATCGAAGCGGTCGGCAACACGCCGGCCGGCCAGAAAGTGCAGCAGGCATGGCGTCAACTGGACGTCGTGCAATGCGGTTATTGCCAGTCGGGACAGGTGATGTCGGCGGCCTCGCTGATCGCAAGCAATCCCAATCCGAGCGATGCGGACATCGACGCCGCGATGGCCGGCAACATCTGCCGCTGCGGCACCTACAACCGCATTCGCGCGGCGATCAAGCACGCGGCGAAGGGAGTCTGACATGTCCCAGGGATTGCTCGATGCATACAAAGGCGCGAAGCGCCCGCAAGCCGAAGCCGATGAAGCGCGCGGCGTGTCGCGCCGCACGTTCCTCAAGTTCGGCGTGAGCGTCGGCGCGGCGGCGGGCGGCGGTCTGCTGCTCGGCTTCAGTCTGCCGGCCGTCAGTCAGGATCAGAAGGCCGGTAAGTCGGTGATCGGCGGCGACGCAAACGAAGCGCCGCAGAACGGCGTGTTCGCACCGAACGCGTTCATCCAGATCGACACGGCAGGCAAGGTCACGCTGGTGATTCCAAAGGTCGAGATGGGCCAGGGCGTGTACACGTCGATTCCGATGCTGATCGCAGAAGAACTCGAAGTGCCGCTCGACACGGTCACGCTCGACCACGCGCCGCCGGACGAAAAGCTTTTCACGGACCCGCTGCTCGGCGGCCAGCTCACCGGCGGTTCGACGTCGATCCGCTATGCATGGGAGCCGATGCGCCGCGCCGGCGCGACCGCGCGCACGCTGCTCGTGAGCGCGGCCGCGCAGCAATGGCAGGTCGACGCCGCGAGCTGTCATGCGCAGGCCGGCCAGGTCATCCACGCGGCGAGCAATCGCAGCATCGGCTATGGTCAACTGGTCGAGGCGGCTGCCAAACTGCCCGCGCCGCAGAACGTGCCGCTGAAGAACCCGAAAGACTTCAAGATCATCGGCACGGCAGTCAAGCGGCTCGATTCGCCGGAGAAAGTGGACGGCACGGCGATGTTCGGCCTCGACGTGCGTGTGCCCGACATGGTCTACGCGGCCATCGCGAACTGTCCCGTGTTCGGCGGCACGCTCGCAAGCGTCGACGATACCAACGCGAAGAAGATTCCCGGCGTGCGTCAGGTGGTGAAGATCGACAACGCGGTGGCCGTGATCGGCGATCACACGTGGGCCGCCAAACGCGGGTTGCAGGCGCTCGACATCAAGTGGAACGAAGGCGCGGACGCGAAGTTGTCGATGAAGCAGATCGTCGACGATCTGGCCAACGCGTCGCAACGCAATGGCGCGGTCGCGCGCAAGGACGGCGACGTGGTGCACGCGTTTTCGAACGCGAAGACGCGTGTCGATGCGATCTACCAGCAGCCGTTTCTCGCGCACGCGACGATGGAGCCGATCAATTGCACGGTCCATGTGCGCGCGGACAGTTGCGAAGTCTGGCTTGGCTCGCAGGTGCCGACGCGCGTGCGCGACGCGGCGATGGCCGTCACCGGCTTGCCCGCCGACAAGATCATCGTGCATAACCATCTGATCGGCGGCGGCTTCGGGCGGCGGCTCGAATTCGACATGGTCACGCAGGCAGTGAAGATCGCGAAGCAGGTGTCGACACCCGTGAAGGTGCTGTGGACGCGCGAAGAAGACATTCAGCACGACATGTACCGCCCGTATTACTACGACAAGATCTCCGCCGGTCTCGACGCGAACGGCAAGCCGCTCGCGTGGCAGCACCGGATCGTCGGCTCGTCGATCCTCGCGCGTTTCGCGCCGCCCGCGTTCAAGAACGGGCTAGACCCCGACGCGGTCGAGGTCGCGTCGGACCTGCCGTACGACTTGCCGAACCAGCTCGTCGACTACGTGCGCCAGGAACCGCACGCTATTCCCACCGCGTTCTGGCGCGGCGTCGGTCCCACCCGCAGCACGTTCGTGGTGGAGAGTTTCATCGACGAACTCGCGGCCGAGGCGAAGGTCGATCCCGTCAAATACCGGCGCGATCTGCTCGGCAAGACGCCGCGCGCGCTGAACGTGCTCAACGTCGCGGCGCAGGCGGCCGACTGGGGCAGCGCGGTGCCGAAGGGGCAAGGGCGCGGCGTGTCGGTCATGCATGCGTTCGGCAGCTACTTCGCGATCATCGTCGATGTCGCCGTGGAGCAGGGCGAGGTGGCGGTCAAGCGCGTGGTTTGCGCGGTCGATTGCGGCATGGTCGTCAATCCGAACACGGTGGAGGCGCAGGTGCAGGGCGGCATCATTTTCGGCATTACGGGCGCGCTCTACAGCGAGATCACGATCAAGGACGGCCGCGTGCAGCAGAACAACTTCACCGACTACCGGATGCTGCGGATCGACCAGACGCCGCCTATCGACGTGCATATCGTGAAGAGCAGCGAGGCGCCCGGCGGCATCGGCGAGCCTGGCACGGCGGCGCTCGCGCCGGCGCTGACCAACGCGATCTTCGCGGCCACCGGCAAGCGGTTGCGGCATTTGCCGGTCGGCAGCCAGTTGCAAACCGCTTAACGGGAGCCCGACATGAAAAGCATACTCAAGGGTTTCGGCGCGGCACTGAGCGTGGCGCTGCCGTTGCTGATGCAGGCATCGGCGGCAGCAGCGGCAACATCATCCGCTTTCGATCCCGCGCTCGTGCAGCGCGGCGCTTATCTCGCGAAGGCCGGCGACTGCGCCGCCTGCCACACGGCGCCGAAGGGCAAGCCGTTCGCGGGCGGCCTGCCGATGAACACGCCGATGGGTCAGATCTACACGACCAACATCACGCCGGACTCGCAAACCGGCATCGGCGGCTATACGGAACAGGACTTTGCGCGGGCGATGCGCGAAGGCGTCGCGAAAGACGGGCACAACCTGTATCCGGCGATGCCGTATCCGTCGTATGCCAAGGTCAACGACGACGACATGAAGGCGCTGTACGCGTACTTCATGAGCGGTGTTGCGCCAGTGCAGCAGGCGAATCGCGAGGCCGACATCGCATGGCCGATGAACATGCGCTGGCCGTTGAAGCTCTGGAACATGGTGTTCCTCGAGAAAGGCGTGTATCAGAACAAGCCGGGCAAGGACGTCGCATGGAATCGCGGCGCGTATCTGATCCAGGGCCTCGGCCACTGCGGCTCGTGTCACACGCCGCGCGGCATCGCGTTCCAGGAGAAGGCGCTCGACGAAAGCGGCAGCGCGTTTCTCACCGGCAGCCTGCTCGACGGCTGGTTCGCGACCAACCTGACCGGCGAGCATAACGTCGGCCTGGGACGCTGGAACGATCAGGACTTGCAGGCGTTCCTGAAGACCGGCGCGAATCGTCACGCTACGGCGTTCGGCTCGATGACGAGCGTGATCAACAACAGCACGCAGGCGTTGAACGATACCGACATCGCGGCCATGACGACGTATCTGAAATCGCTGCCGCCGGCGGGCGGCAACGGCGCGCCGCCTTACACGTACGATCCGCAGGCGACGAAGGTGTCGCTGAACCGTCCCGCGAACGACGCCGGTGCGCGCGTCTACACCGCGTATTGCATGCATTGCCACGGCGTCGACGGACGCGGTTTCGCGCCGATGCTCGCGCCGCTGGCCGGCAATCCGAACGTGCTGGAGAAGGACGCGTCGTCGCTCATTAACGTGACGCTGAACGGCACCGAAGACCTCGTGATCGGCGGCATTCCCGCGCCGTATCCGATGCCGAAGTACGCACCGGTGCTGACCGACCAGCAGATCGCCGACGTGTTGACGTTCGTGCGCGCCGGCTGGAACAACGGCGCGCCGGCCGTGACCGCAGCCGATGTCACGAAGCTGCGCAAGTCGACTCAAGCGGCCCGCTAGCAGTAGTTACTCAAACCGGCCGAGCATGAAAAAAGCGTCAACCGTCTTTCGGCGGTTGACGCTTTTTGTTGTGTCGCTTGCAAAGACGCGGCTAACGGTGTTGACCAACCTTGTTGCGCTTTTCGAGCACACGCGCATACCACGTCAACGGAAAACACATCGCGAAGTAGATCATGGCCACCATGCCGTAGATTGGGAACGGTCGGAACGCCGCGTTCGTGATCATCGTGCCGGTCTTCGTCAATTCCGTGAAGCCGATGATCGACGCGAGCGCCGTGCTCTTGACCACCTGCACGAGAAAACCGACCGTCGGCGCGACTGCGATTTTGAGCGCTTGCGGCCAGACGATATAGCGCAATTGCTGCGCGAACGTCATGCCGAGACTCGCGCCCGCGGCCCATTGACCGCGCGGCACCGCTTCCACGCAGCCACGCCAGATGTCGACCAGATACGCGCTCGTGTACAGCGTCAACGTGACGGTCGCCGCGACCCACGGCGACACGTCCACGCCCACCAGCGGCAAGCCGAAGAACGCGAGAAACAGTTGCATCAGCAGCGGCGTGCCCTGGAACACTTCCACATACAGCACGACGATGCGGCGCAGCCAGGCGATCGGCGACACGCGCATCGCGAGCAGGATCAATCCGAAGACGCCGCCGCCGACGAAAGCGATCAGCGAGAGCAGCACGGTCCAGCGCGCGGCGAGCAGCAGATTACGGGCGATGTCCCACAGCGTGAATTCGACCATGATCAGCGCTCCGTCGGCACAGTGCGGGCGGCGCGCCACATCAGGCGGCTGCGCCAGGCGCGAGGCGCGCTGTCCGAGCCGCGCGCCGCGCGCCCCGCGAACAGACCGCGTCCGAACCGGTTGAGGATTTGCCGCAGCACGATTGACAGCAGCAGATACGTCGCCGTGATGATCAGGTAGCTCTCGAACGAGCGGAAGTTGCGCGACTGGACAAAGTTGGCCGCGTACGTGAGGTCCGGCACGGAGATTTGCGACACGACCGCCGAGCCGAGCATCACGATCAGCACCTGGCTCAGCAGCGCGGGGAACACATTGGCGAGCGCCTGCGGCAGCACGATATAGCGAAACACCTGGCGTCCATGCAGGCCGAGCGCCTGCGCCGCCTGTACCTGGCCGCGCGAGATCGAATCGATGCCCGCGCGCACGATCTCGATCGCATAGGCGCCGAGGTTCACTGTCATCGCCAGAATCGCGGCCTGCATTTCGTCGATATGAATGCCGAGCGTCGGCAGGCCGAAGAACACAAAAAACAGTTGCACGATGAACGGTGTGTTGCGAATCAGTTCGACGTAGCTCGCTACGACCCAGCGCGCCCACTTCGGCCCGGCCACCGCGACGCTCGCGCCGGCGATGCCGACGAGCGCGCCGAGCAACGTCGAGATCGCGGTCAGCCCCAGGGTGACCGCGACGCCGCGCGCGAGCATGCCCGCATAAAGGCCGAAGCCGCTGAAATCGAACGCATAGGTCATGGCGTGGCGCTCATCGTGAGGTCAAACTCCGGGCGGTAAATTCAGAGATCGGCGGGCAGCGGCGTGCGCAGCCATTTCTGCGAGATCGCGTTCATGGTGCCGTCGCTGCGAGCCTTGGCGATGGTTTCGTCGACTTTCTGCTTCAGACGCGGCTCGTTCTTGTTCAAACCGACGTGATCCGGCGAGCTGAACAACGAAAACTTCTGCTCGGGATCGTTCGCGGGATGACGCGCGAGAATCGTGGCGCCGACGTCGTTGCCGACCACCATCAACTGTACCTGACCAGAAATAAACGCCGAAATTGCTCCGTTGGGATCGTCGAAACGTTTGATGTTCGCGCTGGGCGGCGCGATTTTCGTCACGCTCAGGTCTTCCAGCGTGCCGCGCGCGACCGAAATCGACTTGCCGGCGAGGTCGGCGGCGTTCTTCACGGGCAGCGCTTTCGGGCCGAACACGGCCAGGTAGTACGGCGCGTAGGGCTTCGAGAAGTCGATCACCTTCTCGCGTTCCGGCGTCTGGCCGACCGACAGCAGCATGTCGGTCTTGTGGTCCGCGAGATAGGCCATGCGGTTGTCGCCCGTCACCTGCACGAGTTCGACCTTGGCGTTAAGCGCCCGGCCGATCAGATTGGCGACGTCGATGTCGTACCCCATCGGCTTCATGTCCGGACCGATCGAGCCGAACGGCGGATAGTCCATGAACACGCCGATGCGCACCGTGCCTGTCTTCGCGATGTTGTCGAGCGCATCGGCATGCGCGGCGGGCGAGAACGCGCTGAGCGCGCCCGCGGCGGTGAACGCGAGAGCCGCGGCAAGTGTAGCGAACACGCGGCGGGCGGTCGATTGAACGGGCTGGTGCTGGTTCATGGTGTGTCCTCTGTCGAAAAACGCTTATTGGAGTGAGATGGATGAGGTGGAAGGATGAAGTGGACTCTAGGTTTGCCAAAATCCCTCAACAAACGAAATATGCGCATGGAGGCCATGACGTAAGCTCATGCTTGCCGCATCGCCCGCCGGCTGTTGCGCGGCGACGCGCGCGGCGCGATGAATCGTTGGACGTATGAGCGCAGTGCATGCAGCCAGGGTCCGCCGCAACTCGTGGCGCGACGCGCGATCGCGTATCCTGTGGGGTTGGAAGGCGTGTCCCGACAGCAGTTCGCCGCGCCGCCTCAATGACTTTTTCTGATCCCGATATGTCGATGCGACGTCTTCCGCCGCTCAACGCGCTGCAAATTTTCGAAACCGTCGCGCGCCATCGCAGCTTCACGCGCGCGGCCGATCATCTGTGTCTCACGCAGGGCGCGGTGAGCCGGCAGATCATCGCGCTCGAGGACTACTACAAGTTTCCGCTGTTCAAGCGTCACGCGAAGGGCCTCACGCTCACCGCCGAAGGCGAGTTGCTGCTGCCCGCGGTCAAGGAAAGCTTTGCGCGTATCGAAGAGATTTCGCTGCGGCTCACGCGGCAGCGCACCGACCTCGCGCTGAAGGTGCCGACCTGCGTGATGCGCTGGATGCTGCCGAAGATCATGCGCTTTCAGACCGAGTATCCCGACCTGCATGTGCAGATCACCACGACGTGGCAGCACGACGTCGACTTCCAGCTCGAACCGTTCGACGCGGCGATCATTTACGGATCGTCGCCGGGTGCGGACGTGCAATCCGTGCCGCTCTTCGAGGAGCGTCTAACGCCGGTGTGCGCGCCCGATCTGCTGAAGGACAAGCCGCTGGCATCGGTCGCGGATCTCGCGCGCCATACGCTGCTGCATCCGACGCGCGATCATCGCGACTGGAAGATGTGGCTTGCGCGGGTCGCCGAAGCTGACCCGGCCGACGCGCGCGCGATCGACGCCGAGCACGGCCCGAGCTTCGACACGCTCGACATGGCGACCAACGCGGCGTTGCAAGGCTTCGGCGTGGCGATCAGTGACCTCGCGCTGATCGACGAGGACGTGGCCGCGCGGCGTCTCGTGCGGCCGTTCGATACGGTGCTGAAGACCGGCTGGCGCTACTACTTCGTCTATCCGGATTCAGTCGCGCATCAGCACAAGCTGAGTCTGTTTCGCGACTGGATCGCGGCGCATTGGGAAGAGTAGGCGAGGGCGCCGTCGCGCGACGGCGTGTGTCAGGGCGCGAACGATAAAAACAGGTAGGCGGCGAACAGCGACAGATGCACGGCGCCTTGCAGGATCGTCGTGCGGCCGGTGCTGATCGTCAGCGTGCTGACCAGCAGCGTGAGCACCAACAATACCGTTTCCTTGCCGTTGATGCCGAGCACGAGCGGTTGCCCCGTCGTCAGAAACACGGCGGCCACCGTCGGAATCGTCAAGCCGATGCTGGCGAGCGCCGAGCCGAGCGCGAGATTCAGGCTGTTCTGCAAGCGGTCGGCGCGCGCCGCGCGCACCGCGGCGAGACCTTCGGGCAGCAGCACCAGCGCGGCGATCACGATGCCGACCACCGCCGCCGGTGCGCCCGCGTTTTCAACGGCCGTCTCGACAACCGGCGACAGCACTTTGGCGAGCAGCACGACGGCGACGAGGCACACCAGCAGCAAGCCGCCGCTCGTCAGCGCGAGCCGTGCGCCAGGCGGCGCGGCATGCACGTCTTCGTCGGACACGTCGGCGAGAAAATAGTCGCGATGCCGGACCGTCTGCACGAACACGAACACGCCGTACAACACCAGCGACGACACGCCCGCGAACGCCAGTTGCGACGACGACAGCATGGGGCCGACGTTGGTCGTCGTGTAGTTGGGCATGACGAGCGTCAGCACCGATAACGACGCGAGCACCGCGAGCGCCGCAGCCGCGCCGCGAATCTGAAAATCCTGCTCGCGATGGCGAATGCCGCCCACCAGCAGGCACATCCCGACGATTCCGTTGCATACGATCATGACGGCGGCGAACACCGTATCGCGCGCGAGGCCCGCTTTCTCGGGACCGGCTGTCAGCATGACCGACACGATCAGCGCGACCTCGATCACGGTCACCGCGATCGCGAGCACCAGCGTGCCGAAGGGTTCGCCGACCTGATGCGCGACCACTTCCGCGTGATGCACGGCCGCGAATACCGCCGCGCACAGCGCGATGCCCACCAGCGCGAGCAGCAGCCCGTTGCCCGGCAACGCGTAGGACGCGCCGAGCACGATCCACGCGACGAACGGCACGGCCAGAGTCCAGCGGGGCAAGACGGTTGCGGACATGGTCATCGGCTGGTTGGTCTGTGACTTCGGTGATTTCTGTGACTTCTGTGAGTGTTCCCGGCCCGCGGAACAGCATGCGATTCTAAAAACGCGGGCGATGCAATCGAGGCTTCAGGTCTGGCGGATGCCAACGTCCTTGCAACCGGACGTGGGCATCCGACCATGCGACTGCCGGCGCGATCACGCGCCGGCCCGAGCCTTACTGCCCGACCGGCCGAACCGTCAGTGCGTTCTTGACCGACGTCACGCCTGCCACGCCTTGCGCCGCTTGCGTGGCGAGGTCGACTTGCGACTGGTCCGGCACCGTGCCGGCCAGCGTCACAGCGCCGCCGCGTGCACGGACGTTGATGTTCGCGACGCTGACGCCCTTGGTCTTGGCGAGCGCGCTGCGCACCTTGCGCCCGAGCGCGCGGTTGGCGGCCTTGGCCTGCTTGCCGGTTGTCGCCGACGATGATGCCGCCGCTGCCGGTGCGGCCGCCGCGTCGCTGCTTTGCGCGGATGCGTTGAGCGATGCCAGTACGATCAGCGCGCCGCCGACCAACTTCATTGCCGTGGATGCTTTCATGCGAATTTCTCCTTGTCGTGAATAATTCGTCCCCTTGCGGGAACGTGTGCTGGACTACGGTAAAGCGCAATGGAACGGAAAGGACGTTGCTGCGGGTCTTGCGGATGCTTCAGGTTGACAGAGACTGCTGGATGCTGCGGATGCGGCCGAAGCGCGCGGCCGGCGAGGCGCACTGCGGGCCGAAGGACACGATACTCCAATTGGTTCCAGAATGAGGCTGCCGCTGCCTGGAAGTGAGGCGTCGCTACAACGCTCGCGACGATGAGCCGCGATGTGTGACTGCACGGTCTGGCGCTCTGAGATGGCAGCTTGCTGCCCGGTGCTTGCGCAAGATGCGCGAATCGGGGCATAAATGAACGCACCCACCGATGCACCCTCCGACGTAAAACTCGACGCCAAAACCGACGCAAAGACAAAGGCCCAATGCATGCGCAAACCGTCGCTTCCCATCATCCCCTTGTCGCGTGACGATTTGCCCGTCGGCGCGACGCAACTCGCGCGCTTCATGATCGGCAAGTATCTCGTTCACGACGTGCCGGAAGGGCGCATGAGCGGCCGCATCGTCGAGACGGAGGCGTATCCGGTGGGCGATTCGACGAGCCATGCGTTTATCGGACGGCGTCCGCACAACGGCTCGATGTTCCTCGCGCCCGGCTATGCGTACGTCCGGCTCACCTATGGTCTCTCGTACATGCTCAACATGTCCGCCGAAGCGGAGGACGTAGGCGCCGGCATTCTGATCCGCGCGATCGAGCCGCTCGAAGGTCTGCCGCTGATGGAAGCGCGCCGTCCCGGCGTGCCGCTGCGCGATCTCGCGCGCGGGCCCGGCCGGCTGACTGTGGCGCTCGGCATCGGTCAGTCGTTCGACGGCCGCGATTTGTGCACCGGCCGCGATTTGTGGATCGGCGTCATCGAGACAGGCGACGTGCCGGTCGGCGTGACGACGCGCATTGGCCTGTCGCGCGAGATGCATCGGCCGTTGCGCTTTTTCGAGCCCGGCAGCGCGTTCGTGAGCGGACCGCGCAAGCTGCTGGTTGCGCCACACGCGGACCTCGGCGACGGTCCGCAAATCTGACCGCGTGCAAAGCCGTTGCGGCAAGGTCTGCACGTCGGCGCGCTTGTTCCAAAGCGAAGGCTACACGCGGCTACGCGCTGCCCAATTATTACGCGGTCGATGCGCGGCGCATTGCTATCGCCGGAAACTTCGCCGCACTTTTTCAGTGACGACAATTATGTATCTCACAAATAGGTGTTTTCCCTTGGTGAATCGATGACTAGACTGGAATCACTCGCTTCCACATGGTGTGGCAAGCGCGGCAAATAAAACCAGGTCTGGAGGTAATAATCATGAAATCGCTTATCAAGGCAGTCGCCATTGCAGCCGTTCTCGCCGCTCCGGTCGCGTCGTTCGCGCAGTCGAGCCAGCAACCGGTCACGCGCGCCGAAGTGCGCAACGAACTGATTCAGTTGGAGCGCGCGGGTTACAACCCGTCGGTCAGCAACGACCCGTACTATCCGGCCGACATTCAGGCCGCGGAACGCCGCGTGCAGGAGCAAAACCCGGCAGTCGCGCAAACGCAGTTGCCGGTCGCGGACACGAGCGGCTATGGCGGCACGACGAGCGGCTCGTCGCAATCGGGCGGCGTGCGTGAGTCGATGACCGGCGCGAAGTCGGTGTATTTCGGCAACTAAGTTTCGGCCACTAAGTTTCGGAAGTTGAGTTCGTAGCTGGTTTGCGCTGGTGGCAGTAGAAATGTCATCTGCGATAGCAGCGAGCGCGCCGCGATAAAAGCGGCGCGCCGCAGCTAGCGATGCGGATCTCAGTTCGCCCAGCGCGCATACGTGAGCGTACTTTGGCGCTTGCAGAAGCAGGCGCTAGACACACGATCCCTATAGCCCCTTGTTCAAATGGGCTGACCAGAATGCGAGAACCTCCGCTGCCGCAAGGTAGCTTCGCCCAACCGTCCAGCGATTGGGCTTTTTTTGCGGCTAAAACCGGCGGGTAGGCGAGAAGCGTGGCCCGTCAGGGACGCTCGCCGTGGATGTAGAACTCGAGCTGCTGGATAGTGAACTGCTGCTCGGCGATGATGTTCTTCACGAGGTCGCCAATCGACACCATGCCGATGAGCCTGTCGTTCTCGATCACCGGCAAGTGGCGCATGCGCCGCTCGGTCATGAGCGCCATGCAGTCGTCGGTGGTTTGATCCGGGCGCACGAAGCGCACCGCCTTGCTCATGATCTCGCGTACCGGCGTGGCCTTCGACGACCTGTCCATCAGCACGACCTTGCGCGCATAGTCGCGTTCGGTGATGATTCCCGCGATGCTGTCGCCGTCCGTCACGACCAGTGCGCCGATGCCTTTGTCAGCCATCAGCCTGATCGCTTCATAGACGGAGTCGTCGGCTCCGATCGTATAAACGGTCGTGTTTGGTTTGGTTTTTAGCAGCTGTGCAACGGTTGTCATGGAGCGGCTCCCTTTCGCAGTGCAGCAGTGCAGCACGCCGGCGCGGCGGGCTGTCGGTGACAGGCGATTCCAGTATAGGCGCGACGCGCCAGCGAGTGTGTCCGGGAATACCTGGAGCGCGCAACGCACGCAATTCATGTAGCGCGCGGCGGCCGCGCGCTTTTGCGCGCGCTTTGCGATCGCGTGAAGCGTATTGCGCGTTGCGTCTCGCGCTTGCGCTCTGGTGGTGCAAGAACCGTGCGCCATGCATGGGCATCCGGGTGCGGTGCGCCGATTAGCGGTAAACTCCTGTCCGTACCTTATCCCCGGTTTCATCGGGTTCATGTCCAGCACCACTGTCTAACGCCATGCTCACGTCTCACGATCCGTCGCCTGCGGCAGACGGCGCAATCAACGGCGAATGCGTCGTTCTCGACGCCACCGCCACGCTTCCCACGCGCTACGGCACGTTCACCTCTTATGTGTTTCGCGTGGTCGACAGCGGCGCCGAACATCTTGCGCTCGTGATGGGCGACGTCGCGAACAGGTCGTCGGTGCTGACCCGTTTGCACTCCGAATGCCTGACGGGCGACGTGCTCGGCTCATATCGCTGCGATTGCGGCGAGCAACTCGATCTCGCGCTGCGCTATATCGCCGCCGAAGGCTGCGGCGTGCTGCTTTATCTGCGCGGCCACGAAGGCCGCGGCATTGGCCTCTCGAACAAGATTCGCGCTTATGCGCTGCAGGAGCAGGGGCGCGACACGGTCGAGGCCAATCTCGATCTTGGCCTACCGGACGACTCACGCGAATACGATTCGGCGGCGGGCATTTTACGCACGCTGAAAGTCACCTCGGTCCGGCTGATGAGCAACAATCCCGAGAAGTTCGACACGCTGTCCAAGCACGGCATTCCGGTGTGCGAACGCGTCGCGCTCGCGATTCCGATGCGCGAGGAAAACGAGCGCTATATCCGCACGAAGCAGTTGAAGTTTGGGCATTACTTCGACGAGAACGAATAGCGACAATTTGATATCTGTCCGCAGTCGGCCAAGGTGAGCCAAAGTAGTCCATAACTGATTGAAAATAAATAAAAATTATCCGCATCGAGGACTCTAGTCGGGTCACCTGCACTTGTCTCCGCATGTCTACACTTGCGACGCTGGCGTAGGTTTTTTCGGCGTTGCCAGGAAAACCTACGCCGGATATTCTTCCTTCAGAAAAACCTACGCCGAGGGAAGAATGCGCTTCGATGCACGCGCCGCGGCCAGACTGCCGAGCGGCGATCACATGACCTTCGATGGATTTCCCGGACTACGCCTGCAGGCGTCTACGAGCCGGAAATCGTGGACGTACCGCTACAAGTCACCGGTCGATAGCCGCATGCGGCAAGTCAAGCTCGGTGAATGGCCAGCAATGTCGTTTGCCGGAGCCATCGCTGCGTGGGAGAAGAGCCGCGTCGAGAGAGATTCGGGCGCCGAGCTTGCGGCACTGCGCCGAATGACGCAGGCAGAGGCTACTCGTCCATCACCGGACAATTACACCGTCAGACAGTTGTGCCGCGACTATCTGGAAGGGTATGTAGAAGTCAACCGGAAGACCAAAGGTGCAGTCGAGGTCGCACGTATATTCAAAGCGATGTTAGGGCCTATCGCGGATAGGGCTGCGACTACCATTACGCGCGCCGAGGCTTTCGATCTGCTCGAATCATATCGGTCCACTCCAGTGCTCGCAGCCCGCCTTCGCATGGAATTGGGCTGTGCCTGGCACTACGCGCTCGATGCCGGTCGTCTTCCTGAAAACACCGCTAACTGGTGGAAGGTAGTTCTAAGAGGGCGATTGAAGAGCAAAGGGCGCAAGGTCGACGGCCAATATACTGGAACCCAGAAAAGGGTGCTCTCGGTAGAGGAACTCGGCACATTGATTCGATGGCTTCCGAACTTCAGCCTGACCGTCGCTGACGCATTGACGCTCTACCTCTGGACTGGCACGAGAGGGGGCGAGATTGTCGCTATGGAGAGCAACGAGATCGCGGACGAAAGCGATGGTCTTTGGTGGACGATTCCCAAACAGAAGACAAAGGGGCTTCATAACGAAAGAGCAACGGATCTGCGTGTGCCGCTCGTGGGCCGCGCCGAAGTGGTTGTGCGGCGACGACTCGACCAGGCCAAGGGAACTGTCTTGTTTCCTTCGTCGCGTGGGAAGGCGATGGAGCAGACCGTGGTTCAGCACGGCGTCTACTATCATCAGCCGTACTGCAAAATCGCACCCAACCATGATCGCCCGCGATTGCCTGTGACGCATTGGTCAGCCCACGATCTTCGACGCACTACGCGCACACTCCTTGCTACACTTGGTTGTCCGAACGAAATCGCCGAGGCCGTGCTTGGCCATGTCCAGTCTGGAATCATCGGTATCTATAACCGGCATAACTACGACAGAGAGCGACGCGAGTGGCTCACGAAACTGTCACATCGGCTGGAAGAAATTGCGGCGACATATTCGGCAAAGAGGTAACCTTCGCCGCCGCCTGACTCCCTCGTTCCTCAGCAGGTTGTTCACGCTCGGCATCGTCACATTTCCGCCCGCCTTCACCGTCGCATCGACGAGCGTTGTGTCATGCCCGGAAACGGTAGTGAGGCTGCCGCCCGTGGTGAGCGCGCTGCCGACGTTCTGCGTAGTCGTCGTGTACCCCCCGTTCAGGCCGTCACAGCGCTTTGCACTCTGCGGAAGCTGATCGGTCAGCAGTTGCATCGCAGAAAGAGTCATCAATCTTCTATGAGATTGTCCCGAAGTACGGGGAAAATGCACTTCCCGCGTCGCTGCATCGGCGGACAGTTAAGATCCGAGCGGAGCGTTTCCTCCGGGACCCGGGATGGCGAAGAACATCCTTCGTTCACCGTAACCGGTACCAATCGATGCATCGTGCATGTCCCGTCGACCGCATCGACGGATATTCCCCGCTATGCCCCTCCGCGGGGCGACGAATAGAACGGTTGCCTTCGCATTTGCATGTCTCCCGACGGTTGCGGCGCCTTTAGAATTCGACCTCTACGCGCGTCGTCGCCCTTGCGACTGCGGGCCCCGGACAGGTAACCCTTAACACGGAGGCTGCATCTTTCAGTCTGATCGCCTGTTCGTCCAGCAAATGCGCTGCAGCAGCCTGCTTAACGAGCGCCGCGCTCTGCCGCGTCGCTTCGCGCTTCTGTGCTCGTAAGACGTTGCGCAAATCGACGCCAGAGGGGATGCCGCCCGGTGCCTGCCATGCCGCAGTCTTGATACTATCCGACACTCGCAACGCGAACTCGTAGGCACGTCGGTGTCGTAGCCTGCAGCGGAGAACGAGCTAAATGTCCGTTCAGATAACGCCCAATCAACTCATTCAATTGATCATTCCAGGCATCACCGCCGTCTTTGTGTCATCGGCACCTGTAAATTGATACACCGTCGGCACTGAGGAATTGATACACCTCGACGAAGGGATAATGGCCGCTTTGAGCGGCGATGATCTC
>NZ_QBUB01000016.1:0-125688 GCF_003058125.1 Paraburkholderia sp. GV068
GGCGGGTCTGTTGCAGGCTTATCGTTTTATCGCGGATAGCCGTGATGAGGCGACCGGCGAGCGGCTCGACAACCTCGAAGATCCGTACCGTCTGTTCCGTTGCCACACGATCATGAACTGCGTCGACGTCTGCCCGAAGGGACTGAACCCGACGAAGGCGATTGGCAAGATCAAGGAATTGATGGTTCGCCGCACTGTCTGACACGCACACATCGACGCACGCATCGCTGCGTCGGCTGGAGTCCTGTTCCGGGACTCCAGCATCTTCATTCTTCCCTATGACGTCGCTCGATTGCGTTTACAGATAGCTGCAAACGTAGTCGAGCGTCTCGATCACGTCGATGTCGAAACGGCTTTTGCCCGGCACCGAAAACGACTCCCCCGCGCTATAGGTTTTCCACTCGTCGCTGCCTTCGAGGCGGATGCGGCATTGGCCCGCCTGCACTTCCATCAGTTCCGGCGCGTCGGTGCCGAAGTTCAGCGTGCCCGGCAGGATCACGCCGAGCGTCTTGCGTGAGCCGTCGGCGAACAGAACGGTGTGCGACACGCATTTGCCGTCGAAGTAGACGTTGGCGCGTTTGATAACGGAAACCTGATCGAATTGCGTAGCGGCCGTCATGGCGATGTTCCTGTGAGTCGTCGTGAAAGAATGCGCGTGCGCCGCGTGGCGGCACCGCTGCTAGATGCGTTTTGCGCCGACCATCGACGCAAGCGTGCGGTCGGATGCAAGCCCGCCATGATACAGGCGAGCGCGGCCGTGCAACGACATGCGCATCGCGCCGCGGTTCAGTCGGCCCGGCGCCAGCGGCCAGACTCCTCGCATACGACTACCGGTTGGCCGTCCAGCAACACTTGCTCTGTGTCTGGATGCGAGGCGGGCAATGCAGCAACGTCGAAGTCAATGTGAAGCGCGCGCGCCACATGCGCGTCTTCGATAGGAAGCTCCCACGTCAGGAACATCTGCACGCAATGCTGATCCAGCGTGAAGTCGCTCGCATTAAAACCGCTGCTGTCGCGACGGATTACACCATGAGGCTGGCCGGTGTCGAATATCAGCGCCGTGCCGCGCGTCAACGGAATACGCTGACCTGTGCCCGCGAAATGCACGTCGAAGCCCTGGTCTTCGGTGAGGAAGAGATTGCAGAACGCCGCGCCGCCATACTGCTCGGCGTCGTGGTGATACCTCGCGCCGCGGCACGCCATCAACGCTACGTCGCTCGAGGCCAGCACGCCGGGTAATCCGAGTGAGTGCGTCCAGTCCGACATCGCCTGCACGCAACGCGGGTAGTCCGGCCAACGCACGCGCGTTCGCGCGAAAGGCATCGCCTCGACGTCGCCAGGTTCCAGGTTCATGCGCGACGAGGTTTCTCTTTCCCAATCCATTAACACACGCTGCGGGGGCATGGGTATATCGACGACGCCCGACAGCACGACGTCGCTCACGCGCCGACTGCGAATCGCATCGCCGCTGGAGAAATAGGAGATCAGCATATCTCGCGCGTTAAACTGTTCGGATGACGAATCATCTATGTATCGTAACCATTAGAAGCGATGTTTGCTTCCGACTCAAAGCCAGCGCCAGATGCCTGCCGCGAAGCCCGAAAGCGGAATATGCGCCCACGTAGCGGCAAGCCACACAACCAGGCCACCGAGCAACGTGTGTGCGAAGTGACCGCCCACGAAGGCAAGCGCGGCTGCGATGACTGTGATGCTGGTTTCCATTGAATGGCTCCTGAACGAAGGTTCGAAACGCGGCCGCATTGCCACTACCTGGAAACCAGATGAAGAACAACGCAGTTCGTCGCGCAGTCGCCGCGTGCCTCGTATTGTGCCTGAGTGCCTGTGCACACCATGCAAGGGATCAAATGGCAAGCCTCGCATTGGCTCTCGGCAGATTACTCGTGATCCTTTAAAGTAAGCGCTGAAGTTCACGGCGAAGACGAGTTCAACGAGGATTTTTCTTCCGCTCAACAGCCGCGCTTTGCCACACCTTCTTCGCCCGTCACGGAGACCGCCAAATTGCTCATTCGCCAACTTGTTCCATCCGACGCGCTGACCTTTCAAGCCCTGCGTCTTTCAGGACTGAAGGAGACGCCCACATCGTTCGCGTCGAGCTATGAAGAAGAAGTGCATCGTTCATCCGATGACATCGAAAGGCAGTTAACGAAGCAGGACGACCACGGAGTTTTTGGCGCGTTCCACGACACGCAGCTAATAGGCATTGCAGGACTCGGACGCGAGAACCACACCAAGTTGCGCCACAAGGCGTTCGTCTGGGGCGTCTACGTCGCACCGGAACAAAGAGGCCGCGGTGTCAGCAGAGCCCTCGTCAGCGAGGCGATCCGTTTTGCGCAGTCGGTGCCTGGCATTACGCAAGTCAACATCACGGCCAACGCATGCAACGATGTCGCTATCCGGCTTTATTCATCGCTCGGATTTAAACAGTTCGGACTCGAGCCTGGCTCGATGATTGTCGAAGGAAAGCGGTACGACGAAGTGCATATGTCGTTGCACTTCGAACCACGCTGAGATCTACAACCGCACATAAGGTTGCGACAAGGCCTTCGCCGACCTGATCAGATCTTCAAGCATCGTCGCGCGCTTCTCGGGATCGGTATCGCGGCTCGTCATGAAGCACAGCGCCGCGACGGGAAGACCCGTGCGATCGCGTATCGGCGCGGCCATGCAGAGCCGGAAAGTGTGAGACAAGCCTTCCGTGCAGCAGTACCCCTGTTCGGCGGCGCGCTGCACGTCATGAACGAAATCGTCGAAGTCAATGCGTCTGCCGTTGTCGAGCACGAAGTCATCGTCTGGAATCAGGCTGCGAATTTCGTCGGCACGCAAATGAGCGAGCAGCAGGCGTCCAGACGCCGTCCACGGAATCGGCACCTTCACGCCAATGTCGGAACTGATATTGAACGGCCGCGAGCTGTTCTCCGACAGCACTACCGTGTACTTGTTGCCTTCGAGCATGCACAACTGCGCGGTCTCGTCGTGGGTTCGCACGAGTCCGAGAATCGCCTGGTGCGCGCGGCTGATCAGATCATTGTGAACCGCATAGTCGGCCCCGTAGTAATGCATCTCGCGGCCGAAGAACACGCTGCCGTCGGGCGTTGTCTCGAGCCAGCCCGCTTCCGTGAGCATGGTCACCAGTTCGTAGATGCTCGAGCGCGGCGCGCCCGTCGCTTCGATCAACTCGCGCATCGTCATCGGGCGCCGCGCAATATGCAACTGCTTCAGAATGCCGATCACGCGATCGACTCCCCTGGCCCTGGTTGATTCCGGTGCAGACATTCATTCAACTCCGTCAGCGATAGGGTTCGCACTGTATCTGTTATGTGACGCGAGTCTGGCATGCGGCGGGCGATGCGCCGTGCGGCCCCTCAATGGTCGAGCACGCGATGCAGGAACTGCCGCGTGCGTTCGTTCTGCGGATTCACGAAGATCTGCTCAGGCGCACCTTGCTCCGCGATCACGCCTTTATCCATGAACACGACACGGTCGGCCGTTTTGCGCGCGAAACCCATTTCATGTGTGACGACGACCATCGTCATCCCGTCGCGCGCGAGTCCGCGCATGACTTCCGTTACTTCGCCGACGAGCTCCGGGTCGAGCGCGGACGTGGCTTCGTCGAAGAACATGATGCCCGGTTCGACGGCCAGCGCTCTTGCAATGGCCACACGTTGTTGCTGGCCGCCGGAGAGCTGGCTCGGATAGTGTTCGGCGCGGTCCGCGAGACCTACTCTGTCGAGCGCCTCCATGCCGCGCTTGCGCGCGTCGGCCGCATTCATCTTGCGCGCCTTGATGAGCGCCAGCGTCACGTTGCCGAGCGCGGTCTTATGCGGAAACAGATTGAACTGCTGGAACACCATGCCGACGTGCCCGCGAATCTCCTTCGCGCGACGTGCATCGTGAAGCGGCACGTCGTTCACCCAGACTTCGCCCGCATCGGCTGTTTCAAGGCCGCTCATGATGCGCAGCACCGTGCTCTTGCCGGAACCCGATGCGCCGATCAGCACGAGTACTTCGCCCGGCCGCACGTCGAGATCGATTTCCTTCAGGACCTGCGTGGCGCCGAACGATTTGCCGACGCCCGTGAGTTTGATAATCGGCTTCGACGTAGTGACTGTGGTCATGACAGCAGGCTCCTTCTTCGGTCATGGTGGCGCACCCACTGCGATAGTGGAAAGCACACGATGAAATAAAGCACGGCAACGAGTCCATAAATCTCAACCGGCTTGCCAATCCGGTCGACGATGGCCTGCCCGCCATGCATCAATTCCGACATGCCGATCATGCTCACAATCGACGTGTCCTTGATCAGCGATAAGTACTGGCCGATAAGCGGCGGCATCACGATCTTTCCCGTCTGCGGCAAGATCACCGAGAAGAACGCCTGCGTCTTGCTGAGCCCGAGAATCTGCGCGACTTCCCATTGGCCTTTCGGCACCGCTTCGATGCCCGAGCGGAATACCTCGGCAATGTAGGCGCCCTGATAAACGCTTAAGCCGACGACGCCCGCGGCGAATACATCGATCGCGTAGCCGAAGTAGGACACGCCGAAGTAGATGAACATCAGCGTGATGAGCACCGGCGTGCCGCGAAACAGTTCGGTATAGAGCCGTGCGACGGTCGGCGTGCCCCACGGCCCGAACGAACGCAGCACGGCTGCGAGCAGGCCGATCAACGTTCCGCCGACAATCGCCGCCGCGGACAACAGCAGTGTCGCGAGCAATCCCTGAAAAAGGATGGCGAGGCTCGTCATTAACAATTCGCTCGACATGTTCGGTCTCCGGTTTCAGCGCTCAGGTGCGATCGGCCTGTCGTGCGACAAGAAAGAGTCGCCGCGTGCGTTTCTTCACTTCGAGCGGCGGATGAAAAACGCGCACGCCGATTTGGCCCGCGACCCACGACAGCACATTGCTAAGGAACAGATACGCAATCAGCGTGATCGTGAACGTCTGGATATAGAGCAGCGTGCGAGCATTGATGACAGTCGCCGTGCCGCTCAATTCAGGCAGCGCAATTGCCGACAGAAGCGACGTGCCCAGCAGCAACTGAATCAGGTTGTTGACGATCGCCGGATAAACCGCGCGCGCCGCCTGCGGCAACACAACCTCCATGAAAATCTGCGAGCGTTCGAGCCCGAGAATCGACGCGGCCTCGAGTTGTCCGCGCGGCACCGACTGGATGCCGGCGCGAAATACCTCGGCGAGATAGGCGCCGACGTTCACACCCAATGCGATTACGCCGGCCGTATAAGCGTTGAGCGTGATGCCGAGCGACGGCAACCCGAAGAACACGATGAATATCTGTAATAGCACGGGCGTATTGCGGATCGCCTCGATATAAACGCTCGCAATACCTCTCAGCAGCCGCACGCGCGACGCGCTCGCCAGCGCGGTCAGCAAGCCGAGCACCATCGACAGAACGAAGGCCAGCAGCGTGACCTGGAGCGTCAGCCACGACGCGCGAACGAAATCGTTCAAATAACCCGCGAGGGTTATCCATTCATAGCTCATGGTTCCTCCGTCCGTTGAACAACAACTTGCATGCGCGCATTCAGTACTGCGGATTCAGCGGAAAACGCGGCTCTGTTCCGAACCACTTCTTGTAGAGCTGCGCATTCTGTTTCGACGCATTGATGTTGAAGAGGAACAGGTTCAGGTAATTGAGCCACACCTGATCGCCCGCCTTCACGCCGAACGCGTTGTACTCCAGCGGCACAAGCGCTTCGTTGGTGACCGTCAGATTCGAATCGAGCGATGCCTGATAGGCCAGAAAGTTGTTGTCCTCGATCATCGCGTCCGCCTGCCCCTGCTTCACCGCGAGAATCGCGGCCTGCGAGCTGTCGAACTCCTGAATCTTGACCTGCATGTTCAGCGAGCGCACTTCGTCGCCGTTCGTCGAACCCTTCACTGTCGCAATCGTACGATTGGCCATATCGTTGATCGACTTGATGCCGCTGCTTTTCTTGACCAGCAGCGCCTCGCTCGCCACCACATACGGATTCGTGAAGGCGATTTCCTTCGCACGTTCCAGGTTGCGCGTGAAGTTGCAGAACACCACGTCGACCTTGCTCGTTTGCAGGTTCGGAATGCGGTTCGCGCTCGTCGTGTTGACGACCTCGAGCTTGACGCCCATCTGCTTCGCCAGTTCTTTCGCGAGGTCGACGTCGTAGCCGTCGGGTTGGCCGTCCTTGTTGTAGAAGCCGAACGGCGCGAAGGTCAGGCAGTCGCCGACCCGCAGCGTGCCGCGCTGCAAGACCTGCTTGAGCGTCGAATCGGCTCCGGCGCTTTGTTCCGGCGGCGTCACCTTGGTACAGCCCACGAGCGTGAGCAACGCGGCCGCGGCAAACAAAGAGGCAAGTCGTGCGCTTTCCCTGACAAATCTCATTTTCGATCCCGGTCTGGTGTTGAAGCTTCGTGCGTGGAAGAAACGGCGATCAGCATGGTCTTCGCGGCATGTCCGCTATCGGCGGGACAGAAGTGATCGCGCGGCTGAAGTTGGTCGTCTGATATATCGGAATCGTGTCCGGCACAGCAGATAGTCGCAGTGTTTCATGCGAAAAAAATGCTGGCAATGGGGTATACACCGTCGAGCGCGGTGGTTTTTCGGCGATGGCGGGGAAGGTGGCGATGGCGGACGAGGCGCGAAAGCGCCCGTCCGTTTGCTGCTAGCCGAGGCGGCGATTTATGCGCGCGCGTCCCTGACGGCCGCGCGGAGGGCATCGACGAACATGTCGAGGTCCGCTTCGTTCATGTAGATATGCGGCGACACGCGCAGGCCTTGCAGCTCGCCGACGCAACGGTACTTGACGTGAATCGCGAACGATTCCCGCAATGTACGCTCGACGCGCAGGGCGTCGACGCCTTCGATAGAAAAGAGGCTCACGGCGCCGAGCGTTTCCGTGTCGAGCGGCGTGTGAAAGCGTAAGCCGGCGATGTCCGCGGCGCGTGCTGCCCAGTAACGGGTCAGCGCGCTGAGCCGTGCATGAATGTTGGCGGCGCCGATCGCCTGATGGAAGCGAATCGCCGGTTCGATGCCCGCTTGCAGCGCCGAGTTATAGGTGCCGAGATTCCAGTGATCGAATTTGTCGATGGCATCCGGCGCGGCATCGAACGGAGCGAGCAGCGGCCAGGTCTCGCGTATGCGCTGTCGATTGACGATCAGCATGCCATTGCCGACGGGCGCGCCGAGCCACTTATGCAAACTCGTGACGAAGAAATCGCAGCCGAGTTCGCGGAAGCTCACCGGCATCTGCGCGAACGACTGCGCTGCATCGACAACGGTGATGATGCCGCGCTCTCGCGCGAGCGCGCACAAGCGGCCGACAGGCAGCACTCTGCCGGTCCAGTGAAGCATATGCGTCAGGTGAAGCGCGCGCGTGCCGGAACGCATCGCGGATGAGTACGCCGCGACGATTTCGTCGTCGCTTGCAAGCGGATCGAACGCGGCCGTGTCGACAACAATGCCCTCGCGCGTCTGCCGCTGCTGCCAGCCGCCAAGTGCGCTCGGGTAGTCCCACGGAGACACGAGCACCCGCTCGCCGGCCGACAACGGAATGCCGAAAATCGCCACGCTCAGGCCTTCGCTTGCGTTCCGGTTGAGCGCGATTTCGTCGGCGGCGCAATCGGCTAGTGCAGCCAACTGCCGCTTGATGTCCGGCAGCTTCGCATCCAGACCGGTCCACATGTTGACGTCCGGATTTTTGCTGACGAAGCGATAGGCGTCGATGACCGCCTGCTCGACAACCAGCGGCGGCGGACTCACGGCGGCGTTGTTCAGATTGAGCAGCGGATGCTGCTTCGGGTATGACTCGCGCACGCGTGCCCAGTCCACGCCGGCGTTGGTTTTTGTGAAGCTCAAAGTGTCCGTGTGCATTCGCTCGTCCTCTGCGTGGCGCGACGCGGGGGCGCGTCTTTCGGTGCCGACGTTAACTTAGCCGGTAACCGGGTGCGTGTCTCGTCGTTGAGGCGGCGAAAACCGCACGCAGAAAATGTTTTTACGGCCGGAGGAAAGAGGTTGTGCCGTGGGGACCGCTGCCGACGATGCCGCGGCAGATGCGGTCCGCCGACAACGGTGTATTAGGAGAGGCGCGCATGTAGCGCATAGATTGACGTTGTTCTTTTTTTGACGAGGGCGCGCACCAAAAGATGCACGCCCTCTCGCACACACGCCCGACCGATTGCATCCGGTCAGGCGTAGTTCCTTCGCTCGCTTAACGATCCAGTTGCTGAATGCCCGCGAGTCGCCACGTATCTCCGGTATGCGCGCTTCGGACAATATTCCAGACCTCCTGGAACGGTTGCGCGGTCGGTGCATCGTCCTCACGCATCTGGCCGTAGAAGCGCACGCTGACGAACGTTTCGTTTGCCGTACTTTCGACACCGAGCACTTCCGCATCGAGTTGCGGCACCTCCGTACGGCTCGGCTGGCTGCCGCGGCCCTCCAGATCGCGCTTGAGCTGCGCGAACATCTCAGGCGTGGTCAGCTCGAACAGGTCGCCCTGCTCGTTGGCGTCCCATGCACGTTGAAGACGCATGAACATGGTTTTCGCCGACGTCACCAGTTCAGCCTGATCGAGCCCGAGCGGCTGCGACGGCGCGCTGAATGCGCCCGTTGCAGCGACCGGATTCGTCGCGGCGCGCTGCGTGCCGAAAAAATTCGTATCGGGCCGCGCCTGGCCGTTCTGGTTCGGGTGCTGGAACGGCGAACCGTTGCCCTGCGACCGGCTCGCGGCGCCCTGTCCATAAGCCAGATCCGGACGACGACGATTAGCGATAAAGCGGAACAGCATCACGCCGGCCATCACGACGAGGCCGATCAGCAGCATGTTCGACAGCATTTGCGCGAGCCCCGCGCCCAGTCCGAGCGACGACAGCAACGCGGCGATGCCGAAGCCGGCGGCGAGACCGGCCAGCGGACCGAGCCAACGGTTGCGCGCGGGCGCCGCGGCCGGCGCCTGCGCGGCCTGCTGCGCCGGCTGAGCCTGCTGGCTTCGTTGCGCCGGAGCGGACGGCGACGCCATCTGCGACTGGCGTCCGATGCTTTGACTGCCGCCGACGCGCTTCGCTTCGGCGTCGTTGGCCGCCAGCGCGCCGAGCGCCAGCACGGCCGCGAGACCGAGCGTCGCGGTGCCGCGCGTCACCTTACTGGCGACACGGCGGAACTGATTGATGGCTTGCGTATGCATATAAACCTCTCTTGATGAACCGGGGCGCCCGCCTCGCGCGTCGTCTTCACACGCGACTAGCTTACGGACGGTAATTTTCTTCGGTCGCCATGTTTGCCGCTGGTCTGCCGGCAATTTGCAACGTACGACCTGCGAGCCTTCAATCTAGCCGAAGTCCAGACGACGGAAAATTCGTATTTTTATTGCTGATCATTCGTAAAAACCGTAACGTTGCTGAATCGACGGAGGAACGCGTGAACTTCAAGCATCTGTATTACTTCTGGGTCGCGGCGCACGCGGGCGGGATCGTGCGCGCGGGCGAGCAACTGCATGTCACGCCGCAAACGCTGAGCGGTCAGATCAAGCTCCTCGAAGAAGCGCTGGATAAGAAGCTGTTCAGAAAGAGCGGACGCACGCTCGAACTCACCGACGCGGGACGGCTCGCGCTCGACTATGCGGACGAAATTTTTTCACTGGGTTCGGAACTGGAAAGCGCGGTGCGCCGCGAGAAAGAGGTCGGCACGCAATCGCGGTTTCGTGTCGGCATCGCGGACTCGGTGCCGAAGGCGATCGCCTACCGGCTGCTGGAACCCGCGCTGAGCGCGCCGGTGTCGCTGCGTGTGATCTGTCACGAGGGCAAGCTGCATGCGTTGCTCGCGCAACTGGCCGTGCACCGGCTCGATCTGATCATCGCCGATGCGCCCATTCCCGCCGACGTCAACATCAAGGCGTTCAATCACCGGCTCGGCCGTTCGACGTTAAGCTGCTTTGGCGCCGAGTCGCTGCTGCAGGGCGTTCGCAAACGCTTCCCGCTGTCGCTCGGTCAGTTGCCGCTGCTGCTGCCCGGCACGGAGTCGGCGGTGCGCCGCAAGCTGGATCATTGGCTCGCGTCGCGCGCGATTTCACCGCGGATCGTCGGCGAATTCGATGACGGCGCGATGGCCCTCGCGTTCGGCCGCGAAGGACGCGGTCTGCTGTTCGCGCCGACCGTGCTCGAGGCGCAGTTGCAGGCGGAACACAAACTGACCACGGTCGGCCAGATCAATACGATCGTCGAGGAATTCTTCGCGATCTCGATCGAGCGCCGCATCAGTCATCCGGCTGTCGCGATGATCATCGACGCCGCGCGCAGCGAACTGTTCAATGCGTAGACGGCAACGCGCAGGCACGCACCAAGAAAAAAGCCACTCGCGATGAGTGGCTTTCGAAATGTTTGGTGGGCCTCCCGTGAGTCGAACACGGCACCAACGGATTATGCTACCCAGCTACGGCTTTCGCCGCCCCTTTCGGGTTTGTGGTCTGGACTGTCTCTTGTCTTTACGACCTGCCCGTTCAGTCTCTACACGTTCTCTCAAAGAGAGCTTCGCTCGGGATTGCCACGCTGCGAGCAGCAGAGGTTTCCCCGAATTTGAGCAGTTCTACCAGGGGGCAGAGCTAACTTACCCCAAGGCAACCCATTCACGACTCACCATGCCAAGCTGCATGGTTTAGGTGAGCCTTTGCTAAGTCCGCTGCTCTAACCAGGCATGAGCTAGAGGCCCTGAGAACTCGGGATTTTACCGTATCGGATGCAAACAACGAAGGGCTTCGCGTGCGGCCCGCCTTCTGACTGGCCGACTACATGAAAAAGGGGCTTCCGCAACCGCTTCGCTTTTGCGAAACGACCGGGAAGCCCCTTTGACATCATGTGCCGCTAACAACGCTTCAGACAATCGCGTCGATCAGTTCCCTTCAAGGAACGACTTCAGCTTGTCGGACCGGCTCGGGTGACGCAGCTTGCGCAGCGCCTTCGCCTCGATCTGACGAATCCGCTCACGCGTGACGTCGAACTGCTTGCCGACTTCCTCGAGCGTGTGGTCAGTGCTCATCTCGATACCGAAACGCATGCGCAACACCTTGGCTTCACGCGGCGTCAGCGAGTCGAGCACGTCTTTCACGACATCGCGCATGCTTGCATGCAACGCGGCGTCTGCGGGCGCGACCGTGTTCGTGTCTTCGATGAAGTCGCCAAGATGCGAATCGTCGTCGTCACCAATCGGCGTTTCCATGGAGATCGGCTCTTTCGCGATCTTCATGATCTTGCGGATCTTGTCTTCCGGCATTTCCATCTTCTCGGCCAGCGTTGCCGGGTCCGGCTCGAGACCGGTTTCCTGCAAGATCTGACGCGAGATGCGGTTCATCTTGTTGATCGTCTCGATCATGTGAACCGGAATGCGGATGGTGCGCGCCTGGTCCGCGATCGAACGCGTAATGGCCTGGCGAATCCACCACGTTGCATACGTGGAGAACTTGTAGCCACGACGATATTCGAACTTGTCCACCGCCTTCATCAGGCCGATGTTGCCTTCCTGAATCAGGTCGAGGAACTGCAGACCGCGGTTCGTGTACTTCTTCGCAATCGAAATCACGAGACGCAAATTCGCCTCGGTCATTTCGCGCTTGGCCTGACGCGCCTTCAGTTCGCCCGCCGCCATTTGCCGGTTGGTTTCCTTCAGGTCCTTCAGCGGCAACACGACACGCGCCTGCAAATCCAGCAGACGTTGTTGCTGCTCGCGAATGGCCGGAATGTTCCGCGTGAGGATCGCGCTATACGGATGCCCTTCGCTGACGATCTTGTCGGCCCATTCGAGATCCGTTTCGCTACCCGGGAAACGCGCGATAAATTCGGCGCGCGGCATGCCGCACTTGTCGACGACGGTGTGCAGAATCTGACGCTCGACCTGACGCACTTCATCCACTTGCGCGCGCAACGTGTCGCACAGACGCTCGACGGTACGCGCGGTGAAGCGGATCGTCATTAGCTCGTTCTGGATGGTTTCCTGCGCCTTCAGATAGGACTTGGACTTGTAGCCTTCCTTCTCGAACGCGCGACGCATCTTGTCGAACCATTCGCTGATGAGGGCAAATTTTTCGAGCGACGCACGCTTGAGCGCTTCCATTTGCGCTGCGTTGGCCGTGGCCTGCGCGGTGCCGTCGTCTTCTTCCTCGTCCTCTTCGTCCTCTTCCTCTTCTTCCTCTTCTTCGCTCTCGATGGCTTCCGCTTCCTGCACCGAGAAGCCGTCCGCGTCTTCCGCGTCGGCGTCGATCAGGCCGTCGACCAGTTCGTCGATGCGGATTTCCTCATTCGCGACGCGCTCGGCCATGGCCAGAATGTCGGCGATCGTGGTCGGGCACGCGGAGATGGCCATCACCATGTGCTTCAGGCCGTCTTCGATCCGCTTCGCAATCTCGATTTCGCCTTCACGCGTGAGCAGCTCGACCGTGCCCATTTCGCGCATGTACATGCGGACGGGGTCGGTCGTGCGGCCGAATTCGGAGTCGACGGTGGAGAGCGCGACTTCGGCTTCCTCTTCCACTTCGTCGTCCGACGAAGCGGCCGGAGCGTTGTCGTTCAGCAGCAGCGTTTCGGCATCGGGCGCCTGCTCGTAGACAGCCACGCCCATGTCGTTAAACGTGCTGATGATGCCTTCGATCGCCTCGGTCTCGGTGAAGTTGTCCGGCAGGTGATCGTTGATTTCAGCGTATGTGAGGAAGCCGCGCTCCTTGCCGAGCTTGATCAGCGCGCGGAGTTTCGAACGACGCTCTTCCAGTTCCTCGACCGTGCCGGGCTGCGACGACGAAAACGCGTCTTTCAGCAGCGCCTTTTCTTTCGCACGGCGGTCGCGAGCCTTGGCCTTTTCCACTTTGCCGGGAGCGGCCACAGGGGTTTCTTCGCTTTGGGTTGCGTCGTCATCGACGGGTACTTCATTCAGCTTTTTCGTCATGGAGTTCGCCGTACCGGCTGTAGTCTCGACTCGCGGCTGGTGGACAACAGCCGGTTGAACCGTGGATACTGGAGTCTCGCGCACTGCCGCATCGTCCTGCGCGACAGCCGCTTCCCTTGCGCTTCTGACACCCGGCCGCCTCGCAGCCGGAGGCGGTACGGCTTGCGCCGTCTTCGTGACCGCCGTTGCCACTCCTTTTGCCTTGCCTGCCGGCTCCGCTTGCGCGGGCGAAGTGGTCGATGATTTTCTCCTGGCAGCCGGTGTCACGCTGGCAGCAGACACCTTCCGGGTAGAAGAAACCAACTTGGCCGAGGCGACCTTTGCGGTCTGCTCCGTGGAGCGTGGGCCTGTTTTGCTCTTTCCACCTGTAGTCTTTGCCATCGCATCGCCTTTTCGCCTTTGCTAGGAAAACCCTTGAAAAACAAACCGCTGGAAACCTTTTATTATACCACTCAGGCTTCTGCGGCTCCGCCTACAAGCCGAGCTGGCGCTTCATGTCAGCTCGCTTACGATTAAGCTCCGCGAGTTCCGCGAACTCCTCCGGCGTGTGCCGGGATTGCCGCGAAAGCTGCTCGAGACGATCGCAATAAGCGTCGTAACGCATCTTCAGAATCGCCGCTTTCAACTCCTCTCCGACGATCCGTTCCTGCTCGCGCCGCTCCTCGATGACGGTCGCATCTTCCGGGTCCTTCAGCAACAAATCCCGGACATTTTCATCATAGTCCAGAATTTTGCGAAAGATTTCCTCGAAAGTTGGGGCGTTTGCACCGTTTCGCAATAGGTCGGAGAGCAACTGGAACTCCGCCGAATCGCCGAGTGCGCGCGCGTGCGTCGTCACTTCCTCGAATAGCTCGCCGTGCCGCGTGACGGTCAGCAACGCCTGTTCGGCCTCTTCATCGAGCACCGCGACCGTGCGCGGATACATCACAAGATTGCGCAGCGTCTTTTCCTCGATGCCCGTCACGCTGCGCCGGTCCTTGCGAGCCGGCGCGAGGCGCGCGGCCGCCGCGATGCGCGAATCGACCTCGCAGAGCGCGGCCACCTCGTCGAACGGCACGTCGAGCCGGTCGGCGAACATATGCATGATCTGCGCGCGCAACGCATTGGCCGGCAGCGCCTGCAACAGCGGCTTCGCGTCGAACAGCGCGCGCGCCCGGCCTTCGGGCTGATCCAGTTCCTTGCCGGCGAGCACTTCGTTCAGCATGAACTGCGACAGCGGCATCGCACGCTCGACCTGCTCGGCGAACGCCTCGGTGCCGAATTCGCGCACGTAGCTGTCCGGGTCGTGCTCCGCAGGCAGAAACAGGAAGCGGATGGTCCGGTTGTCCGCCGCATGCGGCAAGCAGGCGTCCAGCGCGCGACGCGCGGCGCGCCGCCCAGCCGAATCGCCGTCGAAACTGAAAATGACCGTGTCGGTCTGGCGCATCAGCTTCTGCACATGGACCGGCGTGCAAGCCGTGCCGAGCGTGGCGACCGCGTTCTGGAACCCCAATTGAGCCAGCGCGACCACGTCCATATAGCCTTCGACGACCAGCACGTAGCCCTGTTCCCGAATCGCGAGACGCGCCTCGAAGAGGCCGTATAACTCGCTGCCTTTGTTAAATAGCGGCGTTTCCGGAGAATTCAAATATTTCGGCTCACCGCCGTCCAGCACGCGGCCGCCGAAGCCGATCACCTGTCCCTTCACATTGCGTATCGGGAACATGATCCGCTCGCGAAAGCGGTCGTAGCGCCGGTTCTGACCCTGTGCGTCCGATTTTTCGCTGACGATCACGAGACCCGATTCGACCAGCGAGTCATCGCGATAGTTCGGAAACGCGGCTTCGAGGTTCTGCCAGCCGTCCGGCGCGTAGCCGAGGCCAAAGCGCGCGGCGATCTCGCCGGTCAGGCCGCGCTTCTTCAGATATTGGATCGCGACCGGCGCGCCGCGCAGTTGCTTGCGGTAGTAATCGCAGGCGGTCTGCATGACGTCGGAAAGCGCGGTGGTGACTGCTTTGGAAGCGGCCGGCGAATAGCCGCCGCCCGAGCCGCCTGCGCCTCCGTAGCCGGGCGAAGGCTCGTTCGGCACTGTCAGGCCGACGGATTGCGCAAGTTCGTTGACGGCTTCGGGAAACGAGGCGCCGACGTGTTCCATCAGGAAACCGATCGCCGTGCCGTGGGCGCCGCAGCCGAAGCAGTGATAGAACTGCTTCGTCGGACTAACGGTGAACGACGGGCTTTTCTCGTTGTGAAACGGGCAAAGCCCCATGAAGTTCGCGCCGCCCTTCTTCAACTGCACGTACCGGCCCACCACGTCGACGATATCGACGCGGTTGAGCAGATCCTGCAGGAATGACGGAGGAATCAAGGTAGATGACGCTGCCTGAATGACTGCCTGAAACACCCGATGCGGCGCGCGCCACGCTCAACCGCGGGCACGCGAACCACACACACAGCCCGCGCTTTCGCCTTACTTCGCGAGCGCGGCTTTGACCTGAGCCGATACGGCGGTCATGTCGGCACGGCCCGCGAGCTTCGGCTTGAGCACGCCCATTACCTTGCCCATGTCCTGCGGACCGGCGGCACCGGTTTGCGCGACGGCGGCCTGCACCTCGGCGACGATTTCCGCCTCGGACATCTGCTCGGGCATGTATGCCGAAAGAATGGCCAACTCCGCCTTTTCCTTGTCGGCGAGATCCGTGCGGCCCGCGCCTTCGAACTGGCTGATCGAGTCCTTGCGCTGCTTGATCATCTTGTCGATGACAGCGGTCACCGCGGCGTCGTCCAGCGTCACACGCTCGTCGACTTCGCGTTGCTTGATCGCGGCGAGCAGCAGCCGGATCGTGCCAAGACGCTCGGTCTCACGTGCCCGCATGGCGGTTTTCATATCGTCGTTGATCCGGTCTTTGAGGCTCATCACTCACCTGAATGCGTTGAAAATTGAGAACCGGCCGCGTCGGACATACGCACAAGCACGCACAAGCACGCATAAGCAGCGCATGAACACAAACGCCCGCTTGGGACTGCTTCCTCAAGCGGGTTGACGCAATTGTGCGTAGTGGATGCGACCCTGCTGGCTGGTCCGAAGAGACCGTGTTTTCCGTGACGGCACTGGTTGCGCCGTCACCGGTTCGTTGTCGTTGTTCCGTTGGACTGCAACAGCGGCAACACCAGAATCAGTAGAACTTCTTTGGCAGCATCTGGCTGCGCAGACGCTTGAAATGACGCTTCACCGCGGCGGCCTTCTTGCGTTTGCGCTCAGCCGTAGGCTTTTCGTAAAACTCGCGCGCCCGCAGTTCCGTCAGCAACCCGCTTTTCTCCATGGTGCGCTTGAAACGGCGCATGGCGACTTCAAACGGCTCGTTGTCTTTTACGCGGATGGTCGTCATTTTTCAATAACGGAACTTTGTAAAGGTTCAGGAGTATAGCAGAGCTTTTACACAAAGCCACTGCGCCGTCAAGCCCCCCGAGCGTACTCCGCGGCAGCCTGGCCGGCCGCCACGCCCGACGCCCAGGCCCACTGAAAATTGTAGCCGCCGAGCCAGCCGGTGACGTCCACCGCCTCGCCGATGAAGTACAGGCCCGGCGCGCGGGCGCTCATCATCGTCGTCGACGAAAGGTCGCGGGTGTCGACGCCGCCGCGCGTCACTTCGGCCTTGCGGTAGCCTTCGGTGCCGTTGGGCGTGAGCGTCCAGCGCGACAGCGCCTCGCCGATGCGCCGTAGCGCCTTGTCCGGCAGATCGGCCACGCGCGCTTCGGCGGGAATCTGATGGGTGTCGAGCCACACGTGGGCGAGCCGCTGCGGCACCCATTCCGACAACAGATTCGCGATCTGGCGGCGGGTCCCGGTCTTCGCTTCGAGCAACGCGGCAGCCGCATCCTGGTTCGGCAGCAGATCGATGTGGATCGGCTCGCCCGGCTGCCAGTAGCTCGAAATCTGCAGCACGCCAGGGCCGGAAAGCCCGCGGTGCGTGAGCAGCAAATCCTCTTCGAATTCGGCGCCCGTCTTCTTGTTCCCCGTCGCGATCCGCACTTCCAGCGAGACGCCCGACAGCGCCGAAAACGGCTCCCAGTCGGCGGCGGCAAAAGTCAGCGGAACGAGCGCGGGGCGCGTATCGATCAGCTTGTGGCCGAATTGCTTCGCCAGACGATAAGCGAAATCCGTGGCGCCGATTTTCGGAATCGACAGCCCGCCCGTCGCGACGACGAGCGCGCGCGCCGCAATCGGACCCGCATTCGTGTCCAGCGTGAAGCGGCCTTCGGCGTCCTGCCTCACATGTTCGACCGCAAGCGGCGTACGCCAGGCGACATGCCCCGCGTCGCACTCGCTTTTGAGCACGTTGATGACCGCGTCGCTCGACTCGTTGCAGAACAACTGGCCCTTGTGCTTTTCATGCCACGTCACGTGATGGCGCTTGAGCAACGCCATGAAATCGCGCGGCGTGTAGCGTGCGAGCGCGGAGCGGCAAAAATGCGGATTCGCCGACAAATAATTGGCCGGGCCCGCGTACAGATTCGTGAAGTTGCAGCGGCCGCCACCCGAGATGCGGATTTTTTCCGCGAGACGCTGCGAGTGATCGATCAGCACGACACGCCGGCCCAGTTGCCCGGCCACGGCCGCGCACATCATGCCGGCCGCGCCCGCACCGATCACTGCGATATCGAAGGATTCCATGGGGCCGCATTGTACCTGCGGGCCGGCGGCGGCTTGCCCGCGCTGCTATACTTTCAGGCTTACTTCTCTGCGTTGCGGACGCTCTCAAGCGTCCGTTTCAGCCCCACCAGACATGCTCGTTCTCGGCATCGAAAGCTCCTGCGACGAAACCGGCCTCGCGCTCTACGACACCGAGCGCGGCCTGCTCGCGCATGCGCTGCATTCGCAGATCGCGATGCATCGCGAGTATGGCGGCGTGGTGCCTGAACTCGCGTCGCGCGATCATATCCGGCGTGCGCTGCCCTTGCTCGAAGAGGTGATGGAGCGCGCGGGCGCGGCACGCGGCGACATCGACGCGATCGCCTACACGCAAGGGCCGGGGCTCGCGGGCGCGCTGCTGGTGGGCGCGAGCGTCGCCAATTCGCTGGCGATGGCGTGGGACAAGCCGACCATCGGCATTCATCATCTGGAAGGGCATTTGCTGTCGCCGCTGCTCGTCGACGAACCGCCGCCGTTTCCGTTTGTCGCATTGCTGGTGTCGGGCGGCCATACACAGTTGATGCGCGTGACCGACGTGGGCGTGTACGAAACCCTTGGCGAGACGCTCGACGACGCCGCCGGCGAAGCCTTCGACAAAACCGCCAAGTTGCTTGGCCTAGGCTATCCGGGCGGCCCGGAAGTCTCGCGCATGGCCGAATTCGGCACGCCGGGCGCGGTCGTGCTGCCTCGTCCGATGCTGCATTCCGGCGACCTTGACTTCAGTTTCAGCGGTCTGAAAACGGCTGTGCTCACGCACGCGAAAAAGCTCGGCGGCGCGAACATCTGCGAGCAGGCGAAAGCGGACCTGGCGCGCGGTTTCGTCGACGCAGCCGTCGATGTGCTGGCAACCAAGTCGATCGCCGCGCTCAAGCGCACGAAGTTAAACCGCCTCGTCGTGGCGGGCGGCGTGGGCGCGAACCGGCAGTTGCGCGAAGCGCTCTCGGCGGCGGCGCAAAAGCGCAACTTCTATGTGCATTACCCGGACTTGTCGCTGTGCACGGACAACGGTGCAATGATCGCGCTCGCCGGTGCGTTGCGGCTGCAGCGCTGGCCGGATCAGTCGGGCAAGGACTACGCGTTTACCGTGAAGCCGCGCTGGGATTTGAGCTCGCTCGCGCGCTGAACGTGAGTCAGATTTTCACGTAGCGCCCGACGCATCCCGTGTAAATGCCGACAAAAAAGCCGCTTCAGCAAGCGGCTTTTCATTCAGTCATTGCCGGCTATCAGTCGGCGTTAAACCACTCGCTTATCGCGTTCGATCACCGCATACGCGCTGTGATTGTGGATCGACTCGAAGTTCTCGGCCTCGAGCACATAAGCGACGATCCGCTCGTCCGCGTTCAGACGTTGCGCGACGTCGCGCACCAGGTCTTCGACGAACTTCGGGTTCTCGTACGCGCGCTCAGTGACGAACTTCTCGTCCGGGCGCTTGAGCAAGCCCCACAGTTCGCACGATGCTTCTTCTTCGGCGATACGGATCAGGTCTTCCACCGCGACCTCGCCTGCCAGTTCCGCGTTGATCGTGACGTGCGAGCGCTGGTTGTGCGCGCCGTACTGCGAGATCTTCTTCGAGCACGGGCAGAGGCTTGTGACCGGCACCAACACTTTCAGGAACAGACGCGTTTCGCCATTACGCGTCTCGCCGGTCAGCGTGACTTCGTAATCAAGCAGGCTTTGCACGCCCGACACCGGCGCGGTCTTGTTCACGAAGTAAGGAAACGACACCTCGATGCGGCCCGCCTCGGCCTCGAGCTTTTGGAGCATCGCGGCGAGCATCGTGCGGAACGTCGCCGGTTCGAGTGGCGCCTTGTTCTCCTCGAGCAACGCGACGAAGCGCGACATGTGCGTGCCCTTCTGATCGGCGGGCAAATGGACGTCGAGGTTCCAGGTGCCGACCGTCGGCTGCGCATCACCGCTTTGTGTACGCACCGTCAGCGGATGGCGCACCGCCTTGACGCCAACCCGCTGAATCGGAATCTGGCGGGTATCCGGCGTGCTTTGCACGTCGGGCATCACAAAGGCGGGATTCATCTGATTCATGTTCTTGTCCTTTCAGGAAGACGCTGACTCGCCACCCTGTGTTCAACTTCGCAGAAAATCTCCGCTCCTTGAAGCAAGTCTTCGTGGATGGAGAGTCGCCCCTTTGAGGCGTTCGCGAAGCGACAGGTCTGGGAGTCGTCAGCGGCCGCGCGAAGCAAAAACCGCAACGGCAAACGCCGGCCCCTGCCGGCGTTCGATGATGGGCACACGCCCATCGACTCAAGTTAGAGATGGCGCATCGTGACGGCCGGCGCGTTGATCGAGCGGCTAGCCTGACTGGTCAACAGATGCGATCGACCAGCTTAAGCCTCCGCTCAAGCAACCCGCTTAACCGACGATTGCGCGCCGACCGCGCCGCTCGACAGGAAGCGTTCGCGAATCGACTTCGCGATGCCCGCGGCGTCCAGTCCGCATGCGGCGAGCAGCTTGGCCGGATCGCCATGATCGATGAAGCGGTCGGGAAGGCCCAATTGTAGTACCGGACGCATAACCCCACTCTCAAGCAGGGCTTCGACGCACGCCGAGCCTGCGCCGCCCATCACACAGCCTTCTTCGACAGTGACGATGGCGTCGTGCGTTTCCGCCAGTTGACGCACGAGGTCTGCGTCGAGCGGCTTCACGAAACGCATGTTCGCCACCGTGGCGTCGAGTTGCTCGGCAGCCGCGAGCGACGGCGCGACCATCGTGCCGAACGCGAGGATCGCAATGCGCTTGCCCGCCGGTTGCGAGGTTTCGCGACGCACTTCGCCCTTGCCGACCGGGAGCGCGGCCATCTGCTTGACCGTCGCCACGCCGGTGCCGGCGCCGCGCGGATAGCGAACCGCCGTCGGGCACGACTGCTGCAGCGCCGTGTACAGCATCTGGCGGCTTTCGTTTTCGTCCGACGGAACCATCACCATCATGTTCGGAATGCAGCGCATGAACGCGAGGTCGTAGGCGCCCGCGTGCGTCGCACCGTCCGCGCCGACCAGACCCGCACGGTCGATGGCGAACACCACCGGCAGATTCTGCAGCGCGACGTCGTGGATCAACTGGTCGTAAGCGCGCTGCAGGAACGTCGAGTAGATCGCGACGACCGGCTTCATGCCGTCGGCGGCAAGACCGCCGGCGAACGTGACCGCATGCTGCTCGGCGATGCCGACGTCGAAATAGCGGTCCGGGAAGCGCTTCTCGAACTCCACCATGCCCGAGCCTTCGCGCATGGCCGGCGTGATGCCGACGACGCGCGCGTCGAGTTCAGCGGCGTCGCACAGCCATTCGCCGAACACCTGCGTGTAGGTTTTCTTCGACGGCGCGGAGGCCGGCTTGATGCCCTCGGCCGGATTGAACTTGCCGGGGCCGTGGTACAGCACCGGATCGGCCTCGGCCAGCTTGTAGCCCTGGCCCTTCTTCGTCACCACGTGCAGGAATTGCGGACCGCGCAGTTCCTTGATGTTTTGCAGCGTGGGGATCAGCGAATCGAGATCATGGCCGTCGATCGGGCCGATGTAGTTAAAGCCGAATTCCTCGAACAGCGTAGCCGGCACGATCATGCCCTTCGCGTGCTCTTCGAGCTTGCGCGCCAGATCGAGCATGGGCGGAGCGACGCGCAGTACGCGCTCGACGCCCGCGCGCGCGGCAGCGTAGAAGCGTCCGGACATGAGCCGCGCCAGATGGCGATTGAGCGCGCCGACCGGCGGCGAAATCGACATGTCGTTGTCGTTCAGGATCACGAGCAGCGGCACGTCGTCTTCAACGCCCGCGTTGTTCATGGCTTCGAACGCCATGCCCGCCGTCATGGCGCCGTCGCCGATCACGGCGATGCCCATGCGGTTGTCGCCCTGCAGCTTGCTCGCGATAGCCATGCCGAGCGCCGCGGAAATCGACGTGCTCGAATGCGCGGTGCCGAACGTGTCGTACTCGGATTCGTCGCGCTTCGGGAAGCCGGAGATGCCGCCCAACTGGCGCAGCGTGTGCATCCGTTCGCGGCGGCCCGTCAGGATCTTGTGCGGATACGTCTGATGGCCGACGTCCCACACGATGCGGTCGTGCGGTGTGTCGAACACATAGTGCAGAGCAATGGTCAACTCGACCGTGCCGAGATTGGACGAGAGATGGCCGCCCGTCTGCGACACGCTGTCGAGCACAAAAGCGCGCAACTCGTCGGCAAGCGGTTGCAATTGGCGGCGATCGAGGCGGCGCAGGGCGGCCGGGTCGTCGATGGTTTTCAGCAAGTCGTACATCGTCGTTCCATTGTAGGAAAACTTACGCGCCCGCACTTCATACACGCACCTTGTGGGACGGCGCGCGGCGGCGGGCTTTCGCGTTCAGCTAACCCGGTTCACCACCAGGTCGGCCAATTCGGCAAGACGCTGCGCGCGTGCGCCGAACGGCGCCAGCGCGGCGTGCGCGTCGCTGCGCAACTGCGCGGCGAGCGAACGCGATGCGTCGAGCCCAATAATCGACACGTAGGTCGGCTTGCCGTCCTTCGCGTCCTTGCCTGCTGTCTTGCCGAGCGTCGCGGAATCGGTCGTGACGTCGAGAATATCGTCGACGACCTGAAACGCGAGACCGACCGCGGCCGAATAAGCGTCGAGCGAACGCATCGCGTTTGCGTCGGGCGCCTCGCCGGCCAGCGCGCCCATGCGCACCGCGGCGCGCAGCAACGCGCCGGTCTTCATGCGGTGCATGGTTTCGAGCTGCGCGCGCGTCAGCGTATGACCGACGCTCGCGAGGTCGATGGCTTGACCGCCGCACATGCCGATCGAACCGCTCGCCAGAGCCAGTTCGCGCACGAGCGCCGCCTGTTGCGCCGGCGCCAGCACATCGGACGTCAACGAAACGAAAGCCTGCGATTGCAGCGCGTCCCCAACCAGCAGTGCCGTGGCTTCGTCATATTTGACGTGTACCGTGGGCTTGCCGCGACGCAGTGCGTCGTCGTCCATGCAGGGCATGTCATCGTGCACGAGCGAATACACGTGGATCATTTCAAGCGCCGCTGCCGCCGCATCGAGACACTCGGCGCGCGCGCCGGTGAGTTCGCCCGCCGCATGGCACAGCAACGGGCGGACCCGCTTGCCGCCGCCAAGCACCGCGTAGCGCATCGCTTCGTGAAGCTTTGCAGGCTCCGTTGTTTCAGCCGGCAAGTAGTGTTCGAGTGCCGCTTCGACGCGCTCGAGCACCGAGCGAGTCCATTGTTCGAATGTCATAGGTCGTCCCCGCTTTCAGTAGCGGCTGTTCCTGCTGTATTCACGGGCAGTGGCTTGAGCGTCTCACCGTCGAGCACCCGTACCTGCTGCTCGACCTTCTCGAGCTGCTGCTGGCAAAACGCCACCAGAGCCGCGCCGCGCCGATACGCGGACAGCGACTCTTCGAGGCTCAGATTGCCGCTTTCCATGCGTGCAACGAGGCCCTCCAGCTCCGCCTGCGCCGCCTCGTAATTCTCGGGCAGCGGCGTGTTGTCGACGCCCTCGGCTGGCGCGGCAGCGGTATCGTTCGACGCGGTCTTCGCCATGAATAGTCGCAAAAATTAAAACAAGTCGGACATTCTACGGCAAAAGCGATAAATCCGATCTCTCAGCCCACCTTCGGGCTGCGTGTTCGCCGGTGGCCGCCCTGTCAGTCTCGCAGAAAAAAATCGATCGGTCTGTGCCGAAAAGGCCGAACTTTCCCGACATTTTTGACCCAAATCAGTGACTTAACTGTCCCAAGGAGGGGGAAACAGGTATAATCTCGGGCTCCCTAAATCGAATCTTCGATGGTTGGGTTGTTCACTGCTTTCACGTCTTCATCGGGAGTGGGAATGTCCAATCTGAGCAATGCATTGCAGTTGCGGTCTGTTCACAGCCAACTGCCAGTCACGGCTTACTTTGACGAAGCGCTTCTAACGCGCGAAATCGAAACCCTTTTCAGGAAAGGTCCCCGTTACGTCGGGCACGAGCTCATGGTGCCGGAAGTGGGGAATTATTTTGCCTTGCCCAGCGAAAGCGAGGGGCGCGTGCTCGTTCGTAACCAGCAGTCGCAAGTCGAACTTCTGTCGAACGTGTGCCGCCACCGGCAGGCCATCATGCTCAACGGCCGCGGCCACGCGGAGAATATCGTCTGTCCCCTGCATCGCTGGACATACGACCTCAACGGCCAGCTTCTCGGCGCTCCGCATTTTGCGGACAACCCCTGTCTGAATCTCGGCGCCACGCCGCTGCAGAACTGGCAAGGGCTGCTGTTCGAAGCACAAGGCCGCGACGTCGCGCGCGATCTGTCCAACCTCGGCACCAGACAACACTTCGACTTCTCGGGCTTCATGTTCGATCACGTCGAAGTGCACGAGTGCAACTACAACTGGAAGACCTTCATCGAGGTCTATCTGGAGGACTATCACGTTGCGCCGTTCCATCCGGGCCTTGGCAGCTTCGTCAATTGCGACGACCTCGCGTGGGAATTCGGCGAGTGGTACAGCGTGCAAACGGTGGGCGTCCACAAAGGCCTCGAGCAGCCGGGCAGTCCGACGTACCGCAAATGGCACGACGAAGTCCTGCGTTTTCGCGGCGGCAATCCGCCCGAGTTCGGCGCGATCTGGATGGTGTACTACCCCGGCATCATGATCGAGTGGTATCCGCACGTACTGGTCGTGTCATGGCTGATTCCGCGCGGTCCGCAGAAAACCACCAACGTGGTCGAGTTCTATTACCCTGAGGAAATCGCGTTGTTCGAGCGTGAGTTCGTCGAAGCCGAGCGCGCCGCGTATATGGAAACGGCGCGTGAAGACGACGAGATCGCCGAACGCATGGACGCGGGCCGCCGGGCACTCATGGAACGCGGCGAGTCGCAGGTTGGTCCATACCAGAGCCCGATGGAAGACGGCATGCAGCACTTCCACGAGTTCCTGCGGCGCGAACTGGGCACGATCTAGAATCGGCGCTCACGCATCGCCTCATTCGCGTTTGCACGAACGCATGGAAAGACGGGCTTCGGCCCGTCTTTTTTTGTTTAGACTAACGATGTAGCCCAGCCATCCGGTCGCGTCATGAGGCCGCCGGCAAGGGAGCCGCCATCGCCCGCATCGAGGAGACGTCATGCCCCACACTCACTACACCACTTTGATCTCCGCGACCAATCTCGCGGAACGGCTCGCCGAGGCACCGGGCAGCGTGTTCGTCATCGACTGCCGGTTCGATCTGGCCGATCCCGAAGCCGGCGAAAAGGCGTATCTCGCCGGACATCTGCCGGGCGCGCATTATCTGCATCTCGACCGCGACCTGTCGGGGCCGAAGACCGGCACCAATGGACGCCATCCGTTGCCGGATCGCGAGCGGCTCGTCGAAACGCTGGAATCGCGCGGCCTGAAGCAAGGCCAGCAAGTTGTCGCGTATGACGCGCAAGGCGGCATGTATGCCGCACGCGCGTGGTGGCTGCTGCGCTGGCTCGGCCACGACGCCGTCGCGCTGCTCGACGGCGGATTGCAGGCGTGGGAAGCCGCGGGCCAGCCGCTCACGCAAGACGTGCCGCCGCAAAACACCGGCGACTTCAAGGCCGGCGCGCCGCTTTCCGTTACCGTCGACGCGCACATGATCGAGCGCAATCTCGGCTCGAAGGAACGCGTGGTGGTCGACGCCCGCGCGGCCGACCGCTATCGCGGCGAGAACGAGACGCTGGATCGCGTAGGCGGCCATATTCCCGGCGCGCTCAATCGCTTCTTCAAGGACAACCTCACCGCCGACGGCCGCTTCAAGCCGGCTCACACGCTGCGCGATGAATTCCACGTGCTGCTCGGCGACACGCCGCCGGAACACGTCGTCCTGCAATGCGGCTCGGGCGTGACAGCGTGCGTCAATGCGCTTGCAATGGAAGTGGCCGGCCTGCATGGCGCCGCGCTCTACGCGGGTTCCTGGAGCGAATGGAGTTCGGACCCGAAGCGGCCCGTTGCGACCGGGCCGAAGCCTTGAGGCCGCGCGAAGATTAAGTCTGAAAGACGAAAGGCCGTTGCCGCTTATAAGCGGCAACGGCCTTTTTTCATTCAGCAAACGCACGCGCTTCGAAAGAGTCGGGCTCGCCCGTCAAGCCACGCCGTGCTGCTTGAACCAGGCGAGCGCGCGGCGCCAGCCATCTTCAGCATCGGCCTTCTTGTAGCTCGGCCGGTAATCCGCGAAGAACGCATGGCCCGCATCGTCGTAGACAACGAACTGCGAACCGCGCGCGACGTTCGGCCCTTGCGCGATCGCCTGCTTCATCTGCTCGAGCGATTCCTGCGGAATGCTCTGATCCTGCAAGCCGTAAAGACCGAGCACCGGCGCGTGAAGATCGGCCACGCGGTCGAGCGGATTCGCCGGATTGGTGGCCGTATGATCGCCGGCTACGCGCCCATACCACGCGACCGCCGCCTTAAGCCGCGGCTCGTGCTCCGCATACAGCCAGGCCATGCGGCCGCCCCAGCAAAAGCCCGTCACGCCGAGGCGCTTCAGATCGCCGCCGTGCTCGCCGGCCCACGCAACGGTCGCGTCGAGATCGGCCAGCGCCTGGTCGTCCGGCACTTTGCTGAGGATCTGCTGGCTGATCTGCGCAATGGTCGGCAGCGCCATCGGATCGCCTTCGCGGACAAACAGATCCGGCGCAATGGCCAGATAGCCGAGTTTGGCGAAGCGCCGGCAAACGTCGGCGATATGCTCATGCACGCCGAACGCCTCGTGAATCACGATGATCACCGGCAGATGCGCCTTGCCCTTCGGCTGCGCGCGATAGGCGGGCACCAGCGTGCCGCCCGAGCGCACGGCAATTTCGCCGGCCTCGAGACCTTCGCTATCGGTATGGATGGTTTGCGCCGACACCGGCAACACCGCAGCCGCGAAGCCGGTGCCGAGTGCGGCCTTGATGAAGGTGCGTCGATTGAAGGGAACGTGCGGGGCGAGGCTGTCGACATCGGGGTTCAGCATGCGGGCGCTCCTCGTTGAACGGTGGAGGCAACAGGATACGCCTCACGCGTGTCCCGTTGCAGATCCGAACATGCGAACATGCAACCACGCGCGAACGTGCGAACGTCCAACATGCCGCGCAGTCAGTGCAGCTTGACCCGCGGCAACGTGGTGCGCCGCAGCCAGTGCGCGAACGTGTCGAGCACCATGCGCGCATAGCCGTGCAGCGCGGCGATATGCAGCCGGTACAGCGACATGTACATGAAGCGCGCGAACAGCCCTTCAATCAGCATATTGCCGCCGATCACCCCGCCCATCAGATTGCCGACCGCGCTGAAGTGCCCGAGCGACACGAGCGAGCCGAAGTCGCGATACGTGAACTCGGGCAGCGGCCGGTTCTCGAGCCGCGCCGCCAGCGCCTTCAACAGAAAGCTCGCCTGCTGATGCGCGGCCTGCGCGCGCGGCGGCACATTCTTCTCGTTGCCCGGCCACGGACACGCCGCGCAATCGCCGAGCGCGAACACGTTGTCGTCGATTTCGGTTTGCAGCGTGCGGCGCACGTTGAGTTGACCAAGCCGGTTGACGGGCAGGCCGTCGAGCTGGCTCAGGATAGCGGGCGCCCTGATGCCCGCCGCCCACACGGTCAGATCGGCGCGCACTGTTTTGCCGCTCGCCGTGCGGATGATGCCGGGCGCGACCTCGGCCACCGTTTCGCTCGTCATCAGCCTGACGCCGAGCTTGGTCAGCAATTCGGCCGTTGCCGTCGACACGCGTTCCTGCAAGGCCGGCAAAATGCGCGGCCCCGCTTCGATCAATACGATGCCCACGTCATGCCGCGGATCGAGCTTGTGCAGACCGTACGCCGACAACACCTGCGCCGTGTTGCGCAATTCCGCCGACAGTTCGACGCCGGTCGCGCCGCCGCCGACAATCGCCACCTGAATGCGCGGCTCGGTTGAAGGCGACGTGCCCGGTCCCGACTCGACCGGTTCATGCGCCTGATGCTCGGCCCGCATGCAAGCCGCGATCAGGCGCTTGCGAAAGCGCTCGGCCTGGCTGACGGTGTCGAGTGCAAGGGAGAATTCCGGCGCGCCTTTCACGCCGAAGAATGCGGTCGTGCTTCCGATCGCGATGATCAGCGTGTCGTACTCGAGCTGGCGCACGGGCAGCAGTTCGGCGCCGTCGTCGTCGAGTACGGTGCCGAGCGTGAGGCGCTTGTTCGCGCGATCGAGTCCCGTCAGCTCGCCCTGCTGAAACTCGAAGCCATGCCAGCGCGCTTGCGCCGCATATTCGAGTTCCTGCGTGAACGGGTCCATGCTGCCGGCCGCCACTTCATGCAACAGCGGCTTCCAGATATGCGTCGGATTACGGTCGACGAGCGTGACCTGCGCACGCGTGCCCGCCTTGTTGTTGTGACCATAGCGATCGCCCAGGCGAGTTGCCAGCTCGAGTCCTCCTGCGCCTCCGCCAACGACGATAAAACGATGCATTGAACTCTCCGTATTTGCCGATGGGTTGTGCGTCGTAATCGCGCGCCGCGGGCACGCGTTCTTACCGATTGTCCGTGAGCCGCACGGGTTGTCACAAGCTGCCAATTTGCATGTGTGACATGCAAACGACGCTATTGCGCGCCGTCACACCTGCGTCAATGCGCTTCCTCCCAGTTGAGCCCCGCGCCGACTTCCGCGACCAGCGGCACTTTCAGCGCGGCGACGCCGCACATCAACTCCGGCAGACGCTTGCGCACGTCGGACAGTTCTTCGTCGGGTACTTCGAGGATCAGTTCGTCGTGCACCTGCATGATCATGCGCGTGCCGATGTTCGATTCTTCGATCCATTTCTGCACCGCGATCATCGAGAGCTTGATGAGGTCGGCGGCCGTGCCTTGCATCGGCGCGTTAATCGCCGCGCGTTCGGCGGCCTGACGACGCGGACCGTTGCCGCCGTTGATTTCCGGCAGCCACAGCCGTCGGCCGAAAACGGTCTCGACATAACCCTTGGCTTTCGCGCTCAAGCGCGTCTCGTCCATATAACGCGCGACGCCCGGATAACGTGCGAAATAGCGGTCGATATAAAGCTTGGCGGCATCGCGCGTAATGCCGAGATTCGACGCGAGGCCGAACGAGCTCATGCCGTAGATCAGGCCGAAGTTGATGACCTTCGCCACGCGCCGCTGATCGTTCGAGACTTCGAGCGGCGTCACGCTGAAAATTTCCGCTGCGGTCGCGCGGTGAATGTCTTCACCTTCCGAGAAGGCGCGTAGCAACGATTCGTCGCCGGAAATGTGCGCCATGATGCGCAGTTCGATTTGCGAGTAATCCGCGGAAACGAGCTTGTGTCCCGGCGGCGCAATGAAGGCTTCGCGAATGCGGCGGCCTTCGCCGGTGCGCACAGGAATGTTCTGCAGGTTCGGATCGTTCGACGCAAGACGCCCCGTGACCGCGACGGCCTGCGCATAGTTCGTGTGCACGCGGCCCGTGCTTGCGTTGACCATGCGCGGCAGCTTGTCGGTGTACGTGGACTTCAGCTTCGACAAGCCGCGATGTTCGAGCAGAATCTTGGGCAACGGATAATCTTCGGCGAGCTTTTGCAGCACTTCTTCGTCCGTCGAAGGCGCGCCGCTCGGCGTTTTCTTCACGACCGGCAACTCGAGTCGTTCGAAGAAGATCTGGCCAATCTGCTTCGGCGAACCGAGGTTGAATTCGCCGCCGGCGAGCACATACGCCTCGCTCTCCAACTGGATAAGCCGCGTTGCAATTTCGCTGCTTTGCTGACGCAACTTTTCCGCGTCGATCAAAACGCCGCTGCGCTCCATCTTGCGCAATACTCGCGACGTGGGCACTTCGATGTCGCGATACACATGCTCGAGCGTCTCTTCCGCCGCGAGCTGCGGATACAGCGTTTGATGCAGACGCAACGTGATGTCGGCGTCTTCGGCTGCGTATTCGGCGGCCTTGTCGAGCGCGACTTCGTCGAAACCGATTTGCTGCGCGCCCTTGCCCGCGACGTCTTCATACTTGATCGTCTTGATGCCGAGATGGCGCAGCGCGAGGTTGTCCATGTCATGCGGACGATGCGATTCCAGCACGTACGATTGCAGCAGCGTGTCGTGTTCGACGCCGCGCATTTCAATGCCGTAATTGGCAAGCACCTGCTCGTCGTACTTCAGATGCTGACCGACTTTCTTATGCTCCGCGCTTTCGAGCCACGGCTTGAGCTTCGCGAGCACTTCGTCGCGTGGCAGTTGCACGGGCGCATCCGGGCCGCGATGCGCGACCGGCACATAAGCCGCATGACCTGCCTCAACCGAGAACGACAGGCCCACGATTTGCGCGACCATCGGATCGAGCGACGTGGTTTCGGTATCGAACGAAGTGATCTCGGCCGCGTTGATCTTTTGCAGCCACGCGTCGAATTGCTCCCACGTCTGCACGGTTTCGTAGTGCCGTTCGTGATCGACGGTGAGCGCCGGCGGCACGTCGGTTTCCGGACCTTCGACCGCATCGGCAATTTCCACCTCGCGCAGCCAGGTCTTGAAGCCGTGGCGCGTGAACACGTCGCGCAATTCCTCCCGCGATTCCGGGCGGCTCTGCAAATTTTCCTCGATCGACGCGATATGTTCGGTCAGATCGCAATTGCGTTCGACGGTGACGAGCTTGCGCGCCATCGGCAGAAAGTCGAGCGCGCGTCGCAGATTGTCTCCTACCGCACCTTTGATCTCGTCCGCATGTGCGACGATGCCATCCAGCGACTCATATTGCGTCAGCCATTTGAGCGCGGTTTTCGGCCCGCATTTCTCGACGCCCGGCACGTTGTCGACGGTATCGCCGATCAACGACAGGTAGTCGACAATGCGCTCCGGCGGCACGCCGAATTTGGCGAGCACGCCGGCACGGTCGAGCTTTTCGTTGGTCATCGTATTGATGAGGGTGACATGATCCGACACGAGCTGCGCCAGATCCTTGTCACCAGTCGACACGATCACGTTCATGCCGCGCTTTTCCGCCTCGGTGGAAAGCGTGCCGATCACGTCGTCGGCTTCCACGCCGTCGATCATCAGAAGCGGCCAGCCGAGCGCGCGCACGGCCACGTGAATCGGCTCGATTTGCCGCGACAGATCGTCGGGCATGGAGGGACGATTCGCCTTATAGTCGGGATACCAGTCGTCGCGAAACGTTTTGCCCTTGGCGTCGAACACGCACGCGCTATACTCTGCTGTGACTTCCTTGCGCATGCGCCGCAGCATGTTGATCATCCCGTAGAGCGCACCCGTGGGACCACCGTCGGGCCCGCGCAGATCAGGCATCGCATGGTAGGCCCGGTACAGATAACTCGAACCGTCGACCAATAGCAGGGTCTTACCTTCAAGGCTTCGTTCTTCAGGCATTATGACTAAGAGAAAAGTGATTCCGAGTCTGCGATCACTCGCAGATCAAGAGCGCGCAACGGCAAAAAAGGCCCGCGCATCGTGGCAGATGTTCACGATTATGGCAGAGTTTATTGAGGCGACCGAGTACCTCTCGGAGATTCGCCCGGCTGTCAGCATCTACGGTTCAGCGCGCCTGAAACCGAACTCGCCGTATTACAAACTCGCCACGCAAATCGCGCGCAAGCTGTCGGATGCGGGCTTCGCCGTGATCTCTGGCGGCGGCCCCGGCATCATGGAAGCCGCGAATAAAGGCGCGCATGCAGGCAAGGCGCCGTCGGTTGGCCTCAACATCGAGTTGCCGCACGAGCAATCGGGCAATCAGTGGCAAGACATCTCGCTGCGCTTTCGTCACTTCTTCACGCGCAAGGTCACGTTCGTCAAGAACTCCGACGCGGTGATCGTCATGCCCGGCGGTTTCGGCACGTTGGACGAACTCGCCGAAGTGCTCACGCTCATTCAAACCAAGAAGTCGCGCCACGTGCCGATCATTCTGGTCGGCGCTGAGTTCTGGGAAGGTCTGCTTGCGTGGTTCAAGAATTCGCTCACGCCAATGGGTCTCATCAATCCGACCGACATCGACCTGATGCAGGTGATCGACGATCCGGACCAGGTGCTCGAAGCGGTGTTGAAGTTCTACGAAGATCGCGAAGGCGCCGAGCCGCAGCCGACCAAGTCGGAAGAAGACCGGATGTTCTATCTGTAACGCAAGCACGCGGAAGCGTTAAAAAAGCGGGCAGCCTTTGTGCTGCCCGTTTTGCGTTTGTGCTTCATGTTTAATGTTTAACGGCCTACGTCTGCGCCTGCACCTGCATTTGCATCTCGTCGGTCTGATCGCCTTGCGCCTGCAACCATTCGCAGAATTGCGCGACGAGCGGCGCATTCGCGACCTCCCTGCGTGCGACCCACCAATAGCCGCGCGCGTCGATCCGCGGTCCGGCGAGCGGCACGACGAGCCGGCCCGACGCGAGTTCGTCGGCGAGCAGCGGCAATGGGCCGAGCGCCACGCCGAGCCCATCCACCGCGGCCTGCAACGCCAGATAGAAGTGATCGAACGATTGCTTTTTGCGGCACTTGGCCGTCACGCCCGCCGCCGATAACCAGTTGCTCCACGCATCGGGCCGCGTGTCCGAATGCAGCAGCACATGCCGCGCGAGATCGTCCGCGATTCGGATCGGCGAGCGCTGCAGCAACGCGGGACTGCATACGGGCAGCTCGCTCTCGCCGAGAAAATGGCCGCTCACGCAGTTCGCCCAATGCGCGGGACCGCGCCGCACCGCGACGTCGAAACTGTCCAATGTCTCGACGGGCGCATTCGACGTTGCGAGCCGCAATTCGGCATTCGGCACCTTGCGCTGGAACTGGTGCAGACGCGGCAGCAGCCACTTCATCGCGAACGTGGGAAGCGCATTCACGCGCAGCACATGCACGACGCCGGTGTCGCGCAACTGGTCGGTGGCGTGCGCGATGCTGTCGAACGCGGCTTGCACCGTCGACAGATAGCGGCGGCCGTCGGCCGTCAGCCGCACACGCTTGCCGTGACGCTGGAACACCTGCACGCCGAGCCAGGACTCGAACGCGGCGACCTGCCGGCTGATTGCACCGTGAGTCACATGCAGCTCGTTCGCGGCGGCGCTGAAGCTTTCGTGACGCGCCGCGGCTTCAAAGGCGCGCAGCGCGGGGAAGGGAGGAAGATTGCGAGCCATGCTTGTGATTGTAGATCACAAGGCGCGGCGCAAAAATCGTTTTGTGGCGCGGCGGTTCGGCGCTAACCTTCTGAGCTTGAACTGGAAGCGAAGCGCCATGGACCACAACCTCACCTCACTCGATTCCGCCACGGGCCCGAAGCCCACCGTGCGGGAAATTTTCAGCGGCTTTCTCGGCCTCGGCCTGATCTCGTTCGGCGGCGCGTTGCCGCTCGCGCGCCGCGCGCTCGTCGAGCAGCGCCGCTGGCTGAGCGCCGAAGACTTCACCGATCTGCTCGGCCTCTGCCAGTTCCTGCCCGGCGGCAATGTGATCAATCTTTCGGTCGCCGTTGGCATGCGCTTTCGCGGAATTGCGGGCGCGCTTGCCGGATTGCTTGGGTTGATCGCTGGGCCGTCGCTGGTCGTGATCGGTCTGGGCGTGCTGTACGAACGCACGCAAGACGACCCGCATGTGCGCCATCTGTTCGCGGGGCTTGCGGCTGCCGCGGCGGGCCTCCTGATTTCGATGGCGATAAAAATCGTGCTGCCGTTGCGCAATAAACCGACGGCCGCGCTGATCGCCGCGCTCGGCTTCATCGCGATTGCGATCATGCGGCTGCCGCTCCTGCCCACCATGCTGGTGCTGACGCCGCTCAGCATCTACGTCGCATCGAGGAACGCGCAATGAACGACACGCTGATTTCCCTCGCGATCATTTTCAGCCAGCTTTCGCTGCTCGCATTCGGCGGCGGGAACACCATTCTTCCGGAGATGCAGCGTCAGGTGGTCGAGGTGCATCACTGGATGCCGGCCAGCGAATTCAGCGCGCTGTTCGCGCTCGCGCAAGCCGCGCCGGGGCCGAACCTGATGATCGTCACGTTGATCGGATGGCACGTGGCCGGTTGGCCGGGCATGCTGGTCACGTCGATTGCGAAGTTCGGGCCGTCGTCGATCGTGACGATATTCGCGCTGCACGCGTGGGACCGTTTCAAGGACCGCCCGTGGCGGCGTTACGCGCAAGTCGGACTCGTGCCGGTGACGGCCGGCATCGTCGCGGCGAGCGCGGCGCTGATTGCGCAAGCGTCGGATTCGACGGCGATCGCATGGGCGATCACCGCGTTGACTGCGGCGGTCGCGTTGAAGACGCGCATTCATCCGCTGTGGCTGCTGGCCGCCGGGAGCTTGATCGGGCTTACGGGCTTCGGGCAGTAAGGCGGGTTGCGGTCGCGGTTGCAAACGCAGAAGCGCGCGGCGAAAGCCACCGCGCGCTCCCGAAAACGCCGCGTTACTGAAACGCCACTTCCGCGAAACTGCGCAGCTTGCGGCTATGCAAACGATGCAGCCCGTTCTCGCGCAAAAGCTCCATCGCCTTCACGCCGATCTGCAGATGCTGATCGACCTGCGCGCGATAAAACTGGTCCGCCATGCCGGGCAGTTTGAGTTCACCGTGCAGCGGTTTATCGGACACGCATAGCAAGGTCCCGTAAGGCACACGGAAACGGAACCCGTTCGCGGCGATCGTCGCGCTCTCCATATCCAATGCAATCGCGCGGCTTTGCGACAGCCGTTGCACCGGCTCACGATGATCGCGCAACTCCCAATTACGGTTGTCCACACTCGCGACCGTGCCCGTGCGCATCACGCGCTTGAGTTCCACACCGTCGAGTTGCGTGACCTGCGCGACCGCGCGCTCGAGCGCGACCTGCACTTCGGCGAGCGCCGGAATCGGCACCCACAGCGGCAAATCGGCGTCGAGTACATGGTCTTCGCGCACATAACCGTGCGCGAGCACATAGTCGCCCAGACGCTGCGTATTGCGCAGACCCGCGCAGTGACCAAGCATGATCCACGCGTGCGGACGCAACACGGCAATGTGATCGGTGATGGTCTTCGCGTTCGACGGCCCCACGCCGATGTTGATCATCGTGATGCCGCTGCCGTCCGCGCGCTTCAGGTGATACGCGGGCATCTGCGGCAGACGCGGCGGCGCCGTGCCTTCCTGCGCCTGCTCGCCGAGATTCTCGTTGTACATGACGACGTCGCCCGGTTCGACAAACGACGTGTATTCGCTGCGATAGGCGCGCAGTTCCTCGTCGTCGGTATGGGCCATCATCGTGCGGCCCAGTTTGACGAACTCGTCGATATAAAACTGATAGTTCGTGTACAGCACGTAGTTCTGGCAATGCGTCGGCGAAGTCGCCGTGTAATGCTTCAGCCGATGCAGCGAGAAATCGACGCGCGCCGCCGTGAAGAGCGCGAGCGGATGCGGATCGCCAGCCAACGGCTCATACGTGCCGTTGACGATGCGGTCGTCGAGCAGCGCGAGGTCCGGCGTGTCGAACACGTCGCGCATCAGGAACAGACGCTCGCGATCGAGATCGCCCTCGAGGTGAATGCCTTCGGCGAACGCGAAGTGAATCGGAATCGGCTGGTCGGATACGCCGACTTCGATCTTCACATGATGGTTTTTCGCCAGCAGCCGCAATTGCTCGCGATAGTAGTTGCCGAACAGATCGGGCCGCGTCACCGTGGTCTCGAACACGCCGGGCCCCGCGACGAACCCATACGAGCGGCGCGAATCGATATGCGTGTTCACTTCGGTGCAGACGCGCACGAACGGATAGCATGCGCGCACCCGCCGCTCGAACAGTTCGTTGCGGCGATAGCGCGCGAAGGCGTCGCGCAAAAAGGAGGTGTTCGCTTCGTAGATCGCCGACAGGCGGGTGACAGCTTCGGCAGCGTCGTCGAAGGATTCGGTCGGGAAGCTGTTCGCGGGAGTTTGCACCGCGCGTTGATTGGTATCGTTGTTCATCTTCGTTCGCCTCGATTGATGAGACGACATTACCACGGAACCCGTGATCGCCAAATGACTGCGCCGCTCGTCGACATGCGCCGTCGCAGCGTTCGCGCAATCGCGGACGCGGCGCGCGAAAGCGGCGCAAAATAAGGGATCGCGCCCGTGGCAGAGGTCTGGATTTGCTAGAATCGGGGCACCCTTCCGGAGAATCACCATGAAGCCGCTCCTTCCCGTCGCCGTTGCACTGGCCCTTGCCTTTGGCAACGCCGCGATGGCTGCTCAGCCTGTCGACGCCACGCCGCCTCCGGGCGCGCCGCAGTCCGCCAACGAACGCGCCGGTCTGCCCGACCTTGACAAGATCAACCGGCCGGCCGCCGAGGTCAGCTCGAAGGTCGAGATCAACGTCCCGCGCACGCCGAGCTTTTACGAGCGCAGCGCGAACGGCACCGAAATCACCGAATACCGCGACAAGGGCAAGCCGGTCGAAATCAATGTGCATTCGAACCTCGGCACGCGCTATCAGATGAGTGCGCCGCTCGACACGTCGCCATCCGTGCGCGACAACGGTCGCGCGAGCACGCGCTTGCCTTCGGTGAATCTGAGGTACTGATGAATCGCGGGGCAGTGGCTCCGCCCCGCTTTTGCCAACGCGCGCGCGGATATGGCGTCGCGAAGTTGGCCACCTTGACCGCCTGACCGCTTTGACGGCTTCTGCTGCTTTAGCCGCTGTAACCGTTTCGATGCCGCTGTTGCCGTGAATCCCGCTGCCGTTTGCGGACCCGCTGTTCGCGCGTTCGCCACTGGCTTGACCACCGCACGTATGTTGCTGGCCGCACCGCGCCAGCCCGACCAACCTGATCCGACGTTCCCCGCATGGCTGTCTTCACCGCTGTCACCGAATCCCAACTTGCAGAATGGATGCGCCATTACGATCTCGGCGACGTCGTCGAATTTCGCGGCATCACATCCGGCATCGAAAACAGCAATTTTTTTCTGACGACGACGCGCGGCGAATACGTCCTCACCATTTTTGAAAAGCTCACGGCCGGGCAGTTGCCGTTCTATCTGAACCTGATGCGCCATCTGGCGGCGCACCGCGTACCCGTGCCGGACCCGATGCCGCGCGAGGACGGCTCGCTGTTCGGCATGTTGCACGGCAAGCCCGCGGCGATCGTGACGAAGCTCGAAGGTGCGCCCGAGCTCGCGCCGGGCGTCGAACACTGCATCGAAGTCGGCCAGATGCTGGCGCGCATGCATCTCGCCGGGCGCGATTACAGCGGCTATCAGCCGAATCTGCGCAGCCTGCCGTGGTGGAAGGAAACCGTGCCGACCATCGTGCCGTTTCTCGAAGGCGAGCAGCGTGAACTGCTGTCGTCGGAACTCGCGTATCAGGAAGCGTTCTTCGCATCCGCCGATTACGCCGCGTTGCCCGAAGGCCCGTGCCACGCCGATCTGTTCCGCGACAACGCGATGTTCGCGCACGCCGCGCCCGACACCGGCCACGAAGTGCGCCTCGGCGGCTTCTTCGATTTTTACTTCGCCGGCTGCGACAAGTGGCTGTTCGACGTGGCGGTGACGGTCAACGACTGGTGCGTGGACCTCGCCACCGGCAAGCTCGATCACGCGCGTACCGAGGCGATGCTGCGCGCGTATCAGACCGTGCGTCCTTTCACCGTCGAGGAAAACCGTCATTGGGGCGACATGCTGCGGGCGGGCGCGTACCGTTTCTGGGTGTCGCGCCTGTATGATTTTTATTTGCCGCGCGCGGCCGAGTTGCTCAAGCCGCACGACCCCGGCCATTTCGAGCGCATTCTGCGCGAGCGCCTGTCCGGCGTCGCACTTCCTGGCATCCATACCTCATGCAACTGATCGAAGTCCCCGCGAAAACCGGCTATGTTTGGTTCCGGCAAGGCATCTGGCTGTTCCGCAAGAATCCGCTCGCGTTCCTGACGCTCTTCTTCACCTATCTGCTGGTGATGACGCTCGTCGCGCAAATTCCGCTGATCGGCAGCGTTTTGCCGCTCGCGTTCATTCCCGGCGTCGCGGTCGGCTTCATGGCCGCGTGCCGCAACACGATCGCCGGCAAGCCGGTGTTCCCGACGATTCTCGCGGACGGTTTCCGTTCCTACGGCTCGGTAGTCGCGCGCCGGCTGATCGTGCTCGGCGTGTTCTATGTGATCGCGATGGCGCTGGTGCTGGCGGGCTCGGCGCTCGCCGACGGCGGCATGCTGCTCAAGGTGATGCTCGGCGCGGCCGGCGCAATGGACCCCGAGGCGATGGCCAACAGCAATATGCCGCTGGCCGTGGTCACGGCCTTCGCGTTCTACATTCCGGTGGCCATGCTTTTCTGGTTCTCGCCGATTCTTGCTGCCTGGCATGACGTGCCGCCCATCAAGGCGATGTTCTTCAGCCTCGTTAGTTGCTGGCGCAACCGCGGCGCGTTTGTCGTGTTCGGCGCGCTGTGGTTCGCGGTGGCGACAACCGTATCGCTCGGCTTGTCAGTGCTGATGCAGGCGCTCGGCGCCGGCGACTTCGCGTTCGCCGTGCTCATGCCGGCCACGATGATCGTCACGACCATGCTGTATTGCTCGTTCTACGCGACATATCGCGGCTGCTACGGCGTACAGGCGCCGCAGACGCCCGATCTGCCGAGCACACCGGCGACCTGAGGGCGCCGCGCGTCCGTCGTGAACGACACTTTCGATACCGCGCTGGTCTGGTTCCGCCGCGACCTGCGCACCACCGACCACGCCGCGCTGTACCACGCGCTCAAACACTGCGAGCGCGTCTGGTGTGTGTTCGTGTTCGACACCACGATCCTGCAACCGCTCATCGATACATGGCAGGCCCGCCATCCGGGTGCGCCGGCGCAAGACCGGCGCGTCGAGTTCATTCTTGCGTCGCTGCGCGAACTGGACGACGCGCTGCGCGCGCAAGGCGGCGGTCTCATCGTGTTATACGGCGATCCGGCGGATCTCGTGCCGAAACTGGCCGACGAGCTTCGCGTCGACGCGGTGTTTGCGAACCACGATTACGAACCCGCCGCGATCGAGCGAGACGAGACCGTGCGCGAGCGGCTCGCCGAAGCGGGCCGCGCGTGCCTGACGTTCAAGGACCAGGTGATCTTCGAGCGCGCGGAATTGCTGACCCGCCAGAACAAGCCGTTCACCGTGTTCACGCCGTACAAAAATGCCTGGCTCAAGCAGTTGACGAGCTTCTATCTGAAGCCCTACCCGGTCGAAACTTACGCGAATCGTCTCGCCGCGCTGCCGCCGGGGCTGAACCGACAGTTACCGACGCTCGAACAACTCGGCTTCGCGCCGGGCAACCTCGCGGAACTGGACTTGCCTACGGGCATGAGCGGCGCACAGCGTCTGCTTGACGACTTCGTGACGCGAATCGCCAGCTACGCCGAGCGGCGCGATTTTCCGGCGGCCAGGGGGCCGAGCTACTTGTCGGTGCATCTGCGCTTCGGCACGGTGTCGATCCGCACGCTCGCGCGACTCGCTCACGAGATATCGCTGCAGCCGGATGGCCTGGGAGCGGCGACGTGGTTGTCGGAACTCATCTGGCGGGATTTTTACTTCATGATCCTGTCGCATCACCCGAGGCTCGCGGGCGGCGCATCGTTCAAGCAGGAATATGACGGGCTGCGCTGGGAGCAAGGCCCGGCAGCGGATGCTGCGTTCGCCGCATGGTGCGAAGGCCGCACGGGCTACCCGCTGATCGACGCGGCGATGCTGCAACTGAACCGCACCGGCTACATGCACAATCGCCTGCGCATGGTGACGGCGAGTTTTCTGGTCAAGGATCTGGGTATCGACTGGCGGCGCGGCGAACGCTATTTCGCCGACCAATTGAACGACTACGACTTCGCAGCGAATAACGGCGGCTGGCAATGGGCGGCGTCGACGGGATGCGATGCTCAGCCCTATTTCCGCATCTTCAATCCGATTACGCAGTCGGAGAAATTCGATGCCGACGGGCGGTTCATCAAGCGCTATTTGCCGCAGCTCGCGAAGTTGCCGGCCAAATGGGTTCATGCGCCGTGGTTGGCTGGCGCGCAAAAACTGGCGGCGTTCGGCGTGGTGCTGGGCGAAGATTACCCGGCGCCGATCGTGGATCACGCGCAAGCAAGGGCGCGGACGTTGGCCCGATTCGGCAAGTGAGCACACGCTCACATGAAACTAACGATGCAGCCGGAGGATGGCTCGCTTCGGCTTAATCGAGTTCGAAGCCTCAAAAGCATGAAAACTCGGGGGCAAAAAGCAAAGTCGCTCAAGCCCCGCACCGGCGTCCTTCACTACCGCCGATGCTTCAACTGACGCGCAGCTTAGTGCTGGCTCATCCACGACGGCTGACGGAAGTTCGCTTCGCGATCCAGCTTGCGCATGCGGAATTCCAGGTCGTACAGGTCAGTGGCTTCGGCGAGGAACGCGTCAGCGCGTTCTTTGGCGAGTTGTTCGGGCGACTTCGTCAGAAACAGGAACAGGCGGCTAAGCAGGTACATGGTGAACCTCGGCAATGAGTGTTGGCGTTGGCTTGGTGTTAACGCCTAGGGGATAACCCGTATTATAGGGAAAACCCTAGGCGCGCGCCAGCATTCATTTTCGAAGTGTTGCTCGGATGTCACCGGGCCTGAGCGGACGCCTCGTCGGCGGTGCTTTCAACAACGCCCGCGCCCACTCGCCGTTGATGCTTGAAGAACTCCCACACCATTGCGCTCGCGTCCGGCCCCTTGGACGAATGGAACGGCACGGCGTCGTCGCCGCCGGCCCACGCGTGCGCGAGTCCCTGCACGCGGCACATGCGCACCACGCGCCGGCCGCTGCGGAAATAGTCGCGAATCGTCACGCCGCCTTTGCGCTCTTCGCGCAATTCGCCGGCTTTGCGCGCGCCCTTCGGATCGACCATCCGGTTCAGCCGCAGAAACTGCGTCGCGAGCTGGTCGGCGTTGACCGCCGCAACGACATCGTCGGCGTCGCCGTGAAGGATGATCGCCGGCATGCCCGGATAATTGGTGACGTCGGCCACTTCGTCGGCGAGTTCGACGGGATCGCGCCGTGCGCCGCGCCGCATCACGTCCATCGCCGTGATGCCGGAGCGGGCTTCGCCGAAAGCAGGGCCCGAATGCAGCGCGACCGCGGCGAAGCGCTCGGGATAACGCAGCGCGAGCAACGCCGTCAGCCCGGCGCCGGCGGAAATACCGGCGACATACACCCGCTCGCTGTCAAAACCGTGCTGCACGATCAACGAATCGACGAGCGACGCCACCGCGCGCGCCTCCGCGCCGCCCGCGTTCTCGCCCGCGTCGTACCAGTGCCAGCAACGGTGCGAGTGCGCGTGCTTCGATTGCTCGGGATAAACGACGGCAAAGCCGTAGCGATCCGCCAGCACGTTCATCCGTGTGCCTTGCGCGAATTCGTCGATGGACTGGGTGCAGCCGTGCAGCATCACGACGAGCGGCATGCTCTCGAGTGCGTGGCCCGACGGCACATACAGCCCATATTGGAGATGATTGACGAGCCGTCCCGGCGCCGCGGGCGCCGAATGAAACGAACGCGTCCACGCACCGCTCGCCCACGCGGCCGCGCGCGGACGCACCCGCGATTCGCGCGCGGCAGCGTGCGGCGTCTCGCGTTTGGCGGGAGTACGGAGCGCGGCGGACTTGAGCGGACGAACTTTCGTCGACGGCTTGCTGGACGCCGGCCGGGCCGGGCGCGTCGTGGTGCGCTTGGTGGTCTTGTGGGCGTGCTCGCTCTGAATCGCCAGCAGGCGCTTAAGACCGCCGAGCCAGATCTTCGATAGACTTTTTGCCATCGGCGCAAAAACCTCGCAAAAAGGGGCAGGACTGCCGGGCGAAACCGGCTTCTTGTGCAATGCACAATAACATCAATCGAGCAGCGATGCAGAACGCGTCACGCGAATTCGCCGCCCCGTTTTTTTGCGATGAACCCGTGCGGTGACGACGCGCGCGCAGCGCTGCCGGCCCCTGTTGGCCACCTAACGTCCCGAAACAAAAAGGCTTTTCGTACGGCGCGAGCCGTCGATGGCCGCCGTCTATACTGGCGGTTGTCGCGCGCGTCGTCGGTTTGCCCGGTTCGCGCGTTGCAGTCTGATATGAACGATTCTATGCGGCCCTGAGCGCCTTTTCCGATGCCTGAATTGCCTGACTATCTGTGGTACTCCATCACCAGCCTGGGCGGCGCCGGCATGACGCTGCCGCTCGCGTTCGCCATCGCGCTGTGGCTCGCGGTCGGCTATACGTGGCGCATGGCGGCGGGCTGGCTGGTGCTGCTCGGCGCGGCGATCGGCGTCGTGACCGTCACGAAGCTGGCGTTCCTCGGTTGGGGCGTCGGCGTGCGCGAGCTGGATTTCACGGGCGTCAGCGGCCACGCGATGCTGTCCACGGCGGTCTATCCCGTCGCGCTTTTCCTGATGCTGCTGCGAACGCGTCCGCCGGCTCGCGTGCTCGGCGTTCTGCTCGGACTCGCCGCAGGCATGGCCGTGGGCGTGTCGCGCGTCGTCCTGAGCGCGCACTCGCCTTCGGAAGCGATTACCGGCTGTCTCGTCGGCGCCGTTGCCGCGCTGCTTTTCGTGCGGATGGCATGGAAGGCCCAGCCCGAGCGCCTTTCGGCGGTTCCGGTCGCGGTGAGCCTGATGGTGCTGGCGGTGCTGATGCACGGCGTGCACGTGCCGACGCAGCGCTGGGTGACTCACATCGCGCTGAAAGTGTCGGGGCATGACCGGCCTTTCATCCGCGCAAAATGGAAGGCCGTGCGCGATGTCCAGCCGGGCGCCGCGCCGGTCTCGCAGACGCGCGACACGCTCGCGCTCATCAGTTCTTCCCACGTTTAAACGCGTTTTCGCTCTGGCTCGCTGCTCTATTTGACCGGCCGAATGTCCGTCATGCCAGCGCTATAACCTCGTCTATATTACGATATGCGTTTTAACCACCGCTCCGGCACACGCCAGAGTCTGATACGTTCATGACGCCTTCCCGCCGCCTGCTGAAACAAGCGCTGTTTGTCGCCAGCGCGTTTTCCGTTGCCTTGAGCGCCAACGCACGCGCCGATGAGCTGGTCGTCTCGGCCGCCGCGAGTCTGACCAACGCATTCAAGGCCGTCAGCGACGCCTTCGAAAAGCAGCACGCCGGCACCAAAGTGCTGCTCAACTTCGGCGCGTCCGACGTGTTGATGCAGCAAATCGCCAAAGGCGCGCCCGCCGACGTGTTCGCCTCGGCCGATCAGAAGGCGATGGACAAGGCCGCCGCCGAAAAAGTCATCGTGCCGGCCACGCGCAAGGATTTCGCGGCCAACTCGCTGGTGCTGATCGTGCCGACGGACAGCCGTTTTGCGCCGTCGAGCCTGAACGAACTGGCATCGACGAACGTGAAACGGATCGCGTATGGCGATCCGGCGTCCGTGCCGGTGGGCCGCTACACGCAAGGCGCGCTGCAAGCTGCGGGCGTGTGGGACGCGGTCAGCGCCAAAGCCGTGCTGGCGGCGAACGTGCGTCAAAGTCTCGACTACGTGTCGCGCGGCGAAGTGGACGCCGGTTTCGTGTTCGGCACCGACGCCGCGATCGTGCCGGGCAAGGTGAAAGTCGCGCTGAGCGTGCCGACACAAACGCCGATTACCTATCCGATCGCGCAAGTGGAAGGCAGCCGGCACGCGGCGGATGCGCAGGCTTTCGTCGACTTCGTGTTGTCGCCGGCGGGCCAGGCGGTGCTGGCGAAGTACGGCTTCAAGCCCGCTCACTGATCGGCCATCCACTTACGCCCATCCACTCACGCCCAGAGGAACCGCAAGTCATGCAACAAGCCTGGATTCCGCTGATGCTGTCACTCAAAGTGGCGGGCTGGGCGACCGCGCTGAATCTCGTGTTCGGCGTCGCGGCGGGTTTCGGCTTGTCGCGCTGGCGCTCGGGCGCGCGCGACATCGTGGATTCGTTGCTGACACTGCCGCTCGTGATGCCGCCGACCGTGCTCGGCTACTACCTGCTGGTTCTGCTCGGGCGACGCGGCGTGATCGGCGCGTGGCTCGACCGCTTCGACATTCAACTGGTCTTCACCTGGCAAGGCGCGGTGATCGCGTCGACGGTGGTCGCCTTCCCGCTCGTGCTGAAGTCCGCGCGCGCCGCATTCGAAGCCGTCGATCCGCAACTCGAGCGCGCCGCGCGCACGCTCGGCGTCAGCGAAACGGCGGTGTTCTTTCGCGTGAGCCTGCCGCTTGCCGCGCGCGGCATTCTCGCGGGCGGCTTGCTGGCGTTCGCGCGGGCGCTCGGCGAATTCGGCGCCACGTTGATGATTGCGGGCAATTTGCCGGGCCGCACGCAGACGCTCTCGGTAGCGGTCTATTCGGCCGTGCAAGCCGGCGACGACAGCACCGCGAATTTCCTCGTGGTCGTGACTTCGGTGACGTGCGTCGTCATCCTGCTGCTCGCCGGCCGCCTCGTGCCGCAACGCACGCTTCTGGTTTCCCGCTGATATGCCGCTAAGCGTCGACATCCGCAAGACTTTCGAGAGCGCCGAGCGCCGCTTCACGCTCGACGTCGCCTTTACCGCGACCACGCAGCGGGTGGTGCTGTTCGGCCCTTCGGGCGCGGGCAAGAGCCTGACGCTGCAGGCGATCGCCGGTCTGCTGCGTCCCGACGAAGGCACGATCACGCTGCACGGCAAAGCGCTGTTCGACAGCGCGCGCGAAATCGATCTGAAGCCGCAGGCGCGTCAGGTCGCGTATCTCTTCCAGGACTACGCGCTGTTTCCGCATCTGAACGTGCGCCAGAACATCGGCTTCGGCTTGCAGCGCGGCTGGTTCAATCCGCGCGCGCGCAAGAGTTCCGCGCAAGTCGATTACTGGCTCGATGCATTGGAGTTGCGCAGCGTCGGCGGCCACTATCCGGCGCAGCTTTCCGGCGGACAAAAGCAGCGTGTCGCACTGGCGCGGGCGCTGGTGGCCAACCCGCAACTGCTGTTGCTGGACGAGCCGTTTTCCGCGCTGGACAGCCATTTGCGCCAGCGCATGCGCCAGGAATTATCGGAGCTGCAAACGCGCCTCGACATTCCGATGGTGTTGATCACGCACGATCCCGACGACGTCGCCGCCTTCGGCGATCAGGTCGTGCAGATCGGCGACGGACGCGTCCGCGAACACCAGGCATTCAGCGGCTACGTGCGCAGCGAGACGTGAGCATGACCTGAGCGCGCACTTTCGTCGCGCGTTTCACCGCTTCAGTCCGTTTCGGTCCGATTCAGTCCGCTTCAGTCCTTCACGCCAAGAATCACGCTCGATGCCTTGAAGGCCGCGACCGCGCTCGCGCCTTCCACGAGACTGAGCGCCTCGGCACTCTGGTTCGTGACGACGGCGGTAATGACCGCGCCGCCTTCGAGCACGAGCGACACTTCCGCATTGACCGCGCCGCGCTTCACGCTTTGCACACTGCCACGCAACTGATTGCGCGCCGACAGTTTCAGCGGCGCGCCGCTTTCATCTTCGACGAGCAGCACGACCCACGACGCCTTGATCAGCGCGAACGCCGCCGCGCCGACCGTGAGGCCGAGCGCCTCGGTGCTTTCGTGCGTGAGAACCGCGACGATCGTGTGGCCGCCGGGCAGCGTCAGCGAGATTTCGTCGTTGATGGAGCCGCGCGTGATCTGCGACACCGTGCCATAGAGCTGATTGCGCGCGCTCGTCTTGACGCCGATGCGGCCGATCAGATCCCAGTCCGTCGCAAAGCCTTCGATGGCCGCGCCCGCGCGCTCGAGAAAGCGCCGATGCTCGCGCTCGACGGCGCGAAACGTCTCTATGAGCTTGACCGCGCGCGGCGTCAGCGTCGTGCCGCCGCCGCCCTTGCCACCGGTGAGCCGCATGACGAGCGGCTCGCCGGCGAGATTGTTCATGGCGTCGACGGCATCCCACGCGCCCTTGTAGCTCATGCCAACGGCTTTCGCGGCGCTGGTGATGGAGCCCGTTTCGCCGATCGCCGCGAGCAGCGCGATTCGCGACGCGCCGCCGAGCGTGTTCGCGCCCGCCTGGAACCAGACGGAGCCGCCGAGTTCCAGCGGCTCGTGGGACGAATCGTTGCGGTCGGATGCCATGGCGCGGGCGGTCGGGAATGAGCGGGTCGGAATTGAGGAAAGGCAGCGGATCATTATAGCGACCGGCCTTCCGGCCACCGCTCACAGCGCGTAGTGCGCAATCCCGTTGCCGAACGACCAGTTCTCCTTGACCACTTCCACGAGACTGATCAGCACGTCTTCGCGCCGCAGTCCCGGCGACTCGTGCAGTTCGTCGACCAGGCGTTGATAGAGCGCCTTCTTCTGCTCGAGCGTGCGCGTGTTGCTCACGGTGAGCTGAATCATCACGAGATCGTCCGTTCGCTGGACGTTCAGATACTGATTGTCATAGACAAAGTTCGCGGCGTCGTGCTCGCTAATCAGCATGAAGATGTCGTCTTTCGGTACGTTGAAGGTGGCGACGAGCGCGCGCTGGATGCTGTCCGTGAGCGCCTTCCGGTATTCGACGGGCTTGCCGGCGCGCAAAGCGATGCGGGTGAAAGGCATGACGTTCTCCTTCGAGGTGGTGAATACATGCACACAGCGTAGGCGCGCTCAGCCATAATAAACAGACATCTTTAGCTATTTCATCTATGTTGGATTGAAATGAAAGTCCTCGATCTGGACGCCGTTCGCGCGTTCGTGCTCGTCGCCGACCTGTGCAGTTTCACGCGCGCCGCCGACGCGCTCGGCACCACGCAATCCGCCGTCAGCCTCAAGCTGAAGCGGCTGGAAGCGCATCTGGGCAAGCAGTTGCTGGAGCGCACGCCGCGCGTCGTACGGCTTTCCGTCGACGGCAAGGCGTTTCTCGGCGCCGCGCGCGAACTGCTGGGCGCGCATGAGCGGGCGCTGGGGTCGCTGTCGGTGGAGCGCCGGCGGCTGGCGCTCGGGTTGAGCGAACACGTCGCGGGGCGCGATCTGCCGCAACTGCTCGCGCGGCTGAATGCGCACGATCCGGCGCTGGTGGTCGAACTGCACCTCGGCACGTCCGCCGCGCTGCTGGCCCAGTTCGACGAGCGCCGGCTGGACGCGGTCATCGTCCGTTATGGCGCTGACGAGCCGCCGCGCGACGACGCACAGGTGCTGTTCAGCGAACCAGTCTGCTGGCTCGCGACGCCGGCGTGGCTGCCGCGCGTCGGCGAGCCGTTGCCGCTGGCGCTGTTGAGCGCGCCGTGCAATGTGCGCGACGTGGCGCTGCGGACGCTGACGGAGGCGTCGGTGGCATGGCAGGAGGTGTTTGTCGGCGGTGGCGTCGCGGCTGTCGGCGCGGCCGTTGCAGCCGGGCTCGCGGTGTCGCCGCTGGCGAGAAGAGTTGCGCCGCGCGGTTTAGTCGATGTCGGTACGCGGCTCGGCTTGCCGTCGTTGCCGGAATCGCGCGTGACGCTGCACTCGCGCGTGAAGGATGCGCGTTTGAGGGAAACGCTGCGGCTGGTGACGAGCGGGCTGGCGGGCGGTTGAGCGCGCGCCGGCTCGGGCGTTCAGTGCAAGATCGGCGGAAGGGAGCCGCTGCGGGCTGTCGCAGGATTGGCGACTGCGTCTAGCTGATCCGCGGAAGTGTTAGCGGCGAGCGCCGGCGTCTTGTGGTCCGCTGGCGCCGGGCGGGCAGCCGCGCCTTTCGCTGTGCCGGCAACCTTCACTACACCGCCATGCGCGCTCTGACCTTGCGCGATGTTTGCGTGAATGGCCTTCGCGTGAATGGCCTTCGCGTGATCGGACTTCGTCTGAACGACTTGCGCCGGGCGTTTGACGGCATCCGCGACGCCCGCGCTCTTCGGCTTTGCCCTGCCGCTCGCGAGGCCGGAAGCTTTATTAGCGCCCGCGCTTGCCACATGCTTTACGCCCGTCTTCGACTTAGCGGCCCCCGCAGACGCCACATGCTTCGCAGCACTCTTCGCCCGCCCCTTCGCCGCCCCATGCTTCCCGTGCGCCGCGGCCTCAGGCGGATTCCACACTTCGCTATAACCGCTCGCCATTGCCGCGCCGGACGCGCACCACACCGCAACCGCCGTTGCTACTGCACGAAATCTCATCTCCTGAACTCCTGAATTCTTTCCTTTGCGACGAGCCGGGATTATATTCCCTTGCAAAAATCCCGAAATGGACTAGCATAGGAAATAAGTACATATAAGGACTTACCCGCTCATGGCACATGCCGCCCGCGCCGCCCAAGCTGAAGCGCCGATTCGTCGGCCGCTTTCGGAACCCTCGTTTGCAGAAATGTCCGCAGCGGGATTGCGCGCGTTCTTCAACATCGCACGAGACTGGGATCTGAGCGCGGACGAGCAGATCGTGCTGCTCGGCTCGCCAGGCCGCTCGACTTTCTTCAAATGGAAGCAGGCGCCGGAAACGGCGCGGCTAGGCCGCGACACGCTGGAACGTCTGTCGCTGCTGCTAGGCATCTACAAGGCGCTGCAAATTCTCTTGCCGCAACCCAGCGCCGCGGACAACTGGGTCAAGCGTCCCAACAGCGCGCCGCCGTTCGGCGGCCGCCGCGCGCTGGATCGCATGCTGGCCGGCAACATTAGCGACCTCGTCGCCGTGCGCCAGTATCTCGACGCAATGCGAGGCGGCTGGGCGTGACAGAACCGCATTGGCAGGACCGCTGGCGCAGCGCGCCACTGGATTGGTCGCCCGCGTATCGCGTGATTCCCACACGCTTTCCGGCCGTCAATCTGTTCGACCGGGTTGCATCGGCGGAAGATTTCGACGCGCTCTACGCGCTCGAAGCCATGACCAACGACCGCCTGCGCACCGAAATCGGCGAACTCGATCTCGTGCCGCGCGAAGAACGCCGCTTCGGGCCGGGTTATGGACCGATCATGGCCGCGCTCACGCATCTCAATCCGCTCGGCAGCCGTTTTTCCGACGGCACGTACGGCGTGTTCTATTGCGCCCGCTCGCGCGCGACCGCCATTGCCGAAACGCGTTATCACACGGGAAAATTCCTGGAAGCCACCGCCGAGCCGCCCATGCGTCAGCAGATGCGTCTCTATACCGTGGCGGCGCAAGGCGAAGTGGTCGATCTGCGCGGCGACCCGAAGCTGGACCTCGCGGTGCTGTCGCCGGACGACTATCTCGCCGGCCAGTCGCTCGGACGTGCGGTGCGCGAAGCGGGAGCGCCGGGCATCGCGTATCCGTCGGTGCGCGACCCCGAAGGCGAATGCCTCGCCGCGTTCAGAACGACGCTGCTGCGCGATTGCCATCACGCGGCGTACCTGGAATACAACTGGAACGGCAGCAGCGTGGATATGGTGTTCGAACTCAGCCAGGTCGGCTGACACGCGTCGAGCAACGCGCGATCAGGGCAGCGCCAACGCCGCCGCGCCTTCCGCGCGCGCTTCTTCGACGGAAATGGACCAGCGCCGCAGCGCCCTCGGCTCGACCAAAGTCAGCCTGCCGCCAGGCCCGAACGCGCCCGTATCGACGAACACCTGCGAGCCGATCTGCTTGATGTCGCGCATCGGCGTATGGCCGCAGTAAGTGAGCGACAAACCGCGTTGCCGTTGCGGATCGCCGTTGCCCATCGCGAGTTCGCGTCCCCACAGCATTTGCTGGCGCGTGTCGGAGGAGAAATTGCCGGCGTCGAGTTCGGCGTCGGTGCCGAAAAATTCGGCGTGCAGAACATTGAAGCGCTCCGGCCCGCTGCCCACCACGCGCGCGAGCGGCAGTGTGCGCAGCCGCTCCGCATAGCGGCGCAAACTTTCGTCGGGCAGGTTGGCGGCCCACGCGCCGCCTATGCCGTACCACCACTGACGCCGCAAGCGGCCATCGGCGACGGCGCACAGCGCGTCTTCGTGATTGCCGAGCACGGCGAAGAACCACGGCTTGTCGAGCAGCGCGAGCGCCTGCTCCGAATGCTCGCCGCGATCCACGAGATCGCCGACTGAAAACAGCCGGTCGCACGCCGGGTCGAACGAAACCAGGCGCAGCAGATAGCGCAATGCATCGACACAACCGTGCAAGTCGCCGACGACGAAGTCGCGGCCGCTCCGGTTGGCCGGGTGGTGCTGAACAGAGATGTCGAGTACGGAAGCCATAAGCCCATGATAATGCGCAATGTCCGACGCGTATGCGCGCTGCCTCTCGTAGCGCGGCAATCGAAAGCGCAAAGTTGACACAAAATCACGCGAAAACGACAGATTCCGGGCAGATTTTTCCGGCAAATCGCTGACTTGAGGGCGCGTCCTTGCTGGCTTCGCAAACTGCCAACTGGCTGTGCTCATTGGCCGATAAACGCAGATTCGACGCCCATGCGCGGCTAAAGTTGCGAGAAGCGCCACGCGTAGGCTCGGCCTGCAATGCGCTTTCGATTGAAAGCGGCCCGCAAGGCCGTTACGGAACACTACGGGCGCATCAACAGACTCCGCGCCACTTCAGCGCCACTTCAGCGCCTCGCTCGCCATTCCATGTTCACAAAATATTATCCGCAAACGCTTCGCAACCGCCCACGCATGCTGATCGCCCTCGCGTTCGGCGTCGCGGCTGCCGTGCTGATCCCCGCGCACATACGCCCGATGGCGCGCGTACTCGTCGGCTGGGACACGACCGTGTGGAGTTACCTCGTGCTGATCTGGGCGCACATGGTCCGCGCCGACGAAGGCAACGTGCGCGATTCCGCGCGCCGCGACGATGAGAACGCAGGCGTCGTGCTGTTCGTGATCTGCGCCGCCACCGTCGCCAGCATTGCCGCGATCGTGCTCGAGCTTGCGTCGGCGAAAGGCACGGCGGGCGCGTCGACGGTATGGCACTACACGCTGACCGGACTCACGATGATCGGCGCGTGGTTCATGATTCCCACCATCTTCACGCTGCACTATGCGCGGCTCTATTACGACACCGACGTGCCCGAAACGCCGCTGCAGTTTCCCGACCGCTCGCTCACGCCCGACTATTGGGACTTCCTGTACTTCTCGTTCACGATCGCGGTCGCTTCGCAGACGTCGGACGTGGTGCTGCGCTCGCGCACCATTCGCCGCGCGGCGCTCGCGCAATCCATCCTGTCGTTCTATTTCAACGTTGCCGTGCTCGGCTTGTGCGTAAACATCGCAGCGGGCTTGCTCGGCTCGTGACCTGCTCCGCTGGGCGCGCGCATCGCCGCCCGGCGACCTCTCCTTTCCCGCTCCGCTAAATCGCGCGCAAGGCGAGTCGCGTGTAAAACGCGGACGATTGCAGCGCCTTTTACACGCGCCCGCCCTCTGCGGCAGCGTCGGGCCGCAAGCCCCGGAGCAAGCCTCCCCATAAGGGCACCCGCACCCCTTCATCGCGCGCCGGCCGAGTTCACTGGCACAGGCCTTGCTGACTTCCGCAGACGTTCTGGCCGGCTCGCGTCGCGACGCCTGGCGGCGAGGCACCCGTAACTGGCCAGCGGCGTGACGATCTTTGCACTACATTGACCAAGTACGCGCCGACAGTTCACGAATCGCGCGGCCGCCGGCTCTGGAAGCCCAATGAGCGCTGTGATCGCATGCCAACTGCATCCACACCGCAGCAGGACAAATCTGGAAACGACCGATGGAACCTCCAAAAGGGTACGCGCCGCGGATCTATTTTTTTCATTCACTTCTTGTTGGGCCGCTTGACGCGTGGCCGGCGCAGTTCGCCCACGCGGCCGCGCTCGGCTTCGATCATGCGCTGGTCGGCAGTCTGTTCGAGCCGGGCCGGGCGAGTCATGGCCAGGTGGTCGGCAATCATGCGCGCCTGCATCCGGTGTTCGAAGCCGGGCAGTCCGCCACGGACGCTATCCGCACGCTCGCGGACGCCGCGCACCAGCATGGCCTGACATTGCTGGTGGATCTCGTGATCGACCGCGTGGCCGCCGACGGCGCGCTTTACGCCGAGCATCACGACTGGTTCCATCCACTCGAGACCGAAGAGGCGCGCCTCGATCCGCGCCACGTGCATCGCGAGGACAACGTCGCGTACGCCAACTTCAGCGATGCCGGCACGCGCGCCGCGCTCGTCTCATGGTGGACGCAGCAGTTGCTCGCGCTCGCCGATGCGGGTATCGGCGGCTTTCGCTTCGACTCGCCGCATCGCGTGCCCGCCGACGTGTGGCGGCAGTTGCGCGATGCGGTGCGCGCCGCGCATCCCGACGTGCGCTTTCTCGCCGCGACGCCCGGCCTCGCGCGCAGCGATCTTCCGGCGCTCGAAGGCGCCGGCTTCGACAGCGTGTTCTCGTCGCTGCGCTGGTGGGACTATCGCGAAAGCTGGATGGCCGACGAGTACGCGGCGCTCGCGCGCATCGGCGGACCCATTGCTTTTCCGGAAGCGCCTTACGGTACGCGGCTCGCCGCCGAACTGAGCGATCCGCACGATTCGGGCATCGTCGAGCGGGCTTATCGGCGCGCGCTCTTCACGTCCGCGTCAATCGGCGCTGGCTGGATGATGCCGATGGGCTTCGAATACGGCGTAAGCGAACCGATGTCGCAAACGCGCGGCGACGCGTCGCAGTTCGCGCTCGCTTGCCAATCCAAACGATTCGACCTCTCGCAACAGATCTCGCGCGCGAACGAACTCGCACGCACGGCCGGCGCGCTGCACGCGAACGGCGAGTTGCGTCCGTTGAGCGGACCGGGCGCGCCCGCCGCCGTGCTGCTGCGCGCGGATCGGCCCGACGTGCGCGATGCCGGGGAAGCGGTCCTGATCGCGATCAATCCCGAACTCGGTGCGCCGGTTCGTGTCGACCCGGCGCGCTTTCTCGCGGGCGTACCCGGCAATTTCACGCGCTTCATTCCGCTCGATGCGCCGGGCCACGCGTCGCCCACGACATTGACGCCGTTCACGCTCGCGCCCGGCGCCGTGCGGCTCTTTCAGGCCGTGACGGAAAAACCGATCTGTCTCGCGCCGCCCATCGACAAGGCGAACAGCAAGCGCAGCGGCCGCAAGACCGTGCTCGAAGCACTCAACGCGCCGCGCGTGGCGATCGAAAGCGTGATGCCTTCCGTCGACAACGGCCGCTTTCCCGCGAAGCGCAGCGTCGGCGAGCGGGCCGAAATCAGCGCCGCGATTTTCGCCGAAGGCCACGACAAGATCGCCGCCGCCGTGCTGTGGCGCGCCGCCGACGAAAACACATGGCACGAAGTGCTGATGACTCCCGCGCAACCCGCGGGCCTCGACATCTGGAAGGCGCGCATTCCACTCGAACGCATGGGCCGTCATGAATTCACGGTGATTGCGTGGCGCGACGACTTCGCTTCGCTCGTCGAACATGTCGAGAAGAAATTGAAGGCGGGGCAAACGGTCGAAACCGAACTCGACGAAGCCGCGCATCTGTTCGCGCTCGTGCTCGCCGAAGTGGAAACGGCCGAAGGCGCGGACAGGCAACCGCTGGAACACATCGTCAAAGACTTCACGAAGGCCGACGACGAGACGAAGCTCAGGCTGCTGCTCGATCCGGCCACCGCGAAGGCAATGACCGCCGCGCGGCATCGCCCGTTCCTGAGCCGCGATCCGGTGACTTACAAGATCGACGCCGAACGCACGGCCGCGCGCTTTGCAAGCTGGTACGAGATCTTCCCTCGTTCGATGAGCGACGACGAAGCGCGCCACGGCACCTTCGCCGATGTCACGAGGAAGCTGCCGCGCATTCGCGACATGGGCTTTGACGTTTTGTACTTTCCGCCGATTCATCCAATCGGCGTGACCAATCGCAAGGGCCGCAACAACACGCTGAACGCGCAGCCGGGCGACGTGGGCAGTCCGTATGCAATCGGCGCCGCGGAAGGCGGCCATACCGCCGTGCATCCGCAGCTCGGCACGCTCGACGACTTCAAGGCGATGCTCGCGGCCGCGCACGCGCACGGACTCGAAATCGCGCTGGATTTCGCGATTCAGTGCTCGCCGGATCATCCGTGGCTGAAGGAGCATCCGACATGGTTCGCGTGGCGTCCCGACGGCACGCTGCGTTACGCGGAAAATCCGCCGAAGAAGTATCAGGACATCGTCAATCCCGACTTCTATGCACACGACGCTAAGCCCGACTTGTGGCTCGCATTGCGCGACGTGATCCTGTTCTGGATCGAAGCGGGCGTGCATATTTTCCGCGTGGACAATCCGCACACGAAGCCGTTGCCGTTCTGGGAGTGGATGATCAACGACGTGCGTTCGCGCTATCCCGACACGATCTTCCTCGCCGAGGCATTCACGCGGCCGCGCATGATGAACCGGCTCGGCAAGATCGGCTTCTCGCAGTCGTACACGTACTTCACGTGGCGCGAGTCGAAGCGCGATTTCATCGAGTATCTGACGGAGCTCACGCAAACCGGCGCGCGCGATTTCTATCGGCCGAACTTCTTTGTGAATACGCCGGACATCAACCCGCGTCATCTGCAATCGCAGGGACGCACCGGCTTTCTGATTCGCGCGGCGCTCGCGTCGACGCTCGCCGGATTGTGGGGCGTGTATAGCGGCTTCGAACTGTGCGAGGCCGCGGCGTTGCCGAACAGCGAGGAATATCTCGACTCCGAGAAGTACCAGTTGCGCGCGTGGGACTGGAACCGGCCCGGCAACATCATGGCCGAGATCACCACGCTGAACCGGATTCGCCGCGCGAATCCCGCGCTGCAAACGCATCTCGGTCTCACGTTCCTGCCCGCGCACAACGACAACATTCTGTTCTTCGAAAAGGCGACCGAAGCGCGCGATAACGTGATCCTGGTCGCGATCAATCTCGACCCGTTCAACGAACAGGGCGCGGACATCGAGCTGTCGTGGGACACCTTCCAGAAATGGAATCTGCATGACCACGGCCCGCTTGAAGTGACCGATCAGATGACGGGCGCCCGTTTCGAATGGCATGGCCGCTGGCAGCATGTGCGGCTCGGCACGGGTCAGCCTTTTTCGATCTGGCGCATCGCGCCGCTCGGCGGCCTGCCCGCCGAACGTCCCGATGAAGCCGACAGCGATTCGAGCAGTGCCCCGCCTGGCGCCTTTCACGCAGACGCCGGCAACCCTACCCCGACGGAAGGTGCGATATGAAGCGTGACGATCCCTCTCAGGCCGCGTCGCAAGCACATGCGAGCGCGGCGACTGCCAGCGCAACCAACGCGCGCACGCGTCGCCGCGGCAAGCCGGCGGCGCTCAGCGACGATCCGCTCTGGTACAAGGACGCGATCATTTATCAGGTGCACATCAAGTCGTTCTTCGATGCGAATAACGACGGCGTCGGCGACTTTCCCGGCCTGATCGCGAAGCTCGACTACATCGCCGAACTCGGTGTGAATGCGATCTGGCTGCTGCCGTTCTATCCGTCGCCGCGCCGCGACGACGGCTACGACATCGCCGATTACCGCAACGTGCATCCGGATTACGGCCAGCTCTCCGACGTCAAGCGCTTCATTCAGGAAGCGCACGCGCGCGGCATCCGCGTGATTACCGAACTGGTAATTAACCACACGTCGGACCAACACCCGTGGTTTCAGCGCGCGCGCCGCGCGAAGCCAGGCTCGAATCATCGCAACTTCTATGTGTGGTCCGATACCGATCAGAAGTACCAGGAAACGCGCATTATCTTTATCGACTCCGAGCCTTCGAACTGGACACACGATCCGGTCGCGGGCGCGTACTACTGGCATCGCTTTTACTCGCATCAGCCCGATCTGAACTTCGACAATCCCGCGGTGCTGCGCGAGGTGTTGCAGATCATGCGCTTCTGGCTCGATATGGGCATCGACGGGCTGCGTCTGGACGCGGTGCCGTATCTCGTCGAACGCGAAGGCACGAACAACGAGAACCTGCCCGAAACGCACGAAGTGCTGAAGAAGATTCGCGCGACCATCGACGCCGAGTATCCGAACCGCATGTTGCTTGCCGAAGCCAACCAGTGGCCGGAAGACGTGAAGGAATATTTCGGCGACGAAGACGAATGCCACATGGCCTTCCACTTCCCGCTGATGCCGCGCATCTACATGTCGATTGCGAGCGAGGACCGCTTCCCGATCACCGACATCATGCGGCAAACGCCGGACCTCGCGCCGTCGAATCAATGGGCGATTTTCCTGCGCAATCACGACGAGCTCACGCTCGAAATGGTCACGGATTCCGAGCGCGACTACTTGTGGAACACCTACGCAAGCGATCGCCGCGCGCGCCTGAATCTCGGCATTCGCCGCCGTCTCGCGCCGCTGATGGAGCGCGACCGCCGCCGCATCGAGCTGATCAATTCGCTGCTGCTGTCGATGCCTGGCACGCCCGTGATCTATTACGGCGACGAGCTCGGCATGGGCGACAACATTCACCTCGGCGATCGCGACGGCGTGCGCACGCCGATGCAATGGTCGTCGGATCGCAACGGCGGTTTCTCGCGCGCCGATCCCGAGCAACTCGTGCTGCCGCCGGTGATGGGCTCGCTCTACGGCTTTGACGCGGTGAACGTCGAAGCGCAAAGCCGCGATCCGCATTCGCTGCTCAACTGGACGCGGCGCATGCTCGCCACGCGTCGCGCGAAACAGACGTTCGGGCGCGGCACGATCCGTTTCCTGAAGCCGGAGAACCGCAAGATTCTCGCGTATCTGCGCGAATTGCCCGGCGAGCCGCCGATTCTTTGCGTCGCGAATCTGTCGCGTGCGCCGCAAGCGGTGGAACTCGATCTGTCGGAATTCAACGGCGCGGTGCCGATTGAAATGACCGCCGATTCCGTGTTCCCCGCGATCGGTCAATTGACTTATCTGCTGACCTTCCCGCCGTATGGCTTCCTGTGGTTCCTGCTGTGTGAAGGCGGTCAGCGTCCGACGTGGGCGCAGGCGCATCCCGAGCCATTGCCGGAATTCGTGACCATCGTGATCCGCGAAGGCCAGGCCGGCCCGACGCCTGAAAACGTGCGGCTGCTCGAATCGGAAGTGCTGCCTTCGTGGTTGAGCCGGCGCCGCTGGTTTGCATCGAAGGATCAAAAGATGCATGCGGTGCGGCTCGCCGCGTTGACCACGATCCCGAACGGCGGCTTCGCGTTCACCGAAATCGAAGCGGACGTCGGCAAGCACACGGAACGCTACGTGGTGCCGATCGCGATCACGTGGGGCGGCGAGACGACGACACCGCTCTTTCTGCAGCTTGCGTTGGCGCGCGTGCGGCGCGGCCGCAACGTCGGGCATCTCACCGACGCGTTCGCGCTGCCGATCTTCGCGCACGGCGTGCTGCGCAAATTGCGCGAACGCGCGGTCGTGCCGACCGTGCAAAAGAGCGAGATCAGGTTCATTCCAACCGACCGTTTCGCGGAACTCGACAATCTCGGCGAACGCCCCGAAATCCGCTGGCTGGCTGCCGAGCAAAGCAACAGCTCGCTGATCATTGCCGATGCCGCGGTGCTCAAGCTCGTGCGGCGTCTCGTGAGCGGCATTCATCCGGAAGCGGAAATCAGCCGCTATCTGACGCAGCTCGGCTATGCGAACACGGCGCCGCTCTTTGGCGAAGTGGTGCGCGTCGACCCCGAGGGCGTGCCGCATACGCTCGCGATCGTGCAAGGCTTCGTCGACAACCAGGGCGATGCGTGGAACTGGTCGCTCGATTATCTGCGCCGCTCCGTCGACGAACTCGCGATCACGATCGATACGGAAGCGTCGTCGGCACCCGATCGCGGCAACGAGGCGATTCTGCTCGAAGGCTACGCGGCGTTGGCCGGCATCATCGGCAGACGGCTTGGCGAGTTGCACGTCGCGCTCGCTTCGCCGACCGACGACCCCGCGTTCGCCCCCGAACCGACGAGCGCCGAGCAGGTCAAGGCGTGGGTCGACGGCACGCAGTCGATGCTCGCGAGCGCGCTCGATCTGCTCGCGCCGCGCATCGACCAGTTGCTCGATGCGGACACGAAGGCGCTCGCGCAAAGTCTGATCGACCGGCGCGCGGCGCTCGTCGAAGCTGTCGACAAGCTCATCGCGCCGGACACGCAGGCGCTGCGCATTCGCATTCACGGCGACTTCCATCTGGGCCAGGTGCTGGTCGCGCAGGGCGACGCGTATCTGATCGACTTCGAAGGCGAGCCCGCGCGTTCGCTCGAAGAGCGTCGGCAGAAGTCGAGCCCGCTGCGCGATGTCGCCGGCCTGATGCGTTCGCTGTCGTATGCGAGCGCCGCGGCGCAGTCCACGACGGAAGCCGCGCCGCAACAGACCGCGGACCGCAAGCGCGCGCTGTTCGACCGTTTCCGCGCGGAAGCCACCAACGTCTTCCTGAAGGAATACCGCGCGGCCACCGCCGAAGCGCCGACGCCGCTCGTCGCGCCCGAGGCGGAGCAGGCGCTGCTCGATCTGTTCCTGATCGAGAAGGCCGCGTATGAAATCCGCTACGAAGCGGCCAACCGTCCGACGTGGCTCAGCTTGCCGGTGCGAGGCCTTGCGGCGCTCGCGAGCCGGCTGCTCGGCGACACCGGCGCGCCGCACGATTCCTCAACCCAGGCGCCAGACGCCGCCACACCGCCTCATCCGGCCGAGGGCGATCATGAGTGAACACGATCCGGCCGCAGGCCTCCAGCCGCTCGACATCGACGCGCTCGTCGAGGCGCGCCATCCCGATCCTTTCTCGCAACTCGGGCCGCATCACACCGACGGCGGTCCCGTGGTGCGCGCGCTGTTGCCGAATGCCGCGCACGTCAGCGTGATTTCGCGCGCCGACGGCGCGCTGCTCGGCGAGCTTCCGCAGTTGCGTCCTGGCCTGTTCGCGGGCCGCGTGAGTTCGGCGGCGCCGTATCGCTTGCGCATCGACTGGCATGGCGTCGTGCAGGAAATCGAGGATACCTACTCTTACGGCCCCGTTCTCGGCGATGAACCGCTCGGCCGTCTCGCGGGCGGCGATCCGTATGCGGTGCTCGAATGCCTCGGCTCGCGTCCGATGGAAATCGACGGCGTGCCCGGCGTGCGCTTCGCCGTGTGGGCGCCGAATGCGCGGCGCGTCTCCGTGGTCGGCGACTTCAATGCGTGGGACGGCCGTCGTCATCCGATGCGTCTGCGTCATCAGGCGGGCGTGTGGGAACTGTTCGTGCCGCGCGTCGGGCCGGGCACGCGCTACAAATACGAGTTGCTCTCGCGCGATGGTCATCCGCTGCCGTTGAAGGCCGACCCTTGCGCGATGCAAAGCGAGAAGCCGCCAGGCACGGCGTCGGTGGTCGCGCATGTCGACGAGATCGAGCAGTTTCCGTGGACCGATCACGAGTGGATTCAGTCGCGCGGCGCGAAGCAGACGCCGCGTTCGCCGATCTCGATCTACGAGGTGCATGCGGAGTCGTGGCTGCGCGTCGCCGAAGAAGGTCAGCGCGGTCTCAATTGGGAAGAGCTCGCCGAGCGCCTGATTCCGTATGTGAAGACGATGGGCTTCACGCACGTCGAATTTCTGCCGGTCGCGGAGCATCCGTTCGGCGGATCGTGGGGCTATCAGCCGCTCGGACAGTTCGCGCCGTCCGCGCGCTTCGGCAAGCCGGAGCAGTTCGCCGCGTTCGTCAACAAGGCACACGAAGCCGGGCTCGGCGTGATTCTCGACTGGGTGCCCGCGCACTTTCCAAACGACGCGCACGGTCTGATCGAGTTCGACGGCACGCCGCTTTACGAGCATGCCGATCCGCGCGAAGGCTACCACCAGGACTGGAACACGATGATCTACAACCTCGGCCGCAACGAGGTGAGCGCGTTCCTCGTCGCCTCCGGTCTCGCGTGGCTGAAGCGCTATCACGTCGACGGCCTGCGCGTGGATGCGGTCGCGTCGATGCTGTACCGCGATTACTCGCGCGCCGCCGGCGAGTGGGTGCCGAACATCTATGGCGGACGCGAGAATCTCGAGTCGATCGCGTTCCTCAAGCGTTTGAATCATGAAGTCGGTTATGTGCCCGGCGTGCCTGGCGCGATCACCATCGCCGAGGAATCGACGGCATGGCCGGGCGTGACGGCGCGCGTCGAAGACGGCGGCCTCGGCTTCCATTTCAAGTGGAACATGGGCTGGATGCACGACACGCTGCACTACATGCACGAAGATCCGGTGTATCGCCAATACCATCACCACAACATGACGTTCGGCATGGTGTACGCGTATTCGGAGCGCTTCGTGCTGCCGCTTTCTCACGATGAAGTAGTGCACGGCAAAGGCTCGCTGCTCGGCAAGATGCCAGGCGATACATGGCAGAAGTTCGCCAATCTGCGCGCGTATTTCGGCTTCATGTGGACGCATCCGGGCAAGAAGCTGCTGTTCATGGGCGGCGAATTCGGGCAGATCGCCGAGTTCAATCACGATGCGTCGCCGCACTGGCATCTGCTCGACGACGCGCATCATCACGGCGTGCAGTTGCTGGTGCGCGACCTGAATCGCCTGTACCACGACGAGCCGGCGCTGCATCTGCTCGACAGCGAGCCAGGCGGCTTTGGGTGGCTGATCGGCGACGACAGCGCCAACAGCGTGTTCGCGTATCGACGCACCGACGGCGCGGGCCGCGAGCTCGTCGTGGCCTGCAACATGACGCCGGTGCCGCGCGTCGGCTATCGCATCGGCCTGCCGCGCGAAGGGCGCTGGTCGGAAGTGTTGAACACGGATGCGGGCGTGTACGGCGGCTCGAACATGGGCAACGGCGGCGTGATTCACACCGAGGCGATCTCGAGCCACGGCTGGCCGCATTCGGCTTCACTGACCTTGCCGCCGCTGGCGACGATCGTGCTGCGCGCCGATTGAGCGGCACTGACCGCGGAATCCGGCAGCGCCGCCCGATTCCGCCCGAGTCCGCAGAAGGCGAGCGCGCGGCCTGTGCGATGACAGGCCGCGCGCTCGTCGCATGAAGCACCGCGCTCGCGCTCCATCGAATCAGAACAAGGAAGGGGAACCATGTCGCATGCAATGCCCGACCGGCTTCTGCCCGGCTCGCCGTATCCGCTCGGCGCGAGTTGGGACGGTCTAGGTGTCAACTTCGCGGTGTTCTCGGCGAACGCGCAGAAAATCGAACTGTGTCTGTTCGATCCCACGGGCCGCAAGGAAATCCGACGCTACCCGATGCCCGAATGCACCGATGAGGTCTGGCACGGCTATCTGCCGAACGCGCATCCGGGCACCGCTTACGGCTTTCGCGCGCATGGGCCGTATCAGCCTCAGCACGGGCATCGCTTCAATCCGCACAAGCTGCTGCTCGATCCGTACGCGCGCAAACTGGTCGGACAGTTCCGCTGGTCGGACGCGCTGTTCGGCTATCGCGTGCATTCGAATCGCGCGGATCTTTCCATCGACCGGCGCGACTCCGCGCCTGCCATGCCGAAATGCGTGGTGATCGACGAAGCGTTCGACTGGTCGCACGACAAGCGCCCGAATGTGCCCTGGGGCGAAACCGTCATCTATGAAACGCATGTGCGCGGCGCGTCGATGCTGCGCGCCGATCTGCGTCAGCATGAGCGCGGTACGTTTGCCGCGCTGTCGTCGCCGGAATTTATCGAGCATCTGCTGAAACTCGGCGTGACTGCCGTCGAACTGCTGCCCGTTCATGCGTTTCTGAACGACCGCTTTCTCGTCGAGCGCGGCCTGCGCAACTACTGGGGCTACAACACGGCGGCGTTTTTTGCGCCCGAGCCGTCGTATCTGAGCACGCACCGGCTGGACGAAATGCGCATTGCCGTGCGCCAGTTGCACGCGGCCGGCATCGAAGTGTTTCTCGACGTGGTCTACAACCACACGTGCGAAGGCAACGAAATGGGCCCGACCGTTTCGTGGCGCGGTCTCGACAACGCGAGCTACTACCGCCTGATTCCCGGCGACGAGCGGCATCACATCAACGACACGGGCTGCGGCAACACGGTCAATCTGCTGCATCCGCGCGTGTTGCAGATGGTGATGGATTCGCTGCGTTACTGGTCGACCGCGTTCAACATCGACGGCTTCCGTTTCGATCTCGGCGTGACGCTCGGGCGCGAGCCGCACGGTTTCGATCCAGGCTCCGGTTTCTTCGACGCGTTGCGCCAGGACCCGGTCCTCTCGCAACGCAAGCTGATTTCCGAACCGTGGGACATCGGTCCAGGCGGTTATCAACTCGGCAACCATCCGCCGGGTTTCGGCGAATGGAACGACCGTTTCCGCGATACGGTGCGCCGCTTCTGGCGCGGCGACGCGGGCCTGCGCCAGGACCTGGCCGCGCGCCTGACGGGTTCCGCCGATCTCTTCAACCGCCGCTTTCGCAAGCCGTGGGCGTCGATCAATTTCGTCGCGTCGCATGACGGCTTTACGCTCGCCGACATGACCGCGTACGAGGACAAACATAACGAGGCGAATCGCGAAGACAACCGCGACGGCCATAACGAAAACTGCAGCAGCAACTGGGGCGTCGAAGGACCGACCGACGACCCCGCGATTCTCGAAACACGCAAACGCGTGGCGCGCTCGATGATGGCGACGCTGTTCGTCGCGCTCGGCACGCCGATGATGCTTGCCGGCGACGAATCGTTGCGCACGCAGAACGGCAATAACAATGCGTACTGCCAGGATAACGAAATATCGTGGATCGACTGGGAACGCGCCGATTCGCCGGACGGACGCCAGATGACCGATTTCGTCGCGCGCGTGGTGGCGCTGCGCAAGCAGCATCCGCTGTTGCGCGAAACGCGTTTTCTGTTCGGCGACCGCGAAGTGCTGCCGGGTCTTTTCGACATCGGCTGGTTCGACGAAAACGGCGAGCCGCTGACGATCGAAGCATGGGAAGACCCGGAAGGCCGCGCGTTCACCTTGCGGCGCGCGGGCCCAGGTCTGAACGGCGAAACCGAAGTATTGTTGATGATGCTCAACGCGAGCGCGGAAACTCTGCGTTTTACACCGCCTCCGCCGCACCTGGAATGGCACGTGCTGTTAGACACTGCGGATACGCAAGGCGCCCCGCACCGGCTCGCCGCAATGGATCTGGAAGTGGCCGCTCGCGGGCTCGTGATACTCGCCGCGCACCCGGTCGGCGAAGCCGACTGGCAAGCGGGCTGGAAAGCCGGCGCGCAGCACGGGCAGCGGCTATTGACGGCGTTGCCGCCGCGTCCGGGCGAGCATCCGTTTGCGAACGATGCGTGAGCAATCCGACAGCAAAACCGAATGGTGAAGAGTCATGTCCGAACATCCAATCGATCCTCACGCGCATCATTACGCGCATTGCCTGCCGTTCGGCGCGCAATTGCTCGGGCCCAAGGGCGCGAATCCGCGCACGCGTTTTCGTTTCTGGGCGCCTTCGTGCAAAAGCGTGCAGGTCGAAATCGAGAACGGCGCCGCGCAAGGCGCGCATGAAATGACGCCGGCCGGCAACGGCTGGTTCGAGGCGAGCGTCGAGAGCGGCGCGGGCACGCTGTACCGCTTTCGTCTCGACGACGGCAATGCGGTGCCCGATCCGGCGTCGCGCTTTCAGCCGCAAGACGTGCATGGTCCGAGCGAAGTCATCGACCCGCGCGCCTATCGCTGGGAACATTGCGACTGGCATGGCAGGCCGTGGGAAGAAACCGTGTTGTACGAACTGCACGTCGGTGCGATGGGCGGCTATGAGGGCGTGCAAAAACGCTTGCCGGCGCTCGCGGCGCTCGGCGTGACGGCGATCGAACTGATGCCCTTGAACGACTTTCCGGGCAAGCACAATTGGGGCTATGACGGCGTGCTGCCCTACGCGCCCGATTCCGCATACGGCCGCCCCGAGGAACTGAAGGCGCTGATCGACGCCGCGCACGGTCTCGGCCTGATGGTGTTTCTCGACGTGGTCTACAACCATTTCGGCCCTGACGGCAACTATCTGCACGAATACGCGCGCTCGTTTTTCCGCGAAGGCACGCATACGCCGTGGGGCCCGGCCATCGACTTCGAGCGCAGTGAAGTCAGCGACTTTTTCATGGACAACGCCGTCTACTGGATCAACGAATACCGGATAGACGGCCTGCGTTTCGACGCGGTTCACGCGATCGACAATCACCGCTGGCTGCGCGAGCTGTCCGATCATATTCGCGCCCATGTGCAGCATGGCCGCCATGTGCATCTGGTGCTGGAAAACGAGCACAACAGTGCAAGCCTGCTGGAGAACCACTTCAACGCGCAATGGAACGACGACGCGCACAACACGCTGCATGTGCTGCTGACCGGTGAGACCGAAGGCTATTACCACGCGTACGAGGATCAGCCGATCCGCCGTCTTGCTCGCGTGCTCTCCGAGGGCTTCGCGTATCAGGGCGATCCGTCGCCGCTGCACGACGGCGCGCCGCGCGGCGAATCGAGCGGGCATTTGCCGCCTACGTCGTTCGTGATGTTTTTGCAGAATCACGATCAGATCGGCAATCGCGCATTCGGCGAGCGTCTGCGCAAGCTCACGTCGGATGACGCCTTGCGCGCGGCCACCGGCTTGCTGCTGCTGTCGCCGCAAATTCCGCTGCTCTTCATGGACGAGGAATACGGCTCGACGCAGCCGTTTCTGTTCTTCACCGATTACACCGGCGATCTCGCCGACGCCGTGCGCGAAGGACGTCGCCGCGAGTTCGCGCGTTTCTCGTCGTTCAGCGACGAAAAGCGTCGCGCGCAGATTCCCGATCCGAACGACGTGAAGACGTTTGCCGCATCGTCGCCGCCCGAGCCCGTGACCGCCTCGTCTTCTACTGCGCAGGATGACGAAGCAAAAGACCGCCTCGACTGGATGCACTTCTACAAATCCGCGCTGACGGTACGCGCAAAACTGATCACGCCGCGTCTGAAGCACGGCAAGGCGCTCAACGCAACGGTGCTTGTGGATGAAAACGGCACGGACGCGAATGCGCTAATAGCACGCTGGAAACTCGGCGATGGCGAGACGCTGTCGCTCGCGCTCAATCTGTCGAAGCAGAGCGTGCCGTTTAACGATGTGCCTGCCGGCAAGGTCATTTTCGAAACGCCGCCGCGCGTGCGCGAGCAGATCGACGCGAAGGTGCTGCCGGCCAACGCGTTCGTCGCGTGGCTGACCGGCGACATCAACGACTATGCGATCGGTCATGATGCGCGCATCGTCGGCAAAGAGGAGCGCCGCTCGTGAGTACCCGACGCTCTGGCGATACGATCGACACGCTCGCGGCGCGCGCCGGCTTCGAGGTGGAGTGGGAAGACGCGCATCACAAGGTGCATCGCGTGCCCGAGAAGACGCTCGCGGTTCTGCTCGAACGCATGGGCTTGCCGTGCGGCAACGCGACGCAAATCCGCCAAAGCGCGGCCGCGCTCGACGCCGAATTGTCGGGCCGCAAACTGCCGCCGCTGATGACCGCCGAAGTCGGGCGCGGCATTGCGTTGCCCGCGACCGCGCTCAAGTCGGGCAGCCATTACCGCATCGAACTGGAAAGCGGCTCCATCATCGACGGACGCTTTACCGCGCCCAAAGGCGAAGAGGCGTTGCTCGCGCCCATCGACGAACCCGGCTATCACACGCTCGTCATTCACGAACAGCGCGTGACGCTCGCGATCGCGCCGTCGCGCTGCTATACCGTCGCCGACGCATGGCGCACGTTGCGTGACGACGAGCGCGCCGAGGCGCCGCCGCTATGGGGCGTGGCCGCCCAGTTGTATGGCTTGCGCCGCGTGGGCGACGGCGGCATCGGCGATTATTCGGCGCTCGCCCGCATTGCGACGGAGAGCGCAAAACGCGGCGCGCATGCGCTCGCCGTGAGCCCGACGCACGCGATGTTCAGCGCGGAGCCGAACCGCTTCAGTCCGTATTCGCCGTCGTCGCGTTTGTGGTTGAACGTCACGCATATCGATCCGGCAGCGGTGTTCGGCGCGGATGCTGCGCGCGCCGCGATGGAATCCGCACAAGCCGCGGATGCGTGGACCGGACTCGAAGGCTTGCCGCTGATCGACTGGCCGAAGGCGGTCGTGCTGAAGCTGAAGGTGTTGCGCGCGTTGTTCGAGAATTTCTGCGCGCATGAGCGGGCCCACGACGGCACGCCCGATACGCCGCGCGCGCTCGAATTTCACGGCTTTTGCGAACGCGCGGGACGAGCGCTCGAAGATCATGCGCGCTTCGAAGCACTGCAGGCCGCGCAACTCGCGCAAGGCGGCAACGGTCATTGGCGCGACTGGCCGGAAGCATTGCGCGATCCGCGCAGCCCGGAAGTGGATGCGTTCGCGCAAGCGCATCGCCATGAAGTCGACTTTCATCTCTTTCTGCAATGGCTTGCCGCGAAAGGTCTGTCGCACGCGCAACACGCGGCGCGTGAAGCGGGCATGGCCGTCGGTGTGATCGCCGATCTCGCCGTGGGATGCGACAGCGCGGGCAGCCATGCATGGTCCTACCGCGACGACATGCTGCAAGGCGTGTCCGTCGGCGCGCCGCCCGACCTCTTCAATCAGGCGGGACAAAGCTGGGGCCTCACCACGTTCTCGCCGCGTGCGATGCGCACGCAAGGCTTCTCCGCGTTCATCGACATGCTGCGCGCCGCGTTCGCGCATGCGGGCGGAATTCGCATCGATCATATTCTCGGCTTGCGGCGTCTATGGCTCGTGCCGGAAGGCGAGAGCGCGCGCAACGGCGCGTATCTGCGCTATCCGCTCGAAGACCAGTTGCGTCTGATCGCGCTCGAATCGTGGCGGCATCGCGCGATTGTGATCGGCGAAGATCTCGGCACCGTGCCGCCCGGCTTTCGCGAGCGGCTCAACGAGCATGGCATTGCCGGCATCCGTGTGCTGTGGTTCGAACGCGGCGAAGACGGCACAGGCTTCAAGCCGCCGCAGGCGTGGGACCGCAATGCGGTCGGCACGACGACCACGCACGATCTGCCGACCGTCGCCGGCTGGTGGGCCGGCAGCGACATTAGCTGGCGCAACAAGATCGGCCAGACGATGGCGCGCCCCGATGGCCGCGATCCCGAAGAAGCCGCGCAGGAAGAGCGCGCGAGCGACCGCGCCGACCTGTGGCGCGCGTTCCAGGAAGCCGGCGTGGCCGCGCCGGATGTCGACGCGCCGCCGCTCGAGAGCCCGCCCGTCGACGAAGCCCTCGCCTTTGTCGCGGCAACGCCCGGCCCGCTCGTCACGTTTCCGCTCGAAGACCTGCTCGCGCAGAGCGAACAGCCGAACTTGCCCGGTTCGATCGACGAGCATCCGAACTGGCGCCGCCGCATGAATCTGCCCATCGACGAAATGTTTCTCGACGACGCCTTCTGCGACCGGCTGCTCGCAGTCGACCGGGCGCGCAGCGCCGCAACCGTTTCCACTCCTTCAGCCAATACCGCTTCGGAGCCTGATACGCCATGACCGTCCCACGCTCCACTGTTCGCCTCCAGTTTCATCGGGGCTTCACTTTCGACGATGCCGCGAAGCACGTCGAGTATTTCGCCGCGCTCGGCATCAGCCATGTGTACGCGTCGCCGATCACCACGGCCGAGCCCGGTTCGATGCACGGCTACGACACCGTCGATTACACGCATGTGAGCGCCGAATGCGGCGGCGAGGCGGGCCTGAAGCGCCTCGTCGAAAAATTGCACGCGCACGGCATGGGGCTGATCGTCGACATGGTGCCGAACCATATGGGCGTCGGCGGCTCGAGCAATGTGTGGTGGCTCGATATTCTCGAATGGGGCCGTCACAGCACGTACGCACGTCACTTCGATGTGGACTGGCATTCGCCCGATCCGGCGTTGCGCGGCAAGGTGCTGCTGCCGACGCTCGGCGCGCCGTATGGCGACGAACTGGCGTCGGGCCGCATCGCGCTGCATTTCGCCGCGGACAGCGGGCGCTTTTATGTCGGCTACGGACCGCACGTGTTTCCGGTGTGTCCGGTCGATTACCCGTCGATCCTGCAAAGCGCCGATCGCGCCGATCTCAGCGCGCTTGCTGAGCGCTTCCAGGGACTGACGACGCAGCCCACCGATCAGCCGCGCGCCGCCGAAGGCCGCGAGATGCTGCGCGAGTTCGTTGCGCTAAACGGCGAGTCGGCGATTCAGTTCGCGCTGCAAACCTATTCGCCCGAAGATCCGCTGACGCGCGACCGCCTGCATCGGCTGCTCGAACGCCAGCATTTCCGCCTCGCGTGGTGGCGCACCGCCGCCGACGAAGTCAACTGGCGGCGCTTCTTCGACATCTCGACGCTCGCCGCCGTGCGCGCCGAACGGCCCGAGGTCTTCGAGGCAACGCATGCGCTGGTTTTTCGTCTGTATCAGGAAGGCGTGATCGACGGTCTGCGGATCGATCACGTCGACGGCCTCGCCGAGCCGCGCGAGTACTGTCAGCGGCTGCGGCAACGTCTGACGGAATTGCGCGATACGACGCCGTATGTGGTCGTCGAAAAGATTCTGGCGCGCGGCGAACCGCTGCGCGACGACTGGCCGGTGGACGGCACGACCGGCTATGACTTCATGAACGACGTGGGCGCGCTTCTGCACGACCCGGCAGGTGCAGAGCCGCTTGCCGATGCCTGGGCCGAACTCACGGGCCGCAGCCCGAATTTCGCGGATGAAGCATTGGCCGCGCGGCGCAAGATCGTCGCGGAGAACCTGTCGGCGGAACTGGACCGCGCCGCGCGCGCGCTGCATCGCATTGCGCGCGATTCGTTGGCCACGCGCGATTACACGTTCACCAGCCTGCGCCGCGTGTTGACCGAACTGGTCGTGCATTTTCCCGTGTACCGCATCTATCCGCAAAGCGGCTTGCGCAGCGCCGCCGACAACGTGTTCTTCGAACAGGCGCTGGCGGGCGCGCGCGCGACGCTTTCGCGCGCCGATCATGGCGTGCTCGAACGTGTCGATGCGTGGCTCGGCGGCGGCGTCGACGACACGCAGAGCGCGCGCCACAGTCAGCCGCAGCAAGGCCAGAACGGCGCGCCGCCCAATCACGCCGGCTCCGCGCGGCGCACCGCGCAAACGCTGTTCTCGCAGTTGACCGCGCCGGTTGCCGCGAAGGCCGTCGAGGACACCGCCTGCTATCGCTATGGACGGCTGTTGTCGCGGTGTGAAGTTGGCGCCGATCCGGGCGAGTTTGCGTTGTCGGTTGAGCAGTTTCACGCGGGCAACGTCGAGCGCTCGCAGCGATTGCCTCACGCAATGCTGACCACCGCCACGCACGATCACAAGCGCGGTGAAGACGTGCGCGCGCGGCTCGCGGTGCTGAGCGAAATTCCGGACGAGTGGACCGCGACGTTGCGCGCATGGTCGACATTGAACGCGCCGCAGCGCCGCTCGCTCGACGGCAAGCCGGTCAGCAGCGTCGGGCAGGACACGAGCTACGACTGGGCGCCCGGTCCCGCCGCCGAGGCGATGCTGTATCAGACGCTGGTCGGTTGCTGGCCGCCCGACCTGCAGCCCGACGACCAGGCGGGCGTCAAGGCATTGGCCGAGCGCGTCGCGCAATGGCAGTTGAAGGCGCTGCGCGAGGCGAAGCTGCAAACCAACTGGTTCACGCCCGACGAAGCCTACGAAGCCGGTTGCCGCGACTTCCTGTTCGACATTCTCGCGCCGCAGCGGCGCGACGGGTTCCTCCAGGAACTGGCCGCGTTTGTCGCACGCATCTCGCGCGCCGGCGCGCTCAACAGTCTGCAGCAGACCGTCTTGCGGCTTGCATCGCCTGGGATTCCCGATCTTTATCAAGGCACCGAGTTGTGGGACTTCAGCCTCGTCGATCCGGACAATCGCAGGCCCGTCGATTTCGACGCGCGCGCCGCATTGCTCGCGCAAACGCCGCCGTCCGAATTTCTGTCGACGTGGCGCAACGGACGCGTGAAGCTCGCGGTCGTGCAGCGCGTGCTCGCGCTGCGCGCGCATTTGCCGGAGTTGCTGAGCCAGGGCACTTATCTGCCGCTGACGGTGCGCGGCGCGCATGCGTCGAATGTGATCGCGTTTGCGCGGCGGCATGGCAATGCGTGGGCGGTTGTCGTCGCGAGCCGGCTTGCGGCCGGGCTGCTCGGCGGCGAAGGCGATCTGCCGATGGTGGAGCCTGACAAGTGGCAGGACACCGCCGTCGAGATGCCCGCCGATCTGTCCGCGCGAGCGCTCTTCGACTGGCTGAGCCCGGCCGCGCCGAAGGTCGATGAGAACGGCTGGTTGTGTCTACGCGATGCGCTCGCGGCGATGCCGATTGCGGTGCTGGTTGAGGACGGCGTGCCGCGGAGTTGATGGCGGGTTTAGCGCTTTCGCTAACCGCCTTCGTCGTCGAACACCTTGGGGTACACGCGCACGAGCACGATGCGCGGTCCCTTCATCTTTTTCACGACCACGTCGAAGCGGTCGAATTCGACGCGCTGCCCTTCGGTCGGCAAATCGTTGAGCGCCTGAATCACGAGGCCGCCAACGGATTCGGCCTTGCCTTCGTCGATGTCGATACCCAGTGCGCGTTCGAGCGACACGACCGGCAAGCTGCCCTTGCCCATCAACGTGCCGTCGTCCATGCGCGACCAGTCGGCGTCGCCCTGGCGGAATTCGTCGTGAATCTGGCCGACTAGCGCGCCGAGCAGATTGTCGAGCGTGAGAAAACCAATGGGCTTCGAATTCTTGTGGCCCACCAGCGCGAAATGCGGCGCGCCCTTGCGGAATCGGCGAAACAGTTCGAGTGCCGGCATATCGGGCTTCACGTATTGAACGGGCCGCGCGTAGTGCGACAGATCGTCGAGCGTACTGCCGGCATGGCGCGCGAGCAGCAAGTCCTTCAGGTGGATCATGCCGGCCACGCGTTCGCCGGACGCATCCTCGAAAAGCGGGTAGCGGCTGAAGCGATGCCGCGCGACCACCTGCATGTTTTCGCGCAATGGCAGATCGACACGCAGGCCGATCATTTCGTAGGCCGGACGCATCAGGTCCGACACCGTCATGCGCGAAAAATCCAGCGAATGCGCGATGGTGTTCCACTCGTCCTGACTGTACGCGTCTTCCGGCGCGCCGCGCTCCGACGCGACATTGCGGCGGCTGCGCAGGATGAGCTTCAGTTCGTCGGTCGAATAATGCGAGTCGTGCGCATGCTCCGCGTGCAGGCCGGCGAGTTTGAGGACCGCGTTCGCGCTCGTGTTGAGCAGCCAGATCGCCGGATACATCGCCCAATAAAAACCATAGAGCGGCGTGGCGGCCCATAGCGAGACCTTTTCCGCTTCGCGAATTGCGAGCGACTTCGGCGCGAGTTCGCCGACCACGATATGCAGAAACGAAATGCACGAAAACGCGAAGAACAGCGAAATGCCGTGAATCAACTGCTCGGACTGCACACCGGCGATGCTGAAGAGCGGCGTCAGCAGTTCGGCAAACGCGGGCTCGCCGATCCAGCCAAGCCCGAGCGAGGCGAGCGTAATGCCCAACTGACACGCGGACAGATACGCGTCGAGGCGGCCATGCACCTTGGCGAGCAGGCGCCCGCGCATGCCGTGGTGTTCGGCGAGACTGCGCACGCGCGTCTGCCGTAACTTGACCAGGCCGAATTCGGCGGCAACGAAGAAACCGTTGAGGGCGACGAGAAGCAATGCCCCGAGAAGGGCGACAACCTGGATCAAAGCGGCGGGCTCCGGCAACAAAAGTTGTCAGTATAGAGGGTGAAAGCTCGTCGAAAAGTTAATCGCCGATGACGCGTGCCATGAGTAAGTGCCGTAAGCGCCGTAAGCGCTGCAAGCGTTCATCGCGCTGCCGGGGCGCTCAACGGAACGCGCAACGACAGGGTGGCGGGAGCGGCGTCGGTGGCGTCCTGTTGCTCGAAGCCGCCGCCATGCGCTTCCGCGACGCGCTTGCACAGCGCGAGCACCCACGCGATGCGATTGGCTTCGCGCGACTCGCGAGCCTGCTTCCGCGCAAACGCTTCGAGCAGATGAGGCAGCGACGCATCGACCAGCGCGGCGCTCGCCTCGTACGTGACCGCGGCATGCCAGGCCGTTGCATCCGCACGCGCTTCAAGCGTGACAGCCGAGTCTTGCGCGCTCGATTCGACCGCAAAGGTGAGCATCATCCATAACGCGGCGGCGAGGCGCTCGCGGTCGCCATTCAGTTGCTCGGTGCCGAGTTGAGAATTGACGACGACTTCGACGCCGCGCGTGCGCGCGAGGCCCGAGCGCACTTCTTCCGCGGTTTCGTCCAGCAGCGGATGCAGCGGAAACGGTGCATACGCGAGCGCGAGCGATTTCGTTTCGGCGCGCGTGGCGTCGACGACCGTTTCGAGCAACTTCACCTGTTGATCGACACCGTTGCGAATGCCGGTAACGGCACGCTGCGAATTCGGATCGTTGGGGTCGAGCTTGCGTTCCAGCACATAAGCCCAGCTATGAATAGCGTTCAACGGACCGCGCAAGTCGTGCGACACCAGGGACAACACATGGTCGCGCATGAAAAGCGCGGCTTCGGCGCGCAGATGCGCGGTGCGTTCGGATACGGCGAACGTGGAAGCCGCCGGCTGGGTCCCGGTTGCCCCGGCCGTTCCCGTTGTAGACGTTGTCACGATCGACCTCTCAGGCAATGCATCATGATTGGGAAAGTCCCATTATAGGCATGCCACCGGACGCCACCAGCCTGGCCGGATGGCTATTGCTGGCCGCAATCCGCGTGCCACGCCGCGCTGTTCGACTGGCCTGCGTCAACGCGCCTACAATGTCGGTTTTACGTTTGTGAACCAAGGAGCGACATATGTCGACTGTGACTACCGAATCCGGCTTGAAGTATGAAGACATCGTTGAAGGAACGGGCGCGGAAGCGGTTGCTGGCAAGACCGTCAGCGTGCATTACACCGGCTGGCTGACCGACGGCCAGAAGTTCGACTCGAGCAAGGATCGCAACGATCCGTTCGCGTTCGTGCTCGGCGGCGGCATGGTCATCAAGGGCTGGGACGAAGGCGTGCAAGGCATGAAGGTCGGCGGCACGCGCAAGCTGACCATTCCGCCGCAACTCGGCTACGGCGTGCGCGGCGCGGGCGGCGTGATTCCGCCGAATGCGACGCTCGTGTTCGAAGTCGAACTGCTCGACGTTTGAGGCTTCGGCCATCCGTTTCGCCGCTGGTCTGTTGCCTGATTTTCGATGACGCACGCCGCCGTTACCGCACCTAGCGTTTCGCTGCGCCGCTTCGGCGCGTCGCAGGCGTCGGACGTGCACGACTTCCACCAGGTCGTGCTCGGACTCGACGGCGCGATGGTGATGGCGGTGGACGGCGTCGCGCAACGAATCGACGCGCGCTGCGCGTGGCTGATTCCAGCAGGCGCGCGGCACGATTACGCGGGGCTCGGCGAAAACCGGCAGTTGGTGCTGGACTTGCCGGCCGCGACGCTCGCCGTGCCCGAGCGATTGTTCGACCGGGCACGGGCTGTTATCGTCGATGCACCGTTTACCGAACTCGTGCAGCGCATTGCGTCACACGCGGCGCAGGGCGTGGACGACACGCACGACGCGCCGGCGGACGATCTCGATGTGCGGCGTTTTCATTGGGACGCGGCTGCGCGCCTCGGCGCAGCGTTGATTGCCGGCGCCGGCATCCAAGGCGCGGAAGCGCCCGCGGCCGGGCTCGACTTCGCGCGGATCGACCGCTGGTTGCGCGCGCATCTGTCCGAACCGCTGCGTATTGCCGACCTTGCCGCGCATTGCGGCTTCGGCATGCGGCGCTTCCATCAACTTTTTATCGACGCGTTCGGCGAAACGCCGCATCGCTATTTGCAGCGGCTGCGGCTCGATACGTCGCTCACGCTGCTCGCCGATCCGCGGCTTTCGCTGGCGGACATCGCGCTCGACATCGGTTTCGGCGATCAGAGCGCTTATACGCACGCATTCACGCGACGGTTCGGGTTAGCGCCTGGGCAATGGCGGGCGTTGCGGCATTGACGATTTTGGGTCGAGGGCGTTGAGCTTCAGACGCTTCAGGCGCTGCCGCATCGACGCATCAAACCTTGCCGCATAAAAAAGCGCGCTGGCCAATAAGCTCAGCGCGCTATGTACCTACTCTTTGCGATAACTCAGCACTCAGCCTGCGAGGCCGCGCTCCAGATCGGCGCGAATATCCGCCGGATTCTCCAATCCCACCGCGAGACGAATCAGACCCTCGGTGATGCCGGCCGCTTCTCGTGCTTCGGGCGTCACGCGGCCATGCGTTGTCGTCGCCGGATGCGTGATGGTCGTGCGCGTGTCGCCGAGGTTGCCCGTGATCGAGCAAATCTTCGTGCTGTCGATCACGCGCCACGCGTTCGCGCGCATCTGCTCGGGCGTGTCGCCCTTCAACTCGAACGAAACGATCGCGCCGCCCGCCTTCTGCTGACGCATCGCGAGCGCGTGTTGCGGATGCGATTCGAGACCGGGATAGAACACGCGCTTCACGGCAGGATGCGAGTCGAGCCAGCGCGCGAGTTCAAGCGCATTCGCCGACTGCTTTTCGACGCGCAGCGACAACGTTTCCAGGCCCTTGAGCAGCACCCACGCGTTGAACGCGGACAGCGTCGGCCCGGCGCTGCGCACGAACGGAAAGACCTTTTCCATGATGAACTTCTTCGAGCCGACCAGCGCGCCGCCGAGCACGCGCCCCTGGCCGTCGAGGAACTTGGTGGCCGAATGCATGACCACGTCCGCGCCGAGCTTCAGCGGCTGCTGCAACGCCGGGCTGCAAAAACAGTTATCCACGACGAAGAGCGCATTCGCCGCCTTCGCGATCTTGCTGATCGCCTCGATGTCGGCAATCTCGGTCAGCGGATTCGACGGCGTTTCGAGGAAGAACATCTTCGTCTCGGGACGCACCGCGTTTTTCCACGCATCCAGATCGGTCGGATCGACAAACGTGGTCGTGATGCCGAACTTGCTGAAGATTTGCGAGAACATGCCGAGCGTCGAGCCGAACAGCGCCTGCGAGCTGACCAGATGGTCGCCGGCCTGCAGCGTGGACATCACCACCGACATGATCGCGGCCATTCCCGAAGCCGTCGCCATGCAGGCTTCGCCGCCTTCGAGCGCGGCCAGACGGTCCTGGAACATCGAGACGGTCGGGTTCGTGAAACGCGAGTACGTGTAATAGTCCTCGGACTTCTTGAAGCGCTCGGCCGCGTCCGCGGCACTCGCGAAGACGAAGCTCGAAGTGAGGAAGATCGCTTCGGAATGCTCGTTGAAGTCGCTGCGCACCGTGCCGGAGCGGACTGCCAGCGTATCGAAGTTCAGGGAGTCGTCCATAGTCGTTGTGGTTTCCAAAGTTCCATGACTGCATTCGGCGCGCGGTTTGCGTCATGCAACCAGACCGCGTGGTCGAACGGCAGTAACAAAAAAGCCCGCTTTGCGCCGGCGCTTTTTGCGTCGGTACAAACGGGCTTCATGTGCGGGGAAAGCTGGAGCGGAGGCGGACAAGTGCGGCTTTTCCACCATTCGCTTTAGCTGTTTCGGGTTGCCCCGCGTCCGCAAGCTGAGATCAAATCGACGCAAGCCATCATGCTAACACGCTCGCGGCGCGGCGTGCAGCGACGCACGCGATGCCGCGAACGCGCGGTCGGCATTTAACCTACCGACAACTGCAAGTGCAACTGCGAGCGAGCGGGACCGCCGCCGTCGATGGCTTCGCTCGCGGCGTCGCGATCCGATTGCGACGACGGCGCAAGGCGCGCGGTTTCGATGCGGTCGAGATACTCGGTCGTCACGTCGCCGGTCACGTAGTTGCCGTCGAAGCATGAAGCCTCGAACTCCTTCAGCGCCGGATTGATGTCGCGCACGGCCTGCTTGAGGGCGTCGACGTCCTGATACACGAGATGATCCGCGCCGATCATGCGCGCGACTTCTTCGTCCGAGCGGCCATGCGCGACCAGTTCGCCGCGCGTCGGCATGTCGATACCGTAGACGTTCGGGAACTTCACCGGCGGCGCCGCCGAAGCGAAGATCACCTTGTTCGCGCCGGCATCGCGCGCCATCTGCACGATTTCATGCGAGGTGGTACCGCGCACGATCGAGTCGTCGACGATCAGCACGTTCTTGCCCTTGAACTCGATGCCCATTGCGTTGAGCTTCTGGCGCACCGACTTCTTGCGCACCGCCTGGCCCGGCATGATGAAGGTGCGGCCCACGTAACGGTTCTTGAAGAAGCCTTCGCGATACTCGACGCCCAGCTTCTTCGCGACCTGCATCGCGGCCGGACGGGACGAATCGGGAATCGGCATGACGACGTCGATCGCGACATCGGGCAGTTCGCGCCTGATTTTCTCGGCGAGGTAATCGCCCATGCGCAGACGCACGTTATAAACCGGCACGCCGTCGAGCACCGAGTCCGGACGCGCGAGATACACGAGTTCGAAAATGCACGGGTTCAGGCTCGGGCTCGTCGCGCATTGCTGCGAATGCAGGTTGCCGTCGAGGTCGATAAACACCGCTTCGCCCGGCGCCACGTCGCGTACGAATTCGAAGCCGATACCTTCGATCGCCACCGACTCCGACGCCAGAATCCATTCGACGCCTTCCGCCGTCTCCTGCTTGCCGAGACACAGCGGGCGAATGCCGAACGGGTCGCGGAAAGCGAGCAGGCCGTAACCGGCGATCAGCGAAACAATCGCATACGAACCGCGCACCCGCCGATGCACGCCCGACACCGCCTTGAAGAGCGCCGCCGGATCGAGCTGCAGGCCCGAGCTCGAAAGCTGCAATTCGTGCGCGAGCACGTTGAGCATGACTTCCGTGTCGGAATTGGTGTTGATGTGGCGGCGGTCGATGCGGAACATCTCATCTTTCAACTGCTGCCAGTTGGTCAGATTGCCGTTGTGCGCGAGGATGATGCCGAACGGCGCGTTCACGTAGAACGGCTGCGCTTCTTCTTCGCTCGACGCCGAGCCGGCCGTCGGGTAACGCACCTGGCCGATGCCGGTATTGCCCGGCAGGCTGCGCATGTTGCGCGTGCGGAACACGTCGCGGACCATGCCGTTGGCCTTGTGCATGTGGAAATTGCTGCCGTTCGCTGTCGCGATGCCGGCGGCGTCCTGACCGCGGTGCTGCAAAAGCAGCAGGCTGTCATAGATCAGCTGGTTGACCGGAGAATGGGAAACTACGCCTACGATGCCGCACATGGCATGTCCTTCAAAGGTACGAAATTCGTCAGAGCGGCCGGTGCCTCGCGAAGCGCGCGCGATATGCCGCGACGGTTCGCGACATGATGACAAGGCAACCGGTTTGAGCCGGAGTCCTGCCGCGTTCCCTTTTCGCTTAACTGATCGTCACACGCGGACGTACGCAGCGAGCGTTTCCGGAAGCAGCGGTTTCATTACGTGCACGCCCTCTACCGCATATGGCCGCAGCAAGGCGTTGCGCCAGAATTCCTGTTGGGGCAGTTCGGTCAGGCCTGCGAGGGCGACCAGAATCAGCACCAGAACGACCCCTCGTACGAGGCCGAACATCAAACCGAGCGAGCGGTCCACGCCGCTCAAGCCGGAAGCCTGCACGATGCGGCTCAGGAGCGCATTCAGCACGCTCGCCACCAGCACCACGCCGATCGCCACCAGCGCGAAGGCCAACAGCCACTGGGTCAGCGCGCCGCCCGGCCACGTGGACGGGATATACGGCACGACATAACCGACGAAGCGGCAGGCAATGAAAAACGCCGCGATCCAGCCGATCAGCCCGAACACCTCGGACAAAAACCCGCGCCATGTGCCGCGCAAGGCCGACAAACCGATCACCGCCATTACAGCGTAGTCGAAGGCAGTGAACATCGCTCGCTTTACTGGCTAGCGCCGTTGTTCGTGCCCGAACCCAGACCTGCCTCGCGAACCTTCGCGATGGCGGCGCCTGCCGCCGCGCGATCCGCGAATGGTCCGGCGCGCAACAGCGTGAGCGTCGAGCCGTCAGCCTGCTTCCGATGTTCGGTATATGCGGGCACTCCCGCCGCTTTCAACTTGCTTGCCCAGTTGCGCGCATTGGCTTCGTTTGCAAAAGCGCCGAGCTGGACGGCGAAACGGTTGCCTGGCGGCGAGGCTGGCGTGCCCGAATTCGCGTCTGCACTCGCGGCGACGTTGCTTTCATCCGCGGATGGCGCGGCGGCCGTGGCATTGCTGCGGGTTGCCGGCTTGCTGGTCGGCTTGGCCGTCACGGCAGGCGCTGTCGATGTGGCGGGCGCCGGTGCCGGCGCGGTGTTCGCTGCGACGGCGGGCGCCTGAGGCTTCGTAGCAGGTTTCGCGGCGGACGCCGAAGCTGCGTTCGCGTCGGCCCGCCTGGTGTCCTTCGACGGCGCTTGCGTGGCCGGCGCGAGGCTCGAAGCGGCGAGTGCCGCGTCCGGCGTCGGATTGTCCGGCGCGACGCCAGCCTGCGTGTCGATTTCGTGCTTTGCGAGTTTCGGTGCGGGACGACTGGGAATGTCGATGGAGATGTCGTCGGTAACGGGCTTCGGATGCGAGTCGAGCACCATCGGCAGGACGACCACTGCCGCGACGACCATCGCGATGGCGCCGACAAGCCGCCGCCGCGCGCGCTGCTTTTCCGGCAACGTGGGGTCGAGCAGCATCGCATCGGCATCGACGGTGCGCTCGGTGCGGCGGGTCCGCCGCTCCACGCGCTCGCTACGGGCGGCCCGGGTGGAACTGGTGTTTGCGCCGCGCCGGCTTGGCGCGTCGTCTTTCTTGCCGAACGAGAAAATTCCCATGAATCGCTTGGTTCGAGCGTGGCGCCCGTTCAGTGTTGCTGCGATTTACGGTAGGCCATCACGCCTGCTACCGTATAGAAACTGCCGAAAACCACGATTCTATCATTCTCTGACGCCCGCTTTAGCGCATCTTGGTACGCGTCGGCGGGGTTGGCGTAACGCGTGACGCTGCTGTCGGCGCTGTCTTCCACGCCCTGCTCGCGCAACGCGGCTTCCAGTTGCCCGGCCGAGGCCGCTCGCGGCGTGGGCAGATCGGTCACGCACCAGTGATCGATTTCGCCCTTCAGATGCGCGAGCACGCCGGCGATGTCTTTATCGCCCATCATGCCGAACACGCCGTAGGTGTACGGAAAAAAGCCCATATTGCCGAGATTCTGGCCCAGCACCGCGGCCGCGTGCGGATTGTGGCCGACGTCCAGCACGACCGCCGGCTTGCCCGGCAGGACCTGGAAACGGCCAGGCAACTCGACGTTCGCGAGCCCAAGCCGGATATCCTGGGCCGAAACCGGCAGGCGATCACGCAGCGCCTCGAGTCCGGCCAATGCAGCGGACGTGTTGATCAATTGATTCGCGCCGCGCAACGCCGGATAGGCAAGCGCCGAGCGCCGCAGCGTCGGGCCGACGTAATTCCATTGCTGACGCTCGCTGCCGGCCTGGCCTTCGTAGCGGAAATCGCGGCCAAATAGCCACAGTTCAGCGCCGATCTGCTCCGCGTGGTCGATCAGCGTTTGCGGCGGCACCGGGTCCGCGCAGATCGCCGGCTTGCCGGGGCGGAAAATGCCCGCCTTTTCGAGCGCAATCTTCTCGCGCGTGTCGCCGAGATATTCGGTGTGATCGATGTCGATACTGGTGATGATCGCGCAGTCGGTGTCGAGAATATTGACGGCGTCAAGGCGCCCGCCGAGGCCCACTTCGAAGATCACCGCGTCCAGTCCGCGCGACGCGAACAGGCTCATGATCGCGAGCGTCGTGAATTCGAAATACGTTAGCGACACCGGTTGGGCGAGGCTTGAACGCGCGGCCTCGACCTTCTCGAAGTGCTCGAGCAGATCGGCGTCGCTCGCCATCTGGCCGTTGATCCGCGCGCGCTCGTTGAACGACAGCAAATGCGGCGACGTGTGACAGCCCACCGTGAAACCGGCGCGCAGCAGGATCGATTCAAGAATCGCGCAGGTCGAGCCCTTGCCGTTCGTCCCGCCAACCGTGATGACCGGGCACGCAAACGAGAACTGCATCGCGTCGCGAACCTGGCTGATCCGCGCGAGACCCATGTCGATGCCGACCGGATGCGCGGATTCGAGATGCGTGAGCCACGCGTCGAGGGTGGGGAATGTGGTCATCGGGTGAATCGCGAGAAAATCATTGAGCGGTGTGGCAAACATGCGCGGCGCAGCGCCTCGCGCAGTATGTGAGACCGTGATTATCCCGGAAATGACAGCGCGCCGCTTGATTGCTCAAGCGGCGCGCTGTTTTTTTGCGTTTTCCCCGACGACGAAGACGTTTGTCGTTGGCCTTCGTAGCTTACGCGACGGCGTCCGCCGGTTGATGGCTCAACAGCGCCATCAATTGAGCGAGTTCCTCGCGCAGCTTGCGGCGGTCCACGATCATGTCGATCGCACCCTTCGTCAGCAGAAACTCCGCGCGCTGGAAGCCTTCAGGCAGCTTTTCGCGCACGGTCTGTTCGATCACGCGCGGGCCGGCGAAGCCGATCAGCGCCTTGGGTTCGGCGATCACGACGTCGCCGAGAAACGCGAAACTCGCGGACACGCCGCCCATGGTCGGATCGGTCAGCACCGAGATGAACGGCAGCTTGGCCTCGGCCAGCTTCGTCAACATCGCCGTGGTCTTGGCCATTTGCATCAGCGAGAGCAGGCTTTCCTGCATCCGCGCGCCGCCCGATGCGGTGAAGCAGATAAACGGCACCTTTTGCTCGAGCGCGTTCTGCGCGCCGCGCGCAAAGCGCTCGCCAACCACCGAGCCCATCGAGCCGCCCATGAACGAGAACTCGAAGCAGGCCACGACGACCGGCAATGTGTGAATCGCGCCGCCCATGACAACCATCGCGTCGGTTTCGTCGGTGTCGTCCATCGCCTCTTTCAGGCGGTCCGGGTACTTGCGGCTGTCCTTGAACTTGAGCGCGTCGACCGGAACGATCTCCTGGCCGATTTCATAGCGTCCTTCCGGGTCCAGCAGGCCGTCGAGCCGCTCGCGCGCGCCAATGCGCATGTGGTGGTCGCACTTCGGGCAAACATGCAGATTCGCCTCGACGTCGTTGCGATACAGCACGGCTTCGCACGACGGGCACTTGATCCACAGGCCTTCCGGAATCCCCTTGCGGCTCTTCGGGTCGGTTTGTTTGATTTTTGGCGGCAGCAGCTTATCGAGCCAGCTCATATTGAATCCTTCTGGGGTCAACGGTTGCGCAAACGGCGGGACGAACCCGCCGCTCACACTACAGACGACAAAATCACTGTTATCGGGCAGTCGCGACGCTATCGAGCGCCTCGCGCACCTCTGCGATGAAACGCGTGAGCGTCTCGGCAGCGGTTTCGGGGGCCGCCTGCTCGAGCAATTGCACGATACGGCTACCGATCACGACGGCATCGGAAACTTCGCCCACGAGACGCGCCGTTTCCGCGTCACGGATGCCAAAACCGACGCCTACCGGTAGGGGCACGCGCGACTTGATCGCCGGGATTTTACTCGCGATGCTGGAAACGTCCAGATTTGCCGCTCCGGTCACGCCTTTCAGCGACACGTAATAGACGTAACCGCTCGCGATCTTGCCGACTTCGGCGATACGCTCGTCGGTCGACGTGGGCGCCAGCAAAAAGATCGGATCGATCCCCGCCGAACGCATCTTTTCGGCGAAGTTAGCGCATTCTTCGGGCGGATAGTCGACCACCAGCACGCCGTCGACGCCGGCTTCCTTCGCCGCCTGCGCGAAGGCTTCGGTGCCCATGCGCTCGATCGGATTGGCGTAGCCCATCAGCACGACCGGCGTCGTGTCGTTGGTTTCGCGAAAGCGTTTCACATCGGCGATCACATGGCGCAGCGACACGCCGTGTGCGAGTGCCCGCTCGGACGATTGCTGGATCACGGGGCCGTCCGCCATCGGATCGGAAAACGGCACACCGAGTTCGATGACATCCGCGCCGCCGGCGGCGAGCGCATGCATGAATTCGACCGTGCGGGCGGGGTCGGGGTCGCCGGCCGTCATGAAAGGAATCAGGCCTTTTTTGCCCTGCTCGGACAGTGCGGCGAACGTGTTCTTGATACGGGACATGGAGTTGTTCTCGATTGAGCTACTGCGCTCGGCGCGTCGCGTCATTGCACTTCGGCTTGCCGTTGCATTTTGGCTTTGGCCGGCCGACGCGCGGCGGGCGCGGCAGCAGCCGCGCTGACGCGTTCCCGCGCTATCGCGCAGTAACTTTCATTGATCTCATAGCCGACGAATTCGCGCTGCTGGCGGGCGCAAGCGACTGCGGTGGTGCCGCTGCCCATGAAAGGGTCGAGCACGCGGCCGCCCTTCGGACAACTGGCCAGCACCATTCGCTCGACAATCTCCAAAGGCTTTTGCGTGGGATGATCGACGCGTTCGGCGTGTTGCCGATGCAGCCTCGATACAGACCAGACGTCCTTCGGATTATAGCCAAGCTCCAGCCACTTACTGCCTTCGAACAATTTACGCGAACGCGCCTTCTTCGTGACGGCATCGTACGGGATGCGGACGGGATCGAGGTCGAAGTAATAATCTTTCGACACCGCGAAGAAACCGATGTTGTCGTGCACCGAGGTAAATCGGCGCGTCGTTCCGCCCATGCTCGGCACGCGCCGGTCCCAGATGATTTCGTTGATCATCGTGAGCTTTGTCTTCAGGAAGCTGAAGATTTCCGGCGCGTACTGCCAGGTGCAGAAGATGTAGAGCGAGCCCGACGGCTTGAGCTTCGGGATAGCCAGCTCGAGCCAGCCACGCGTCCAGGCGAGGAAGTCGTCGCCGGTGCGCATGTCGGAGTCGTTGCCGTAGTCCTTGCCGAGCCCATATGGCGGGTCGCAAAGAATCAGGTCGATCGACGCGTCGGGAATATTCGCTACATCGGTCAAGAAATCGCGGTTCAACAACTGGATGCCCGCGGGCACCTGCGGCAACAGCAGCGCAGGCGCCTCGGGCGCCAGAAGCTCGCCGGCCGGCGTCGTTTCACTGGTCGCCGGCTGCGGCTCGTCGAACTCGTCGCGCATCGTGGCGGCGCTCAGAACTGGATGCCCGATCGCTCCGCGACCGTGTGCATGTCCTTATCGCCGCGGCCGGACAGGTTCACCAGCAGGTGCTTGTCTTTGGCCAGCGTCGGCGCGAGCTTCGTGGCGTAAGCCAGCGCGTGACTCGACTCCAGCGCCGGAATAATGCCCTCGATGCGGCAGCAGTCGTGGAACGCCTTGAGCGCTTCTTCGTCGGTGATGCCGACGTATTGCGCGCGGTTGCTCTCTTTTAGCCACGCGTGCTCGGGCCCGACGCCCGGATAGTCGAGGCCGGCGGACACCGAATGCGTCTCGATGATCTGGCCGTTCTCGTCCTGCAGCAGATACGTGCGATTGCCGTGCAGCACGCCGGGGCTGCCGCCGATCAGCGAAGCGGCGTGACGACCGGACTCGATGCCGTCGCCGGCCGCTTCGACGCCGATCAACTGCACCGAAGTGTCGTCGATATACGGATAAAAGATGCCCATCGCGTTCGAACCGCCGCCGACGCACGCAATTACCGCGTCCGGTTGCCGCCCGATGAGCTCGGGCATTTGCACCTTGCACTCGTCACCGATCACGCGCTGGAAGTCGCGCACCATCATCGGGTAAGGATGCGGCCCCGCCACCGTACCAATGATGTAGAACGTGTTTTCGACGTTGGTCACCCAGTCGCGCATGGCCTCGTTCAGCGCGTCTTTCAGCGTGCGCGAGCCCGACTCGACCGGCACCACGGTCGCGCCCAGCAGTTTCATGCGGTAGACGTTGGCGGCCTGGCGGCGCACGTCTTCGGCGCCCATGTAGACGATGCACTCCATGCCGAAACGCGCGGCGATGGTCGCGGTGGCAACGCCGTGCTGCCCGGCGCCGGTCTCAGCGATCACGCGCGGTTTGCCCATGCGCTTCGCGAGCAGCGCCTGGCCGATCACGTTATTGATCTTGTGCGCGCCGGTGTGGTTGAGGTCTTCGCGCTTCAGAAAAATCTGCGCGCCGCCGAGCATCTCGCTCCAGCGCTGCGCGTGATAAATCGGCGAAGGCCGGCCGACGAAGTACTTCAGCTCGCGCTCGTACTCGGCGACAAACTCAGGATCTTTCTGGAATTTCTCGTAGGCTGCGCGCAGCTCGTCGAGCGCGTGAACCAGCGTTTCGGCGACGAACACGCCGCCAAACTGGCCGAAATGGCCTCTTTCGTCAGGCAAGTTATACATGTGGATCACTCTTTTCGTGGCGCGCGGCGAGCTTTTTGGAGCGCCGCGCCGCGGAATCATCCGGCGTCCGCCGCGCGCACTGCGCGTACGAACGCCGCCATCCGGGCGTGATCTTTCACGCCCTTGGCGCCCGGCACTTCGATGCCGCTCGAGACATCGACCGCGTACGGGCGCACGCGATGGATCGCATCACTGACGTTTTGCGCGTTCAACCCACCACTCAAAACGGCCCGACGCGCGAGCTCTGCTGGAATAAGTGACCAATCGAAAACCTTCCCGCCGCCGCCATAGCCTTCGACGTGAGTGTCGAACAGAAAGCCATTGGCGCCTGAATAGTTGAGAGCCGATTCTACCAAATCGGCCGGTCGAGTATCCGCCGCAACGCGCAGCGCGCGCAACCAAGGCAAACCCGCAATGCCGGCGAGCGATTCGCACTGTTCAGCGGTCTCGTCGCCGTGAAATTGCAACAGCGACAGCCCGACGTTGCTGACCACTTCGCGCACCCATTCCGGCGACGGATTCACGAACAAGCCGACTACCGACACGAACGGCGGCACATCCTGCATGATTTCGACAGCCTGCGCGACGCTCACCGAGCGCGGACTTGGCGGATAGAACACGAGGCCGATGGCGTCCGCGCCCAACTCTATCGCGTGGTTGACGTCGGCCGGATTCGACAGGCCGCACAGCTTGATGCGCGTGCGCCGGGGCACGGCTTGCTGTGCGGCGCCCGTATCTGACTCTGACGCTGCTGCGAGGTTTTCAGTCGAACTCATGTGTGTGCCTGCTCGTTCCATACGGTGCTCCACGGCACGCTGCCGGTCTGCGGCGCGGGCACGTCGAAGTGCTCAGGATAGCCCACCTGCGCGAGATACAACCCGTCCGGCATGAAGGTCGGCGCCGCCGACTCGCGATCGCGGCTCGCGAGCACCTCGGCCATCCACTCGACCGGACGACGCTTCTTGCCGATATACACCAGGCATCCCATCAGGTTGCGCACCATGTGATGCAAAAACGCGTTCGCCCGGAAACGGAAATGCACGAAGTCGCCGTGCTGTTCGATGTCGATCTGATGCAGATGCTTGATCGGCGTCTTCGCCTGGCATTGCGACGAGCGGAACGCCGAAAAGTCGTGCTCGCCGATCAGATGAGCCGCCGCCGCCCGCATCGCTTCAATGTCGAGCGGCGTGTGCACCCAACCCGCCCGCGCCGCCAGCATCGGCGAACGCACCGGATGCACGTACAGCAGATAGTAATAAGTGCGCTCGAACGCGGAAAACCGCGCGTGGAACGCCTCGGGCATCGGCTTGGCCCATTGCACGGAAATCGTCTTGGGCAAAAACGTATTCGTGCCGCGGACCCATGAGACGTCGGCCCGCTCGAGTTCGGTATCGAAGTGCACGACCTGGCCGAGGCCATGCACGCCCGTATCCGTCCTGCCCGCGACGACGGTATGCACAGGCGTCTGTGCGAACTCGCGCAGCGCCCGTTCCAGTTCGTCCTGAACCGTGTTGCCATGCGGCTGCGACTGCCATCCGCAGAACGCCGATCCGTCGTACTGAATGCCTAAAGCAATGCGCTTCACGACAACGGAGCGAGCGTCGAGAGCAACGCGCGGGCATCGTTGCGCGTGGCCGGATCGTTGGCTTCGATCACTTCGTTGATCAGCGTGCGCGCGCCCGCCAGATCGCCCAGTTCGATGTACTCGGCGGCCAGATCGAGCTTGTTTCGCGCGATGCGTGCAAGATCCGCCGGCGTGAACGCGGGCAGCGGCTGCGCGGGGCTCGGCGGGAGTTCCAGGTCGAAGTCGAGCTTGAGCGCGCCGAAACCCGCTGCGCCCAAGGTGCCCGCGCCGAGACCCGCTACGGCGCCACGGCCGGCGGTGCCGGCCGCGATTTCGTCGGCGGCATGCGGCGCTTGTTCGGCGTTGGGTGGCGGCGGCACCGCTTGACGCGCGGTGGCTTCCGGCGACGCGACAGGCTGGCTGCTCAGCGACTGCGGTGCGCTCACGGTGTCGGCTGCCGATCCGACGCGCGGCGGCAACGGCATATCGAGGCTGCCGAACGCGGTGAGCGCGTCGCGCGGGAATTCCGCCGATGCGGGCGCGCGCGGCTGGTCGTGATCGACTTGGGCGCGCGTTGCCGGTGCTTCTGGGATCGACGGCTCCATCGGCTCGGGCGGCAACGGCTCGTCATCCCATTCCAGACGATGGGACACCGGCTCGGGCTCCCACGCCTCGTTGAACGGCTGAAGCGGCGCTCGCGGCAACGCGTCGGCGCCTAGTTCGGCGGCGGCGTCGAGGCTCGCGGCTGTCGTCGCGTCGTCCAGGTTGTGGCGATGTTCTTCTGATGCGAGGCCGCTTTGGTCGAAGGCAGCGCGTTGTTCCGGCGAGTGTGATTCGAAAGCCGCCGATGGTTCATGAGGCGCCGCTCGATCTGCCTGTTCCGATGCAGGCTCGTGCGCCGCTACGCGTTCAGCCGCGGGCTGCTCCGACGCGAGTTGGACTTGCCTTGCAGTTGCCTCGTCTGCTGCGGCTTGCGGGGCTGCGGTTTCCTCGCTCGGGCTAGCGCCAGTCGCGGCGTTTTCCGCTGTCGAACGCTCGGCCGCGAGGCGTGCTGCGTCGAGGTCCTGCTCAGCCGCGACGCGGTCATGCGCAGCCTCGTCGGCTGCCGCGCGTTCTGCCGCTTCGCGCTCGACGGCGCCTTGCGCAGCCGCCTGCTCCGCCGCTTCGCTCGCCTCTGCCTCGCGTGCGGTTGCGGTGCGGATTTCCGCCTCGCGCTCGGCCGCGATGCGCTCCGACATTTCGCGTGCGGCGGCGTCGCCTTCAGCCGCTTCGCGCTCCGCCTCGGCCATCGTTGCGGCGTGGCGCGCGGTCGCGGCGTCTTCGGCGTCGGCTTCGGGTTCGCGTTTGGCGATGTCAACGGGAATAGCAGCCGGAACTACCGGCGCGGCGTCATTGGCCGCCGCAGCCTTCTCGGATGCCTCCGACGCCTCCGCTCGCTGCGCGTCGGCCAAACGCTCGCGCTTGCGCCGACCGAGCCGCAACGCAGTCAGCAGCACGACCAGCGCCGCGCCGACCGCCGCGCCCACGGCGAGGTTCGTCTGCGAAAGGCCGGCCTGGTTCGACGTCGACACAGCAGCGCCCGGATGACCCGACACGACAGCCGGGGCCGATGCGCCCGCCGCCGGTTGCACGCCGCTCGCCGACGACTGCACAGCCGGCGCCGCGGGCGAGCCGCCGATGCCATGCTTCTGCAACTCCATCAGCACGCGATTCTTGAGCGCGAGCAGTTGCTGCAAGCTCGACACCTGCGCGCGCGGCTGCGATGCACCCGTGCCCGCGCTGGCGGCTTCGCTCGCTGACGGCTGCACGGACCCCGCCCACACATGCGTGCCGCTCGCGGCGGACGTCGGCTGCGCACCAGCAGCAGCCTCCGACGACGCGGCGCCGGCCCCGGCCGACGCTGCCGAACCCGCGTCCGATGCCGCATTGGCGTTGGCCTGAACCGCAGGCGCTGCCGACGGCGCAGCCTGCGTCGCGGGAGTTTCCGCCCCTGGCGCGCTCGCCGCCGCACTCACCGCCGCATTGCCTTGCGCGGCGCCGCTCGCGGCCGCCGCGACCGAAGCATTCGACGACGATCCGCTGCCAGCCGCCGGCCCCGAAGCAGCAGCCGCTGGCGTTGCACCCGCCGCCACAACCACTGCGCCCGACGCGTCCAGCGGCGGCACCGTCAGCACCGCCCCCAGACGCATGCGGCTCGGATCGTGGCCCATGAAGGCGTTCGGGTTCGCGTCGAAGACAGCGCGTGCCGCGCGTGCGAGCGTGGCGCGATCGTGTGATTGGGTGACAGCAATCGCGACATCGTTCAGCGACTGACCCGGCTTGACCGTGTATTGCCCACCCGCCGAATAAGAGGCCGACGCGGCTTGAGCCGCAGATGCCGTGGCGCCTTCGGGCGCGCTCGCGGCGTCGCCGGGCGCAGCCATCGCGCTGCCCAAACCGGCGCCCGTCAGCATCAGCGCCAAAGCGGCTGTGGCCGCGAGGCGGCCGGTACGTGGGCGCGCAAACATGGCCCGAAGGGAAGAGAGTCGAGGTTTCATCGGGACTCCTGGCGCGTCAGCGCGCGGCCCTTTTTTGCGGTTATAAAGAGACAAGATAATCGGAGCACACAAATGAAAAAAGCGCCGCGCAAGCGCGACGCTTCTTGAGTTTTCTACGCGTCGTGAGCGCGTAGTTTACTTTACTTGTCGAGCACAATGCGAAGCATGCGGCGCAGCGGCTCGGCCGCGCCCCACAGCAGCTGATCGCCGACAGTAAATGCCGACAGATATTCGCCGCCCATGGCCAGCTTGCGTACGCGGCCGACCGGCACCGTCAGCGTGCCCGTCACCACTGCCGGCGACAGATCGCGCATCGACGCTTCGCGTTCGTTCGGCACCACCTTCACCCAGTCGTTGCCCGAAGCGAGGATGCTGTTCACTTCGTCAAGCGGCACGTCCTTGTTCAGCTTGATGGTCAGCGCCTGCGAGTGGCAACGCATCGCGCCGATCCGCACGCACAGGCCGTCGACCGGGATCGAACCCGGCGTGCCCATGGCCGGCTTGCCGAGAATCTTGTTGGTTTCGGCGCCGCCCTTCCACTCTTCCTTCGACATGCCGTTGCCGAGATCCTTGTCGATCCACGGAATCAGCGAGCCGGCGAGCGGCACGCCGAAGTGATCGGTCGGCATGCTGTCGCTGTTCATCGCTTCGAGCACGCGACGGTCGATATCGAGAATCGCCGAAGCCGGGTCCGCGAGTTCGTTCTTCACCGCGCCGTGCAGCGTGCCCATTTGCGACAGCAGTTCGCGCATGTTCTGCGCGCCCGCGCCGGAGGCGGCCTGATACGTCATGGCCGTCATCCAGTCGACGAGGTTTTCGCGGAACAGGCCGCCGAGCGCCATCAGCATCAGGCTGACCGTGCAGTTACCGCCGATGAAATTCTTTTGGCCCTTGACCAGCGCGTTCTTGATCACGTCGAGATTAACCGGATCGAGAATGATGACCGCGTCGTCCTTCATGCGCAGCGACGAAGCCGCGTCGATCCAGTAGCCGTTCCAGCCGGCCGCGCGCAGCTTCGGGAACACTTCGTTCGTGTAGTCGCCGCCCTGGCAGGAGATGATTGCTTCGCACTTCTTCAGGTCGTCAATGCTTGTCGCATCTTTGAGCTTGGTCTCGTTTTTGGCGAACGACGGCGCGTTGCCGCCCGCGTTGCTGGTGCTGAAAAACACCGGTTCGATCAAGTCGAAATCGCCTTCCTGCTGCATACGCTGCATCAGGACGCTGCCGACCATGCCGCGCCAACCTACGAGACCTACGTTCATGACTTCATACCCTTCGAGTGGAAACTTCCCCGCATCTTTGCCCGCAGTGACCGCGCGGGGAAGATGAGCGGGCACGACGGACGATCAGCGTTTCGTGATCGTTTTCGGGGTAATCGTTTTAATCAGCGCTTTGGTGGTAATGGCGAGCTCAACCACACGGGCCGTTTTGCCGTGCAGTTTCGAAATCGAGGAGATTTGAGCCATCTGTGCCATCGCTACAATATACACGAAAACCGGAATCCGGCGACGTCCCTAACCGTCGCTGCCGCCCGTATTACACGCACGAATCGGCCTGTTGCAGGCCGATTCGCGTATTAAAGATCATTTTAACGACCTGATTACCGCCGACTTGAACGCGGGGCGCGGCCATCTACGCCCCACATGCACGAGCCTCTTTTACAGTGCTGCGACCACTGCGTCGCCCATCGCCACCGTGCCGACCTGCTTGCAACCCGGCGTGAGAATGTCGCCAGTGCGGTAGCCCTGTTCGAGCACCTTCTTGACCGCGTTTTCGATGCGGTCGGCCTGCTCCGCCTTGTTCAGCGAATAACGCAGCATCATGGCAGCCGACAGAATCGTCGCGAGCGGATTCGCCACGCCCTTGCCGGCGATGTCCGGCGCGGAACCGTGCGACGGCTCGTACAAGCCCTTGTTGTTCTTGTCGAGCGAGGCCGACGGCAGCATCCCGATCGAACCCGTGAGCATGGCGGCTTCGTCGGAGAGAATGTCGCCGAACATGTTGCCGGTCACGATCACGTCGAATGACTTGGGCGCCTTCACGAGCTGCATCGCGGCATTGTCGACATACATGTGCGACAACTCGACGTCCGCGTATTCCTTCGAGACGTCGATCATCACGTCTTTCCAGAACTGCGACGTTTCCAGCACATTGGCTTTATCCACCGACGTCAGCTTCTTGCCGCGCTTTTGCGCTGCCTGAAACGCGACGTGCGCGATGCGGCGCACTTCGGGCTCCGAATAACGCATGGTGTCGAAGCCTTCCTTCGCGCCCGCAAAAAGACCGTCCGGCGCCTCACGCACGCCGCGCGGCGCGCCGAAGTAAATGTCGCCGTTCAGTTCGCGCACGATCAGGATGTCGAGACCCGAAACGATCTCTTCTTTCAGCGACGAAGCGCCGGTCAATTGCGGATAGCAGATGGCCGGGCGGAAGTTCGCGAACAGTTGCAGATGCTTGCGCAGGCCGAGAATGGCCTGCTCCGGGCGCAGCGCGCGTTCGAGCTTGTCGTATTTCCAGTCGCCGACGGCGCCGAACAGGATCGCGTCGGCTTCCTTTGCGAGCGCGAGTGTCGAATCGGGCAGCGGATGACCCTTCGCCTCGTAGCCCGCGCCGCCAACCGGCGCTTCTTCCAGTTCGAACTTTTCGCCGAGCACGTTGAGAACCTTGACGGCCTCCTTGACGATTTCGGGGCCGATGCCGTCGCCCGGCAACACTGCGATCTTCATGCGAATTCCTTGGTGATTTTCTTCGAGACTTCGAGTCTTATCCGACGATGCGGTGAGCGAGCCACGGCTGCTTCGCGATGCGTTCGGCTTCGAACTGGCGGATCTTGTCGGCGTGACGCAGCGTGAGGCCGATGTCGTCGAAACCGTTCAGCAAACAGTATTTGCGGAATGCCGCCACTTCGAACGGATACTCGGCGCCGCCGTCCGCCGTGCGCACGACCTGCTTGTCGAGGTCGATGGTCAACTGAAAGCCGTTGAACGCATACGTCTCGTTGAACAGGTGATCGACTTGCTGCTCGGTCAGCACGATCGGCAACAGGCCGTTCTTGAAGCAGTTGTTATAGAAAATGTCGGCGAAACTCGGCGCGATGATCGCGCGGAAGCCGTATTGCTGAAGCGCCCACGGCGCGTGTTCGCGCGAGCTGCCGCAGCCGAAGTTCTTGCGCGCGAGCAGCACCGACGCGCCTTGATAACGCGGCTGGTTCAGCACGAAGTCGGGATTCAGCGGACGCTTCGAATTGTCCTGACCCGGCTCGCCGTGGTCGAGGTAACGCCACTCGTCGAACGCGTTCGGACCGAAGCCCGTGCGCTTGATCGACTTGAGGAATTGCTTGGGAATAATCGCGTCCGTGTCGACGTTCTCGCGATCGAGCGGCGCCACGACGCCGGTGTGTACGATGAATTTATCCATGACGCTTGCGCCTGTTTCAGGACCGGCGATGCGCGTGGCGGCACGAAAGCCGCTCGCTGCGTCGCCGGCAAAAAATCAAAAACCGGTTATTTCTCAGCGTGATTGCTGATCGAATTGCCGAGGTGCGACATGTCCTGCCCAAATCCGTGCACCGTGTTGCAGCCGGTCAGGCCGAGCAGCAACCCAGCCAGAGTACCGAGCGCGAAGCGGCGCAGTAGAGTAGTGCGATTCATGTTCTTCATCATGCGATTTATCCCAGCTTGCGAATATCGACAAAATGCCCTTCGATAGCCGCGGCTGCGGCCATGGCGGGGCTCACGAGATGGGTACGGCCACCGGCGCCCTGACGACCTTCGAAATTACGATTCGACGTGGACGCGCAACGCTCGCCCGGATCGAGCCGGTCGGCGTTCATCGCGAGGCACATCGAGCAGCCCGGCTCGCGCCATTCGAAACCGGCGTCGGTGAACACCTTGTCGAGGCCTTCACGTTCGGCCTGCGCTTTCACCAGACCCGAGCCCGGCACGACCATCGCGAGGCGAATGTTCGGCGCGACGCGGCGGCCCAGTTTCTTCACGACGTAAGCCGCAGCGCGAATGTCTTCGATGCGCGCGTTGGTGCACGACCCAATGAAGATTTTATCCGGCTTGATGGACTCGATCGGCGCATTCGGTTCGAGCGCCATGTATTTGAGCGCGCGCTCCATCGCCTCGCGCTTGCCCGGGTCCTTCTCGCGCTCGGGATCGGGCACGCGGCCGTCCACGGCGGTGACCATTTCCGGCGACGTGCCCCACGTGACTTGCGGCACGATGTCGGCCGCGTTCAGTTCGACCACGCGGTCGAAGTGCGCGCCTTCGTCGGACTTGAACTGCTTCCAGTAATCGACTGCGATGTCCCACTCCGCGCCTTCGGGCGAGAACGGACGGCCTTTCAGGTATTCGATCGTGGTGTCGTCCACAGCGACCATGCCGGCGCGCGCGCCTGCTTCGATCGCCATGTTGCAGACCGTCATGCGGCCTTCCATGGAGAGCGCGCGAATGGTCGAGCCGCCGAATTCGATGGCGTAGCCCGTGCCGCCCGCCGTGCCGATCTTGCCGATGATCGCGAGCACGATGTCTTTCGCCGTGCAGCCGCGCGGCAGCGGTCCTTCGACCTTGACCAGCATGTTCTTGCTTTTCTTCTGCAAGAGCGTTTGCGTGGCGAGCACGTGTTCCACTTCCGACGTGCCGATACCATGCGCGAGCGCGCCGAACGCGCCGTGCGTGGACGTGTGCGAGTCGCCGCACACGATCGTCATGCCTGGCAGCGTGGCGCCCTGCTCCGGTCCGATGATATGCACGATGCCCTGGCGCAGGTCGTTCATCTTGAACTGCGTGATGCCGTAGGCGTCGCAGTTCGAGTCGAGCGTGTCGACTTGCAGCTTCGAAACCGGATCGGCGATGCCGTGGCTACGGTCGGTGGTCGGCACGTTGTGATCCGACACGGCCAGATTCGCGCTGATGCGCCACACCGGACGCTCGGCCAGCTTCAGGCCTTCGAACGCTTGCGGGCTGGTGACTTCGTGCAGCAGGTGACGGTCGATATAGAGAATCGTCGTGCCGTCTTCTTCCGTGTGGATCACGTGCGTGTTCCACAATTTGTCGTAGAGAGTCTGTGCCATGGTATGCGGGGGTAGTAATGACTGCGGGCTGACTGTGTCGGTCGATTATGCCACGCGAAGTCACGCCGTGGGCCGCGCAACCATGCAAAAAAGCGATAAAAAACAGGGAGTTGGGTGGTAGTGTCGATACCTGTATCGGCGGCACCCGGCAAGGTTTCGTGCCGGCGTTGGTGCCGGGATCGAACGATGCAGCGCCGATCGCACCACACATCACCCCAGCACAAGCAGCCTCTCCGCATACCCCGTCAGCACCGAAGCCAGGATCATCTCGAGCGCATTCGACGGCGGTGCGGTGCCGCGGTGGAACGGCCGGAACACCACATCGCCCCGCTTGACGGACATGCCGCTCAGCGCGCAAACACCTCTGACGCGCGCATAGCCGGCGCGCCAGGTCTGATCGAGATAGCTGCCGCGCGTGGCGTCGCTCCACGAAACGAGCACCGTCGTGTCGGTTTGCCATTCGATGCTTCGAATCGTAGGCAGGCGGCCGTTGAACACCGCATGCGCAGCCATCGGGCGGCTGCGTCGGTTGCGGCGCCCCGACGCCTCGCAAACCGCCGATGCAGTCTCATGCCAATGCGCGCTCAGCCGTCCGATAATTTGCGACCAGGGGTCGGGTCCACACATCTCCGGTTCTCCTGCGACTTGCAGCGGCGATCGCCTGCACAATGCTTCGCCTCTGGCTTTAGAGTCTCATGGCTGCGGGCTGACGCTGCCGGCTTACCGCTTTGGCGCGCTGTCCGGCCGCGCGAGTGCGACGACGCTCACGATCCCCTCGCGCGCCATCTTCGCGTACGGACAGAAACGTTCGGTGTCGCGCACGAGTGCTTCCGCAATGGCCGGCTCAACGCCCGGCAAATGAATGCGGACCTGCGCAATCAGCCTGAACAGGCCATCGACGGGGTCTCGCCCGAAATCGACCGTCACTTCCACCTTCGCGTCGACGATCGCTATCTCCGCCTTGGCGGCGAGCAGGTTCAACGCGCCGTGAAAGCATGCGGCATAGGCGGCGGCAAACAACTGCTCGGGATTCGTCCCGCCGCCCGGGCCGCCGAGCGCTGCGGGCAGGCGCAAGTCGAGGTGGAGTTGGCCGTCGTCCGACTGGACTACGCCGGATGCCCGGCCATGACTCGTCTCGCCGCCCGTGGCGGTCACGGTCGTCGAATACAGTGACTGAAAGTCTGGCCCGAAGTACTTATCGAGCAGCGTGAGGGGCGGCGGATGCAAAGGGCTCATCATGTATGTCCGACAGCCGTTGGCTCACGCCGAGGCTCGCAACCAGTCGAACCATGCGCGCGAGTTCGCGACTCTGTAGGTAGTGCGCCGGACCGGCGTGGATGCGCCGTCAGCGTATGAGTGCATCGTAGGTGCGCGGCCGCCCGTCGGGAAGGCTTGTGCGGCGACGCACCGTGTTGCCTCCAAAGCACCAATCAGAGCGCCGGCACCGCCAGCATGGTGCTCAGGCATTGCAGGTCGAGCGCGCGCGTTTGTTCCGCCATGTAGTCGATGAACACGCGGATTCTGGCGGGCAAATGCTTGCGGCTGAGATAACAGACATAGTGACCGCGGTCGTCCGGCGCATATTGGGCGAGGCAGGAAACCAGGCGCTCTTTCCGCAACAGATCGCAGACCTGATAGGCCGGCAATTGAGCGATGCCCTCGCCGTCGAGCACGGCCTGCACGATGAGGTCCATGTCGTTGAACGTGTGCTGCGCTCGCGGCAACTGCTTTTGTATGAGTCCGTCGACCTTGAACTCCCAATCGCTTACGCGCCCCGACGCACTGCGGAAGTTGATGCACCGATGCTGGGCGAGATCGTCGACATGACGCGGCACACCGTGTTTTTTCGCGTACTGGGGCGACGCACAGACGATCATCTGCATGGGTATCAGTTGCTTTGCCACGACTTCGCTGTCCTCCATACGCCCGTCGCGAAACCCGACATCGACGCGATCCGCGATGAAGTCGGCAGGACGATCGTTCAGCAACAGTTCGAGCGCTATGTCCGGATAGCGGGAGCGAAAACCGCGCAGCAGCGGCGCGACGATCTTGCGGCCGAATCCGGGTGTCGAGCAGATACGCAGATGGCCGCGCGGCGGTCCGTTACGCAATTCGCGCATGTCCTCGAGCGCCTGCACGATGCGTTCGACGCCCGGATGACAGTTCTGATAAAACAGTTCGCCTTCGCGGGTCAGCGACGTGCTGCGCGTGGTGCGCAGAAAAAGCCGCGCATCGAGCTGCGCTTCGAGCTTTTGCACGTTTCGGCTGACGGCGGAGCGGCCAATGCCGAGGCGGTCACCCGCCTTGGCAAAGCTGCCTTCATTGGCCACGGCGAGAAACGAAACGACACCGGCGTAACTCGTGGCAAAGCTGCTCGCGAGCGAATTGTCGGTCAAGGGGCGGGCGGAATGATCGTCGGACATGGGCGGGCACGATTTAAAGGTTTCGTACTCGACAAGACGTTTTAACCCGGTCATCTGTGACAAACCGGGCTCACGAATCCGCTGGGATAGACAATCTGCCAGTCCGCCCGCAATTTCAGCCGCGCGATGGCGGGCGCGCCCTTCCCGTTCAGCAATGTTGCGGCATCGATTTCGCTGCTATTGCAATTGATCGTATGAACGTTGTCCAGACCTTGCGGGGTCGCGAATCATCGGCCGTCGAATCTGGCCGCGATGCGCGCCAGCTTGTCGGGATTTCGCTGCACCTGAATGCGCACAATGCGCTCGCCATCCGTCTCGTACGTCTGCGCCGATTCGAGTGCGCCGTCGAAAAAGCGCAACAGTGCCGCCTGGCTGTTGAGGACGATGAGTTCGACGCGCAGTCCGCTTTTGTAGCGAAGCGCAGCCGCATAAAAAAGCTGCGCGATGCGCCGGCCGCCCACCATCGGTTTTGGAAAGCTCTGCACCCGGCCGCCGCCATCGCCCATGAGCACGGCATCTTCGGCCAGCATTGAATTGATCGCCGCAAAATCGCCGCGCTGCAAAGCGTGCGCAAAAGTCTGCAACAACCGATGATGCGTCTCCCGCGACACGACGTAGCGCGGACGATCGTCGCGCAACTGCGCCTTCGCGCGGCTCACCAGTTGCCGGCAGGCCGCTTCGCTCTTGCCGATGGCTTTTGCTATTTCATCGTAGTCGGCATCGAATACTTCGCGCAGCAGGAAGGCCGCACGCGCTTCCGGGCTCAGCCGTTCGAGCAGCATCAGAAACGCGACGGACACATCGTCAGCGCGCTCCTTCGCCTGCTCCGGCGTTGCGGGATAGTCGGTAACGTGCGGCTCAGGAAGCCAGATGCCGGTGTAATGCTCGCGCTGGATTTTCGCGGCGCGCAAACGGTCGATGGAGATCCGCGTCGTCACGGCGACAAGCCACGCTTCCGCGTTCTCGATGGTCTCCCGTGTGGTCGAATGCCAGCGCAACCAAACGTCCTGCACCACGTCTTCCGCTTCTGCGACCGAACTCAGCATCCGATATGCAATGCCCTGCAAACGCGGGCGTAGCTTGTCAAAAACGCTGGTGTCGTCCATGGAGCGGTCCTTGTGCACAGTACATGGGATCTGTTGCGTTTCCGTGGCAGAAACGCATGACCAAACCGCGCACATACGCCCGCGCGATCATTCGCGCCGATCAGTATACCGTCATGAAATCCGACACCTCCGCCAATCTTTACTGCGCACGGCGCTCGCCGCCGGCTGCTGGTACAGGGGCAACGTTGAAACCCGCATCGCGCCATGCGTCGATGCCTCCGGTCAGCGGCAACGCAAGTCTGATTCCGGCGCGACGCAAACGGCCGGCCATCCATGCGGCGGACACTTCTCCCGGGCACGAGCAGTAAATGACGAATGTCCGGTTCGCGTCGTACGCCCGTACTATCTCGCTGCATTTGCGTTCGTCGGCGAATACGGCGCCCGGGATGACGAACGGATCGAGCGTCCGCCTCTCGGGAGAACGAATGTCGAAGATGACCGGCCGCGGTTCGTCGGTTAGCAAACCGTGCAACTCCACTGCATCGATCCGCGACGTTTCGAGCGCTTTGGACAGCATGAGATGCCGGCAATAGCGATAGCAGCAATACAGCGCGAGTGCACTTGCGACGATACCCAATGCCCGCCAGCCGAGATGCGAAATCACCGCGAATAACAGGTCGATCTGCGCGGCGAACGCTCCGCCAATAGCGAGCGCGATGGAAGCCCACAAGGCCACTCCGGCGCAATCGCAGGCGATGAAGTACCGCAACCTCACCGCCATTGCCCCGCACAACGGCACTGCAACGAGCGACAGGCCGGGGACGAAACGGGCGACGATCAGAACTCGCACGCCCCAGCGCCCAAAGAACCGCTCGGTTTTTCTCACACAACTATCACGCGACGACGATAAGAGACAAACCGTTCGAAGCGTGCGTTCGCCGAATCGTCTTCCGCCTTCATACCAGACGAGGTCGCCAAGCACTCCGCCCAACGCGGCAGCCCCTAACGTCGACGCGAAATGCGACACTGCCGATTGCTGAGCACCGGTTGCAATCGTGATGCTGGCGCCGACGGTAATCAACGTTGGCATAGCGGGCACAGGCAGACCGAGTGACGCGCCAAGCACACTCAGGAATACGACGAGCGCGCCGTATTGCGCGATGAGTTCATGGGAAAACACGTTGCCTCCTGACCCGGGAACGGCCGGGTGCTATTGGACGTGCCAGGGAACAGCGGAATTGACCGCGATACCGGCGGTGCAACAACGGATGACCTCGCCGGTCGACCACAATGCGCTGCTGCTCCAGTACCTGAACAGCTCTGAGATTTGCGTCTCGTTGAAGTACTTCCGCATGCGCGACCAGATTTCATCGGACGCCGATTGTTCGCTGACACCCGAAAGATGTTCGGTCCAGGCCAACGCGGCCTTCTCCGCATGACAGAAAACATCGGCGCGCCGCCAGCTTCCGATATGCTCGATCTTCGATGTGGCGACGGCTGCCTGGAGTGCGAGGCGCAGGCCGTGCTGAACGCACAGCAAACAACCGTTGATTTGCGATGCGCGCAACTCGAGAAGCGCGATCAGGCCCGCGTCGAGCGAGCCGCAGTGGATTGGCCGCGTCACGATTTCGCACCCGGCCTGTATCGATGCACGTCGTGACTGATAAAGCCGACTTCACGGCTGGGAATATCGAACCACTCGGGATAACAGAAAGAATTGCGAATGTCGTCTAATCCACTCGCCCAGTGCTCCTTCATTGTGTCCTTGCTGAACTCGTAGTCCTTATAGTGCCCTTCGAACGACTTGTTCTTGTAGATCAGATGCACCACATTCACCGCGCTGCCATCCGCCGTCTTCTGCGCTTCCTGAATGACCGCATGATCGCGACGCGCGGACTCGGGGATATGTTCGAGCAGTGCCTTGATCAATTGAGCGTGCTTCTGGTTCTGCGCCATGAAGGCGGTGACGGCCCGCGTACGGCTTGAATACTGAATGTCCTTGACACGCTCGTTGACGTCGAGAAAATCACCTGGCAACTTGCCGCGCGAACTCCACAAATCGACCTGCAGGACGAGCGTGTCTCTGTGCTGACTCTCCCTGATAATCTCCGTCAGCGGCGTATTGGAGACGAGCCCTCCGTCCCAGTAAAACTCTCCATCGATCTCGACGGCGGGAAACCCTGGCGGCAGCGAGCCGGACGCGATGAAGTGCTCCGGCTTCAGTCGCATCGTCGAGTTGTCGAAGTACACGAGATTGCCATTCCGTACGTTGACAGCGCCCACCGAAACACGGATGCCTCCATCGTTGATCCGGTCGAAGTCGGCGTACTTCATCAGCGTTTCACGCAACGCAGTGGTGTCGTAATAGCTGACTTCGTCGGGACGCCTCTTCACGAGATCGGCCGCAAGCGTGCGCATACGCGGCGAGAAAAATCCCTGCTGTCCCTCCACCAGCGTGCGCGTTGCCGCCCACGCGCTCGACCACTTGCGCGCCATGTCTTCACAGCCCGGATAGACGGGCAGCAGGGAACGGACATGCGAGAAAACATCCGCGGGTTGACTTATCGTGTTCCAGAATCCGCGTAGCGCCTCCACCCGGTCTTCCGGCGCGTTCCCCGCAATCACCGCGGTGTTCAACGCGCCGATCGATATGCCGGAGATCCGGGTCGGCTCAATACCTACTTCGGCAATCCCCTCGTATACGCCGGCCTGATACGAACCCAGGGCTCCGCCACCCTGGAGCACAAGTCCGATTTCATCGTACCGGGGCAGCCTGAAAGGAGACGGCTGCTGCAACTCTTTGCGCTGACTCGATCTCACGGTTATCCCCTTACTGCATGAACCAGCCGTGGCTCACCACGACGGACTGGCCGGTCAGCGCATTCGATTCGAAGCCGGCGAGAAACGCGACCGTATTGGCGACATCGGCCAGCGAGGTGAACTCGCCATCTACCGTGTCCTTCAGCATCACGTTTTTCACGACCTCCGCGTCTGAAATTCCCAGCACTTTCGCCTGCTCCGGAATCTGCTTGTCGACCAGCGGCGTTCTGACGAAACCCGGGCACACCACGTTCGCGCGCACAGCGTGCGGCCCGCCTTCCTTCGCGACAACACGTGCAAGCCCAAGCAGCCCATGCTTGGCCGTCACATAAGCCGACTTCAGTTGCGATGCCTCGTGCGAATGCACCGAACCCATGTAGATAACCGCGCCGCCTTTGCCCGATGCATACATATGCCTCACCGCTGCCTTAGTAGTGAGGAATGCGCCATCGAGATGAATAGCCATCATCTTTTTCCAGTCGGAGAACGAGTAGTCCTCGATCCGGTTGACGATCTGAATACCGGCGTTCGACACCAATACGTCGATGCTGCCGAATCGGCTTACCGTATCGGCAATGCCCGCATTGACCGCCTCTTCGTTCGTCACGTCCATGGAGAGAGCAACCGCGCGGCCACCGCTGCGGACGATGTCTTCGGCCACTTTCGTTGCGCTCGGGAGATTCAGATCCGCTACGACGACCGTCGCTCCGTCCGCGGCCAGCTTGCGTGCGCATTGCTCGCCAATTCCGCTCGCCGCGCCCGTCACGAGCGCCACTTTGTCTTTCAATGCCATATATCCTCCGGGAGAGTTACTGGTTCACTACGAGTTTCATCGGATCGACGGAGGCAAGGTAGTCGTGCGCCACCTCGCCCACATCGAGTGTGAGATTGGCGACGACGTGACGCGCGCCGATTACCTTGCGAACGGGCAGGTCCGCAACCGAAGCCAGCGCGTGCGGATGAAGTTCGAGCGCGGCCGGCCCTTCCCAGGCGCCGGTTACCTGAACGTCGCGCAAAAAGAAGCGGACGAGTTCGCATATTCGAACCGAGCCGTCGACGTGCGGTATTACCTTGAGCAGATAGTTAGGTGTGTCGGCGAGCTTGTGTTGCTCGGCAGCGGCGTCGAGCGGACGATATTTATAGCCCATCGTGCCGGTGGCAATTCGCTGCGTGCCGTAGTCGAGCGTTCCGAGCAAGGTGTCTTTTCCATCAATCGAAAGCCGCGGCGAAGCGAGCTTCTTGGGAAATCCCCAGATCTCACGGCCGCCGGCGATCGGACCTTCGTCGTCCAGATACATCGAGTGCGTGTAGTTCGCCTTTCTGCCCTGCTCGTCCAGAACCGAGATGACCTGACCGCTCTCCGTATAGTCGCCAAACCCCGACGAATCGGGCATGCGAATGAACTCGTAATGAACGATCGCGTTATCGACCTTCAACGGCTCGGGAACGACGGCTCTTAGCGCCTCAATATCCGTCTCGTAGGAAATAATGAAGTACTCCCGGTCGACGAACCGGAACGGCGGACGCGGGTATGCCGGATTGTGCAGCGGCATCGAAAAAGCATGGTTGCGGATATCGTCTTTTGTCACGACTCACTCCTTGGTTGCTTTGAATCACGCTTTCCGCAAACTAGCTTCGCAGGAAAGACAACAGGTCCTGATTGAGCTGGTCCTTGTGGGTATCGGTCAATCCATGCGGCGCGCCGGGATAAATCTTCAGGATCGCGTGAGGGACGAGTTTCTTGCTCGAACGGGCTCCAACATCCACGGGAACGACCTGGTCGTCGTCGCCGTGAATGATCAGCGTCGGTCGGTCGAACTTCAGCAGATCCGCCGTGAAATCGGTTTCGGAATAGGCTTTGACCGATTCGTAGACGTTCTTGAAACCACCGCTCATTCCCTGACGCCACCACGCGTCGATCAGACCTTGCGACACCTTGGCGCCCGGCCGGTTAAAGCCGTAGAACGGACCGGCGGGAATGTCCTTGAACAATTGCGAGCGGTTGGCGATCATCGCAGCCCGAACGCTATCGAACGATTCAATAGGTACACCTGTCGGATTGCCGGGCGTCTTAACCATCAGCGGCGGCACGGCTGAAATCAATCCGATCTTCGATACGCGTGACGTACCGTGCCGGCCCACATAACGCGCGACCTCGCCCCCGCCGGTCGAGAACCCGATAACGGCTATCTCGCGCAGGCCGAGGGTGTCGATGACTGTCGCGAGATCGTCCGCGTAGTGGTCCATGTCGTTGCCGTCCCACGGTTGGCTCGAGCGGCCGTGACCGCGGCGATCATGTGTGATGACTCGAAACCCGTGCGACGCCAGAAAGAAGGCCTGGTTTTCCCAGCTATCCGAGTTGAGCGGCCAACCGTGACTCAGCGTGACGACGGGAGCGTCTTTCGCGCCCCAATCCTTGAAGTACAGGCTCACTCCGTCCCGGGTGCGGATAACGTCACCGGTATGGTTTGCGGACGACATGTGCGCGACCGCCGCGCCGGGTCCTGACTGCTTGCCGGCGGCCGATGCCACCGTTGTCGTCAACGTTGCGGCAACTCCGCCAATCAGCAGGTTGCGGCGTTTTGCGTCGGGGGAAACGTGTCCCAAGTCTTTAGTCATGGCTCAAGTCCAGGAATTATTCGACCGGGAGATAAGGGAATTGGCTTGCTTACCGGTCGAGTATTCAGAGTAACGACGACGCGTTTATCGGCCCAGTTAAGCGCTGCAAAACTCCGTTTATCTTTCTACGTACACCCAACTAAAAATAGCCGTTTCCTTTAACGACGCTTAACAATCAGAACTTCAACGCATGCAGCCGATGAATCTTATCCAGAAGCCAATGGAAGCTGGCGTGCTCATCGTCTGCATGAGCGGCGTTCTTCATCGCCATCTTGTGCAACATGTCTTGCCGTTGGGAAAGCAGCCGGCACATCCGATGAGTCACTTCCTGGCTATCCCTCAATAGAGGCGTCACAGCGTCTTTACTCAATCTGTAAATGACACTCCGGGTGAGCGTCACGATCTTCACCTGAACCGGCAAACCCGCGAGTAGTCCGGTCTCGCCCATCGTATCGCCAGGTCCGAGACGCACCACTTCGACGGCCCCGGTAGATTGCTCCGTTGAAACACTCAGCACGCCCGAGTCGACGATTGCGAGACTGTCGGGCACCACTTCCGGCGTGAAGATCACCTGCCCCGCGTCGTATTCATGCCGCACCATGCAACTGGAAAGCATCTTCAACTCGTCGTCGCCGATGGCGGCGAACAGTTCGATGCGTCTAAGCAGGCGCTCCTCGGCGTTTGCCACAATGGCCGTGACAGATGGCACGCCTGGTGGCCGCAAAGCGACTCCCGCGGCGGTGAGGTGTCGATAGCAGAGGTCGTACAGTTCGTTCGTCAATGGCGTCTTTTTCGCGGTGTCATCCACGAAAGCCGTTGCTTCGTACTGAATGGAATGTATCGTCGATTTTCTCGCCTGCACGATGGGAGCCGGTGTCGGCAGAATGGAACGCGCCGCAGCCAGTGCGCATTCAAGCGCTGCAATCACCGTTGCGGGGCGCTCGTCCGGCGAAATTTCCAGAGACACCGTCACGCCATGCAAAGCGTGCGGCCGGTTCGTATTGGTGATATTTGCCTTTGCCGCCGCGGCATTGGGAACGATGGTTACATTGCCGTGCGAATTGAGAAGATGCGTTGCTCTCCAATTCATCTCGATCACCTTGCCTTCGGCGCCATCAATCGAGATCCAGTCACCCACGCGGTACGGTTCCGTGGAATTCAGTACGATGCCCGCAAAGACATCGTGCAAAGTACTTTGAATAGCCAAACCGAGAATAACGGCCAATGTTCCCGACGTCGCAATCAGGCCGCGAACGGGTATTTCCAGAACGAATCCCGTCGCGGCTACTGCCGCGGCAAGAAACACCACGGCGCCGAATACGTCCTGAAACAGTCTCTGCTTGCGCCAGGTCTGCGGCAGCAGAAGGGCGTCGAGAGCAAGCGTGAACAGGCGGGCACCTGTCAGCCACCAGAATATCTTCAGGGCCTGCGCCGCTTCGTGAAGCAGCGACGCTTCAAGATGCGTAGCCTGTCGGAAGGGGCTGAGGCCCGCGGTGAAAATGCTCGCCGTGAACACGGCAAAGATCGCGAGCCGAAGCAATAGACGCGAAACGTCTTGCTTCGGCACTTTGAAACGCCACAGTGCCACGTCTATCAGAACGACGGCATAACCGAACACCAGCGAATCGCTCACGGACGCTCCGACGGGAAAAACGCGCCTGACGAGTACTCATGCCGCCCCCGCCCGGAGCCATTGTGAACGACTAACCGCGATGCCCGAACGCACTAACGTACTAACGCATTAGCCAAATGACGCGAGCGGGTCGCCTGCCGCGAACGCATCGGCGCGATTCGGCGCCGGTGGGTAGATCCACTGCGTATTGATCATCTGCTTGCGTGCTTTTCCTTCTGCATGCGTCAGCTTGATCTGGCGGTCCCAGCCTTCTGAATAGACCGCGCCCCACTCGCCCAGATCGAGACAAGTTGCATAAAACGGCTGGGTATACGCAAGCGTCGATTCGCCGATCAGATCGGCCGCGACATTGTGGCCGCCGAATTTGCCCATCACCATTGCGTGCTGACAGGACATCAACGCGTAGTGCCCTTGATCGTCGCTACGCACTCGCGCCACATCGCCTGCGACGAACACGCCGGGTGCCTCTTCCACGCGCAGGTCAGGTGCGACTTCGACACGGCCAAGCGGGTCGAGTCGCGACGAAACCTGCGCTGTGAGCGTACTCGCTCGCATGCCGCCCGCCCATACCACCGTGTGCGCTTCGATATGTGTACCCGAGGCGGTTCGGACGCCACTCGGGTCGACCGATACGACACTCGAGCCCAATACCGCTTCGATGCCCAGCGAAGCGAATGCCTCGGCGACGAAAGGCCGCGGGTTAGGTCCGAGATCGGGACCGATGTCGGCCTGCGAACCTACGACGATCACTTTGATCGCCGCATCGGGGCCGAATAGCGCGCGCATCCGTTTAGGCAATTCGGTGGCGATCTCGATGCCGGTAAAGCCGCATCCCACCACGGCAACGGTATTTCGAGCGCTTGAATCGGGCAGCTTCGCGAGTTCCTTCAGATGCTCTTCAAGTGCCGATGCGTCCTCCATGCAATCGACCGAGAATGCATACTCGGCGAGCCCTGGAATCGCCGGCCGGCTTAACTTGCTGCCGCTCGTGAGCAGCAACCGGTCGTAACCGAGCGTGCGGGTTGCGCCGCTCGCGGCTATCACACGCACGGTCTTCTCGCCGACAGCGATTTCGTCGACACTGCCCTCGACGTAGTTCACACCGACGGCGTCAAGGAGAGGCAAAAGCGGCGCGGACATCAGATGCGGCTCGCTTTCGTACATCCGTGGCCGGATCTCCAACTCGGGTTTCGGCGAGATAAGCGTAATGTCGATGTCGCCAGCCGTTGCGCCCGCACGGTCGCGCACGCGAGCCGCGCCAAGCGCGCCCCACACTCCGGCGAAGCCGGCACCCACAATCAAGATCTTCTGCGACATGATTCTTGCCCTAAGTTTTTAAATTGCCAAGTTGACGATGTGCACCGGAACTCACGACAAACCGAGCCCTGCTGCGCTGCGCGACGATCGCTAATGATCGCGGCGGCCGACTCATCTGCCGCCCGCCGTCACGACAAATCGTAGACTTGGTGTTCGAATGGCAGTAGGCACGCAAAGGAGATCACCGTGTTGTCTCGGGGACAACAATCGACGACTTCAATGTCGTCAATTCATTCTGGCGAGCTCGGCTTCGAGCGTCGCATGGGGATGTTCGCCATCCTCCTTGGCAAGATTCACGATGGTGCGAATGCTCCACGGCGCTTCTGATCTGGACGCGTGTTGTTCAGCCGCAGCCGCGTGTTCCTGCATTGCCTGCTTTACGCCATTGGGAAAGGCAACCCTCGTGTCTCCCACCGCCGTCTGCAATACATGCAATACGGCCTGGCCAAACTTCACGCATTCTTCGCGCGTCGGCATTTTTCCTTTCTGCATGACCGAGTCTTTCCAGTCGTTCTGTTGGTGGCTGAGTAGAACGGGACGCCGCGCGCAGAAGTTCCGGTAGTTCAGCAAGTAGGCTTCCTGGCGATTCTGCGGGCTAATGCCCAGCAGCTTCCACGCGGCATCGAAACGCTCTTTCTTTATTCCGTTCTCGTACGCCATCGCGCGCAGAAAGAATTCGTGAAAGGCTTCGAGACTCGCGGTGCAGGACGATACCGATTGTCGATAGTGTCCATCGCGTATCGCGTAAGCGGCGAGTTCAAAAAGAATCTCGAACTTCTGCTGCCGCAATGCCACGATCTGCTGATGACCGCGCGAGCACTCGGATCTATACCTTCCGTCGCCGTCGGGTCGAAGATCCAGCAAAACAGAAGAAAGAACGGAATTCCCTACGGAGCTTCCGTCCGGGTTGCATTCGAGGCAAATAATGGGAACCGATATCTTTGTCATGGCATGTCTCACAGTTGGATGTTGTTTCTCGCTTCTCGCCGCATCAACTCTTCTCTTCTCTTATCTTCTCGCTTCACCAGCAGATCACACGCGGAGGCGCAAACCTCGTTCGAAACCAGGTCTCGCTGGCACTCTATGCCCAATCAACAGCTTCTGCAGATGAGGTCCGGTGAATGGGCTAGTACGCTAATCATTCGATGGTCCGATGTTGTCCTGGCGGCAACACTGTGATATCCCGCCGGCGTCTTCCATGTTCTGGGCGGCGCAACTAGGATTGCTTGTGACGCAATGTTTCGCCGCGGAGAGACCGGGGTGATGGGTCTATTCCAATGCACCTGAATCGCGCAATCCGGAGTCTGCTGAGAAGATGAATGCCAAGGAAGATTTTTTGCGTTCCGGCGTGATGACAAATACCGACCGGCAGGACTACGGCGAGGCCATATCGTTTGGTCCGTTCACACTGTTTCCGGCGGAGAGGCGTCTCGAACGGTCAGGTTCATTCGTGCAAATAGGCAGCCGCGCGCTGGATATTCTTATTGCGCTTATTCAGAACGCCGGACAGGTCGTGGAGCGGCGCATGTTGATGTCGCATGCGTGGCGGAATATCGTCGTGGACGAAAGCAACCTGCGCGTGAACATTGCTGGATTACGCAAAGCACTAGGCGACGGCGAAGACGGTGTGCGCTACATTAAAAACGTTCAGGGCATCGGCTACTGCTTTGTTGGTCAGCTTACGCGTGAACGGATCGTTGTCGAATCCAGCTCCCGGTTTGCTGAACCTTGTCCCCGAGTACATTCCGGCGACTTCGCACCAGGATCCGCGTGCCCACAAGGTCGCGACGAGGTCTTGCGAACGCTTGCGTCCGACTTGAGCAGACATCGGCTCATATCTATTGTGGGACCGGGAGGCATCGGCAAAACGACAGTCGCCATTGCTCTCGCGAAGAGACTGTCCGGAGTGTTTCCTTCGGAGATCCACGTCGCCGATTTGAGCGAAGTTACTCATGGCGATACGGTAGCGCTCACGCTCGCTCGTCTGCTTGGGTTAGGCGATCTTCACCACATACCCGTCGCATGCATCGCCAATTATCTTTGCACCCGGCGCGCGCTGATCATTCTGGATAACTGCGAGCATGTCATCGACGAGGTGACGTCGCTCACAACGCAAATCCTCGCGGTCTCATCCGCGACCTATTTCGTGCTGACAAGTCGCGAGGCGCTACGAGTGAAATACGAACACGTCTGCCGCCTGCCTGCGCTCGAAGTCCCGCCGGGACCTGAGGTGATTTCGATCGAACATGCGCATACTTATCCCGCCGTGCAGGTATTCATTCAACGCGCTCTGGAAGCGGGCGCGAGATTCCCGCAGACCAGCAAGAGCTATGCAGCCATTTCGGAGATGTGCCGCGAACTGGAAGGCGTTGCGCTTGCAATCGAACTTGCTGCGGCGCGCGTCGCGACGTTTGGACTGGCCGGCACCATGACGCTGCTCGGAACCCGCTCACGTCTTCAATGGCAGGGATGCCGCAATGCGCCTGCGAGGCATCGGAGTCTCGCCGCATCGATTGGATGGAGTTACGCGCTGCTGTCGGACGAGGAGAGGTGCGCTTTCCGCCGGTTGTCGTCGTTTGAACAGCCGGCAACGCTCGATGCCGTTCTCGCGGCGGTGGCGAACGGAACGAATGGAACGGGCGATCTTTCGAATGCGATAGACGTAGTTGAAGGTCTGGTTGCAAAGCACATGCTGCATATCCAGCCCGGACCGGACGACTTGCCTCGCTATCGGCTCGCGGCTTCGGAAAGAATCTATGCACGAGAACAACTCAATCAGCCTGCGCTCGATAAGCGGAGCATCGTGCAATTGAACGGCGTGCAGAGGATTTGTATTTGAAATACGGCAACCGTTCCACCGGCAGCCGAGCTGCCAGGAACGGTTGCCGATATCCTGGTTCTTGCACCCGTCAGTCGTTAATCGTTAGTCGACGCGCGATGATATCTCGCGACATACTTCGCCTGAGCAATGACTTTCCCATGCATCTGATAGGCGACGACTGCGGGACTCGCCGCCGGGGCGACATCGATTTGCGCCACGTCGAGAGCAGACGCCGTCACGACATATCGATGCGATTCCCCTTTAGGCGGACACGGTCCGCCGTATCTGGATTCGCCGAAGTCCGTCAACGTCTCAATGGCGCCTGCCGGCAAGAGCTTCGGATTGCCGGAAGCGCCTTTTTCGAGCGACGACTCGGAAGGTGGAATATTGGCGATCTCCCAATGCGTCCAGCCGAGCCCGCCAGTCGGCGCATCAGGGTCGAAGATGGTCACGACAATGCTCTTCGTGCCGCGCGGAACGTGAGCCCATGAAATGCGCGGCGAAACGTTGTTACCGTGACAGCCAAAGCCTCCGTACACCTGCTCGTTCGAAAAGTGCCCGTCACGCAGGTCATCGACCCTGATCGTGAACGGCTCGGCGCCGGCTATCGCGGGGATGACCGCCAGCGCCATCGACGTGCATAAAATTGCGGGCAACAAACTCTTCACTCTCATGATGCGCTCCGTTGAAGGATGAAAGATGCGTGCAACCGGTATCAACGGCACCGCATTGATCTGCCGCGGTCACACCAGGGCAAGTGACCGTTTGCAAAAAACCGCCGTGAGCCTTGTGCGCTCGTGGCGGTTTTCTGACAAACGTCAGTGCAATCTATACGGCGATGGTTGATCGTCGGGCACCGATCAGTAGTCCCACACCACCGGCACGAAATGGAAGCCGTTGTCCGTCTTCGCAACGTGACCGATGGATGGGAACGCGACGTGCGCTGCGGCCAGCAAAGCGCCGGTTTCCGCGGCTTCGTTGAGTAGCGCGATACGCACATCCGCAGCCAATTCAGGATCGTGCTCGAAGCCGTTTTGCCAGTCGGGATGGTCGAAGTTGACCTCGAAAATCGCGTCGCCCACGAACGTCAGTTTTTCGCCGTTCGATGCGACGTCCACGACGCAATGCCCCGGCGTGTGTCCACCCGTCACGCGCGCCGACACGCCCTTGGCAACTTCCACGGTCTGATCGAACTGCACGATGTTTTCGCGGTAGAGTTCCGCGAACGTCGCAGCAGCCTTGCGTAGCGCCGGAGGAACAGTTTCCGGCATCACCGTCCTGCTGAAGTCCGGATTTTTCCAGAACTCTACTTCCTTCGCCGACACGTGAATGCGCACGTCCGGGCGCAGCTTGGCCCTGACGCCGGCAACGTTCAGGCCGCCGACGTGGTCCATGTGCATGTGCGTGATCACGATGTCGGTAATCGCAGCGAGGTCGATACCCGCCGACTCCAGGCGCATTACCGAGCGGCCGGCGCGCGTGAAGTATTCGAAACCGTCGCCCACGCCCGAGTCGATCAGGATCAGGCGGTCGCCGCTGCGCACGAGCGCAATATTCAGCGCCCAGTCGAACATGTCGCGCTGCAGGAAGCGACCATCGAACCATTCGTTGCGGTCAGCTTCGCTCACGTTAGTCGACATGGTGGAGGTGGGCAGCGGCAGAACGCCATCGCTGATCAGCACGACGTCAACGTCGCCCACGCGCACGCCGTAGCGGGAAGACACGAGTTCGCCTGACCCTTCTTTGCCGACGTTGGCGATAACCGGCCGCACATTGCGAGTTGTTTCGCTCATGTTCAATAGTCCAATTGATTAAGTGGGGTGAGCCGCACTGCACCGCGCGACGCGGTTCACGAGCACGACCACGAGTGTCACGCGCTCCGTATTGCCTGCATTTGGAGGGAGCGTGTGACAGATAGTAGTCAGCGGGGACGAGCGCCAGTAGCATCGCGAATGCGTACACCATGTTGCCTGGAGGGCAACAATTTCAGGCAGGCACGCAGTGAAATGGGGTGCGGGTGACGCAGCAGATTTGCCGGATACGTGGTAATTTACGCACCGTTCTTCAAGAACACGTTCTCGGGGCGGGGTGCGATTCCCCACCGGCGGTAATCGTCTTTTGCAGACGTAGCCCGCGAGCGCTCTGTTTCGATATTGCTGCGATAACAGAGGTCAGCAGACCCGGTTGGATTCCGGGGCCGACGGTATAGTCCGGATGAAAGAGAACAGAACAGCCACAATGCCCGCACTGGCGGGAGACGGCTGTTCTTCGCCCTGTTCACACAAAACAGGCTGAACTCCATGAACACATCTCACTCGATCGAAGCACAAGCAGCATTCGTTTCCGGCAGCAACCGCGGTCGCATCGCTTTTGTCCAGGCGTGCTGGCACCGCGACATCGTCGACCAATGCAAAACCTCTTTCCTTAAGGTCATCGAGGACTTTGGTTATGCGAGCGGCGACATCGATCTTTATGAAGTACCCGGCGCGTTCGAAATCCCGCTGCACGCGAAACGGCTGGCACTGAGCGGTCGATACGCTGGCATCGTTGCGGCCGGACTTGTTGTCGACGGGGGCATCTATCGCCATGAATTCGTCGCTCAAGCAGTCATTTCAGGCTTGATGCAGGTTCAACTCGAAACAGGTGTTCCTGTGTTCTCTGCCGTGCTGACGCCGCACCACTTCCACCACGGGGAAGAGCATGTGAAGTTCTTCACTGAGCACTTCGTCGTGAAGGGCGCAGAAGTGGCGCGCGCCTGCGGCGAGACAGTGAATAAGCTTTCGCTATTGCAGACTGCTTGAGACTCGCGGACCGATTCCGATAGAAAGTCGCGAGGCAACGTGTCTCGCGACCTGCGAACGCGGCCTCAGGACATGAACATTCCGCCATCGACGTTCACGGTCTGCCCCGTGATGTACGACGCGTCATCGGACGCCAGGAACGCGACCAGACCTGCTACATCCTTGTCGCTACCTGCACGCTTCATGGGAATGTTCTCGACCCACTCGGCCATGAGTTCGCCAGGCTTGTAGTTGCCAAGCAGCTTGCCCCACGCTTCGTCGTTATACGACCACATGTCAGTCGCGATGATGCCGGGGCAGAACGCGTTCACTGTGATGCCCGTTGGCGCCAGTTCTTTCGCGAGGCTCTGCGTGATGCCCAGAACGCCAAACTTGCTGGCTGCATAGTGCGGGGTATAGACGAAACCTTGTCTGGCCTGTCCCGATGCCGTATTGATCAGACGGCCCGCTTTCCCGGCACGCAGCATCCGTCTCGCCGCTTCCTGGCAACACAGAAAAACGCCTTTGGTGTTCACCGCAAGTACGTTGTCCCATTCCTTCTCAGTCAGATCTTCCAGCTTCGCGATCGTAATGACGCCCGCGTTCTGGACTGAAACATCAACCTCACCTAGCGTGGCCGCCACTTCCTCGTAGAGCGCGACAACCTGTTCCTTGCTCGTGACATCGGTTTGCACGGCGATGGCCTCGAAGCCGGAATCGCGTAGCTGCGCGGCAGCGTCGTGCACGGCTTTTTCATTCGCCGACACGCACACTTTCGCGCCCTCCTGCGCAAAGCGCCTGGCAATGCCCAATCCGATACCCCGGCTGCCGCCAGTGACAACCACCACCTTGTTTTCGAAACGCTGCTGGAATGCCATATGCCGATCTCCACTAATCGACGGAGCTTAAAGCCGTCGTATCCATTGCAACCATTGCTCGTGATTTCTTGCAGCCGCTTCGACGCCTGGCCCTGGTTCGACGCGTCGTGCCACCACCCGAGTCTCGCGATAGGCATCGAGCGAGTTGATTAATCCGAGCTTCAACGCGGCAAGCGCTGCTGCGCCCGCGGCCGATATCTCGCTCAGCGTCAGCGTGCTCACCGGCCGGTTCAATGTGTCCGCAAGGTATTGAAGAAGGAATGGCCGCTGAACCAGTCCTCCGTCGAGAAAGAGTTCGCGCAACGGGACGTCGGCAGCCCGCTCCATGACTGCGATCACGTCCCTGATCTGATAGACGATCGATTCATAAGCTGCGCGCACGACGTTTTGCCAGGACGTCGAGAAATTCAGCCCGACGATTTGCGCGCCGCCTGGATATTTCCAGTGCGGGCAACCGATTCCCGAAAAAGCCGGAATAAGAAACACGCCGCCGTTATCGTATTCCGTGAACGCCTCTTCTGCTTCCGCGAAATCCTTGACGATGCGCAGTTTTTCCTTGAGGAACGAAGGCGTTGACCCCGCACTAATGACGATGCCTTCCAGCGCGTAATCCACCCGCTGTTCGGTGGCAAAGCAAAGCGTCGACACGAGACCGTGGTCCGCGGGCAAGGGCTTGCCGCCCACGTTCATCATGATCGAGGAGCCCGTTCCCATTGTCGCCTTGGCAAATCCGGGACTGAGGCAGCCTTCGCCAACGGCCGCAGCGTGGGAATCGCCGATCATCGATACGATCGGCACGGGTCGATCGAAAATGCCGTTGAAATCGCTCGCGCCGAAATCGGATGCCGACGGACGCAATTCAGGCAGCCGCAGCTTTTGCAAACCGAAATCGGCGAGCAGTTCGCGATCCCATTCAAGTCCTGCAAGATTGAACAGCATGGTTCGCGACGCGTTCGTGTAATCGGTGCGATACACGTCGCCGTTTGTCAAACGGTACAGAAGCCAGCTATCGACCGTGCCGAAGCGAGCTGTGCCGGCGGCAATATGCGTGCGCGCCCGCTCATCGTTTTCGTCAAGCCAGATGAGCTTTGTTCCCGAAAAGTACGGGTCGATCAATAGTCCCGTCTTCTCTGCAATGACCTGTGCCCTGCCTTCCTGCTTCAGACGCTCGCATATCGCGAGAGAACGTTGGCACTGCCACGACACTGCCGGAACGATCGGGCGACCTTCGTCATCCCACAGCACGACCGTCTCACGCTGATTCGAGATGCCGACACCTGCTATCTCTTTCCGGTCGCCTTTGAATTCACCGAGGCAAATGGAGACCGCTTGCAGTACCGACTCATAAATCAGCTGCGGGTCCTGCTCGACGAATCCGTTGCGAGGATGCGTACACGGTACGGCCACGAAACCGCGAGCGTGCACCTGCCCTTCCGCATCGAACACGAGTGCTTTTGTACCGCTCGTGCCCTGATCGATTGCCAGAACATATTGCATGTTGCTTTCCAGAAGACGGCTCAACTCGCGACGCTCACGCGGTGAGCGAAACCATGCGGCTCTGCAGGCGCTGCTGCAACTGATCGATGACCACAGCGAAGATGATCACGAGGCCCTTGATCACCATCTGCCAGAAATCGCTGATACCGCACATCACCATGCCGTCGCCGAGAATGCTGATCACACAGGCGCCGACGACCGAACCGAAGACCGTACCGCGGCCACCCATCAACGCAGTTCCTCCCAATACGACCGCGGCAATCGCGTTCAGCTCGAACGTCTGGCCGGTCAATGGGTGAGCGGTCTGCAACTGCGCAGTGATGACCAGTCCGACGATCGCCGCACAGAATCCCGAGAACATGTACACGAACAGCTTCACGCGGTTGGTCCGGATTCCCGAGAAGCGCGCCGCCTGCTCGTTGCCGCCGATCGCATAGATGCGCCGGCCAAGCGGCGTGCGCCTCGCAACAAAGATGGTGATGGCAGCAAGAATCACGAGAATCCACACGGGCATGGAAAGGCCGAGAATTGTGCCGTTGCCGAGGAATTCGAAGCCCGTATTGCCCAGAGCCGGATTGCCTCCGAGATCGGCGAACGTGCTGCCGTTATTCACGAGCAGTGCTGCGCCGCGTACGACATACAGCATGCCGAGGGTTGCGATGAACGGTGCGACATTGAGCGCCGTTATCAGATAACCATTCACCGCACCGATGATCGCGCCGAGCGCGCATGCAATCAGCGTCACGCCCCACGGGTTGAAGAACACGACGTGATGACCGATCTTCACGCCTTCGAGCAGAAGATAGCCCGCCGCCATCCCGCTTATTCCGACAATGGAACCCACGGACAGGTCGATGCCGCCCGTCAGAATCACAAGCGTCATGCCGATCGACAGAATCGCGACGATAGTCACGTGTTTCGCCATGATCAGCATGTTGCTTGTCGACAGGAAGTTCTCGGTTGCAAGCGAGAACACGATAATGATCGCAAAGAGCGCAATGAAGATTCGCAGCTTGAGCAGGTTCACCGCCATGCGCGAAGCCATGTAAGCGGATTGCCGGTTGTGCTTGCCGTGAACCGGTTGAATCGAAGGAGTGCTGCTGTTCTGAGTAGTCATGGTTTCCACCTCAAGGTGCTTCACACTACGGCTGTCGCGGGCGTTGACGCGCGCACGATGCGCTCGCTGTCAAACTGTGCACGTTCCATGATCGCCGTCAGCTTGCCGCTGGCCATCACGAAGACCCGATTGGAAACAGCCATTGCCTCGTCCAGTTCCGAGGTCGCATACACGACTGCAATGCCTGACTGCGCGAGCACGCTGATCGTCTTGTACACGTCCTCTTTTGCACCTACGTCGATTCCCCGCGTCGGCTCGTCCATCAGCAGTACTTTCGGCGACGTCAGCAATGCCTTGCCGATCACCACCTTCTGCATGTTTCCGCCCGACAGCGACGTGATCGGCGCATCGACCGACGACGCCTTGATTGCGAGGCGCTTGACGATATCGTTGGACGCAGAGAGCTGCCGGTCGCGTCGCAGTGCACCGAACGCGAGACGGCGAGTAAATCTGGACAGACTGGACAGCGTCATGTTTTCGAGGATCGACATGAGCTGCACCATCCCCTGCTTCTGTCTGTCTTCGGGTACGAGCGCAATGCCCGCCTCGATCCGTTTCGGAATTGGCAGATCTTCGATTGCCTTGCCGGCGAGTTCTATTTCGCCGAGAGCCAGCGGCTGCGCGCCGAGTAAAGACTCGAGCAGTTCAGTGCGGCCGGCGCCCATCAAGCCGTAAATTCCAATGACTTCTCCGGCCCTGACGGAAAACGAAACATGGTCAACCGCGTAGATGCCATTCGAGCGCTTCAGCGCAAGATCCTTGACCTTCAGGACTTCCTCGCCGATTGCATGCTGCTCGAATGCGAAACGCTTCTTCGACGATCCGACCATCGCCTCGATGATCCAGGGAATGTCGATATTCGCAATGTCGTCTTCTGCGACGAGGCGCCCATTACGCAATACCGTAATGCAATCCCCGATCGCCATGATTTCCTCAAGACGATGCGAGATGTAAATGACCGTGACGCCCTCTTCCTTGAGCTGCGCAATGATCTTGAAGAGAATCTCGACTTCCGTCTTCGAGAGCGCGGAAGTCGGCTCGTCCATGATGAGCACCTTGATGTGCTTGGAGAGCGCCTTTGCAATTTCGACCAGTTGCTGTTGCCCGACGTAGAGATCGCCGAGTCGCATGCGCGGGTCGATTGGAATCTGCAGACGGTTAAGCAGTACTTTCGCCTGATGGTTCTCGTCCTTCGTGCGGATCACGCCGGAACTCGTCAACTCGTTCCCGGCGAAGATGTTCTCCGCCACGGTCATATCGGGAAAGAGGTTCAATTCCTGGAAGATGATGCCGATGCCGTGCTTTTCGGCGGTACGCACGTCCGTGATGTGGGCAATCTTTTCATCGACCCATATCTCTCCCGATGTCGGCGTCTCGGCACCGGCGAGCAGCTTCATCAGCGTCGATTTGCCGGCGCCGTTTTCGCCGATCAACACATTGACCTTGCCGCGTCGCACCTTGTAGTCGACTTCGACCAACGCAGCGGTGCCCGGATAGACCTTGGACAGTCCGCGCGTCTCGATCACGTTGGCGGGATTCATGGTGTGCGGTTGGTTCATTTCCAGGTCACCGGAATTGCGCGGATTTCGCCCGTCGGTTCGCTCCAGCTGCTGAATACCGCGGCTACGTCGACCGTGTCGCCCACTTTAGGCTTGAGCGACTTTTGCGCTCGCGCGACCACCAGCTTGTTCAGGTCCTGTCCGAATACGGCGAAACGCGTCTGATCGTCGAAGTCGCTGTACTTGACGCCGGGGAATCCGTCGCGCACGCCAGTACCGATCACGACCGGCCCCGTCTCGAGTGCGACATGGACGGGCTCGCCGCCCGAAGCGGGCGTGACATCGACGAATACCTTCCCAACGCGCGACGAAGTGTCGACCTTGATAACCTTGCCCTGCACGCGTATCCAGAAGTTGCATGGGAAAGCCGCGCTTTGGCGAAAGCCGTACTCCTTGCAGGCGTTATCGAAGTTCTGACCGGCAGCGCCGATCACCTGTGCAGCGGGCCTGGCATTCTTGTCCGCATACGGAATCAGTTGTTCATTCAGGATCTTTTCCGGGTCCGGGCCTTGATGCTGGCCCTGACTGCGAATCTGGGCCAGCTCGGTATCCGTCACGACGTGACACCCGGCAACTGAAACGAGAGCGACGACCACCAGCGCGAACCTGGCTACAGATGGGGAAAAAACCATGACAACCTCTCCTGACGACACGTCAACAGGTGCAGCGCCGGCCGCACCCGCCTACTTGAAAAGCTGGCGCGCTTACTTGTTGTAGTAGAAGTCTTTGACGTGCGACGCGTTGTCCTTCGTGATCAGGATGCCGCGCGTGAGCTGGCGCTCCGGTTCGCCGGTCTTGCCCGTCGTGATGTACTTGTTGAGCAGGTCGACGCCGTGAATCGCAAGGCCTTGCGCCTGCAACATGACGCTTGCCTTCAACTTGCCCTGCATGAGCGAATCGCGCTCGTCATTACTGCCGTCGATACCCATCACGACAACGTCTTTCTTGCCGGCGGACTCGAGCGACGCAATCGCGCCGAGGGCCACGGGCCCGTTGCCGCAGATCACGCCCTTGATGTTCGGATGTTCCTGCAGGATCGAGTCCATTGCCTGCTTGCCGGGCAGCAGCGCGCCCTTGGCATCCTGACGCGCAACCATCTTGAGGTCCGGATACTGGTCAAGCACCTGGTGGAAAGCCTGCGAACGGGTCACACAATTCTTGTCTGCCTGATTGCAGGTGAGCTCCACATATTCGCCCTTTTCGCCGATCGCTTCCACGAACTTCTGCGCGACTTCGGTACCCGCCTGCAGATTGTTGTGGCTCAGTTGTGCGATGGCAATGCCATCCTTCGGGATCTCGCGGTTGATCAGCACGACCGGCACCTTCTTTTCCTGCGCGGTGCGAACCGTGGCGACGCTACTGTTCGAATCCGCATTGTCGAGAATGATCCCCTTCACGCCTTTGCCGATCACCAGATTGACCAGTTCATTCTGCTTGTTCACATCCTCGCCGTGCGACAGCACGATGGTGTCGTAGCCAAGCTTCTTCGCCTCGGTGTCGGCGCCCCTGGCTTCGGCGGCGTAATACGGATTGTCGAGCGCGTTCACCAGAATGGCGATGGTTCCTTTCGAAGCGGCGAGTGCATCGACGGAATGAACCGCTGCGAACGAAGCAGCGACGGCAGCAACAAGTGCGATCTTCTTCAGCATTTTTTGTCTCCAGATTGATCTCTTTCTTAACGTGTTGCAGCCTCGGACCGGCTGCGCTCGAACTGCATCAGCAGATGGTGTATCCCCCATCGATCATGATGTCAGCGCCGGTGATCATGTCCGCTCCATTCGAGAGCAGAAACAGAATGGCCGCGGCAATCTCATCCGTGTACGCAAAGCGTCCGACGGGTATTAGCTTCTTCATCGCTTCGCCCTTTTCGCCCTCCCAAGCGGCTGCGCCCATCGGCGTCAGTACAACGGTCGGCGAAACGGTATTCACTGTTATTCCGCGCAACGCCCATTCTTTGGCCAGCACTTTCGTCATACCGATCAACCCGGCTTTGGCCGACGTGTACGCACAATGCTTGTCGATCGCCACGGTTGCAGCCTGCGAAGCAATATTGACGATCTTGCCTCCGTGGCCGCTCGCGAGAACATGCCGCGCGAAATGCTTCGCGCACAGGAACGGACCCGTGAGGTTCACGCCGATCTGCTTTTGCCACTCGTCGACACCGATGTCTTCGGCTGCCGTCAGCGTGATGCAGCCGGCAGCATTGACGAGCAGATGAAGATCGCCGAAGTGGCCGAGCGCAGCCTTCATTGCCTTTTCGACGTCGGCCTCGTTAGCGACGTCGCATGGAAACGCGCGGGCGTTAGTGGCCCCGAGTTCTTCGATCGCCGCCTGCACGCGCGGCTCTTCGAAACTCGGATAGAAGATCGCAACGCGGGCACCCTTAGCGATAAGCGCTGCGTTCGTCGCCATCGCGATACCGCCCAGACCACCTGTGACGACGGCGACCTTGCCGTCGAGCCGGAAGTCGAAGTCGACGCCATGACGCAGCGACATGTCGTACTGAATTGCCATTCCAGTGTCTCCTTGAGGTCTTTGCTATACGTTCAATGCGCGCACTGGGCGCGAATTGCGTCGGCGATACCTGCCGCGTCGATTCCGTAATGGCGCCGGATGCCTTTGCGCGTACCGTAGTTTGCGAATTCGCCTTCGGTGATGCCGAGCATGGTCAGCGGTTTCGAGAGCTGACGCCGCGCCATCAGCACAGCGGTAAGCGCGCCGATGCCGCCATGAAGCGAATGCTCCTCAACGGTGACAATCGAGTCATGAGCCGCAATGATTTTTGCGAGCGCATCGGCATCGAGCGGCCGGATTGAAGAGAGGTTGACGAGCGTCGGCGTAATGCCATGCTCTGCCTTCAGCGACTCGCACGCTTCGAGCGCCTCGCCGACCACGGAGCCCAACGCAATCACCGCGACGCGGCTGCCCTCGATCACCACGTCCGGGCGACCAGGCTCGAAACGGTAGCTCGCCTCGTGAACGATCGGGAACTTCGCGTTATCGAGCCGGATATATACGGGACCTTCGACGGCCGCAGCGTATTCGATCATCTGCACGACTTCGATCCCGTCGCACGGCGCAAGAATCTGCACGTTGCCGAATCCGCTCATGATCGAAATGTCGTCGATGGCATGGTGCGTCGACGCCAGCGGGCCGTACGCGACACCGGCGTTCAGGCCCAGCATCTTCACGTTTGTTGCGCTATAGCAGACGTCGTTCTTCACCTGCTCGTTAGCGCGAGCCACGAGGAACGGCGCCGCGTTGGCCGTGAAGACGACATGGCCGCCCAGGGCCAGGCCCGCGGCCATACCGACCATGTTCTGTTCCGCGATGCCGACATTGATGACCCGTTCGGGGTACGTCTCGAGAAACGGGCTGATCTTCGACGTGGACGTGGAGTCCGCGACCATCACGACAATGTCGCGGCCTTCGGCCGTCAACCGTCCGAGCGCGCTGACCGCACCGTCCCGCAAATCGGCGTACTCACGCATGGTCCAGTTCCTCCAATGCCTGCTTCAGTTGCGTTTCGTCCGGGACCTTGTGATGCCATGCCGGCACGTTCTCCATGAACGACACGCCGCGGCCCTTGATCGTATGAGCGATGAGGACTTTCGGCTTCCCGTTTTCGTAGTCCAGACTTTCGATCAGTTTCCAGATGGCGTCGGCCTGATTGCCGTTGACGTCGTGCACTTCGAAGCCGAAGGCCCGGAATTTTTCGTCGAGCGGGTCCATGTCCATGATGTTGTGGGTGAAGTCCGCCAGTTGCAGCCGGTTGCGGTCGACGATCACCACGAGATTGGCCAGTTCGAAATGCGCCGCCGCCATTGCGGCTTCCCAGTTCGAACCCTCTTCCAGTTCGCCGTCGCCTGTGAGAACGAAAACGCGGCCGACCGAGCCTTCCGTGTTAGCGGCATGACGCCGCTTAGCCATCGCGAGCCCTGCCGCGATCGGGAAGCCGTGTCCGAGCCCGCCCGTGTTGACTGTCACCAGCGACGGCAGCTTTTGCCTGACCGGATGTCCCGGCAGACGCGAACCGTCCTTGAGATACGTGAGAAGTTCTTCGTCAGCCAGCCAGCCGAGTTCGGCAAAACAGGAATAGAGGCCGCCTACGCCGTGTCCTTTGCTGAGGATGAATTCGTCGTGCCATTTGACGGTGCGGTCCGACTGAACCTCGTAGCGGAGCACATGGAAGTACAGCGCCGCGAGCACATCGGCCTCGGACATGTCGCCGCCCGTATGGCCGCTCTTCGCAGCGGAATTCATCACGCAGATTTTTTTACGGATTTCCTGCGCCCGCCGATGTAGGGCGTCGCCAGACTGCTTGTAGGGGTTTTCCATTCCCAACTCCCGAACTTCCCGTTTGCTTGAGATTCAGTTTCTGTTACTTTCTTTAGAAAGTCAAAGAGAAATAGATGGAAAGCGGGAAAACCCCTGGCCGGGCCATACTGCTGCCGTTTAGGGCACAATATCGACGGGTGTTGTGAAGCCGCACCGACGCTTCGCGGGATGAGCAAATGGACCAACGGACAAGAACAGAGAAGATCTTTGAGAAAGTGCAGGCCGCCAGGCTGGTAAAGCTTTCCGAGCTTTCCAGCGAGTTTGGCGTTTCGATGCCAACTATTCGAAAAGACATTGATGAGTTGCAGAAGCAGGGACGCGTTGAACGCGTGCACGGCAACGTCCGCCTGGTCACGTCGGAGGCGGGTCCGAAGCGGCATTTTGTCGATCGGGCCAACATCCTTCCGACAAGTCCGGAAAAAGCGCTGATCGGACGGATGGCGGCGAGCCTCGTCAAAAACGGCGACTCGATTATTCTGGATTGCGGTGCGACGACGACCGAACTTGCGAAAAATCTTCTTGATCGTCAGAACCTGCGGATCGTAACGAATGCGCTCAACATCGCGATCATTCTCGGCGCGGAGCCTACCAACCGGATCATGCTGACGGGCGGCGAATTCAAGCCGGAAACCATTGCGGTCTCAGGAGAAAAGGCGTCGGCCTTTTTCCAGGGCATGTTCGTCGACAAGCTGTTTCTGGCTGCCGGTGGTGTGTCGAAAGAATCCGGTATTTCGTACCCCGACTTCATCGACCTGCACGTTAAGCGGGCGATGATCGATGCGGCAAAGACCGTCTACCTTCTCGCCGATTCGGGCAAGTTCGGAAAACGCGAGTTCGCCGCGTTCGGGGCGATGGACAGGATCGACTATCTGGTCACCGACGGGGGCCTGACCGAGGACTTCGCAAAGTGGCTCGGCGATAACGGCACGCAGATCATTTACGCTGCGGACGAGACGGACGAGTTGGCGCGCTGAGGGACAGTAGCGCTAAGTGCTTCGTCCGACGTTGCGGCGGCGGCTCCTGGTTCCGCGATGATTTCCACGCCGTCGGGCTCGAACGCAATTCGCCTATTGCGCGGCGAGGTCGAGCCGAGAATCGATACCCGCATCACCGACAGTCCAATGCAGTGCTCAACGGCAAGTGCGGGACATTCCCGAACGTCCTAGTCGCGCCTGGACCTGGGCGCGATTGTTGCGACGGCGCACGCGATGCACAAACCAATGCGCCTTTTTTGGTCCTATCCCGCGTCTCGCGTATGCTCCGAAAAGCGTCGCCGGGAAAGCGGCAGCTCGTAGTAAAGAAGACTGAAGTACTCACACTCTTTGGGAGGTCAGCATGTTTTCCTTCATTGGTACAGTGATCGTAGGGCTGGTCGTCGGATTGATTGCGCGCGCGCTGAAGCCAGGCGACGACCGCATGGGTCTCATCATGACCATCATCCTCGGTGTTGCCGGCTCGCTGATTGCGGGCTACGTCGGACGTGCGCTGGGCTGGTATCAGCCGGGGCAGCCGGCAGGCTGGGTGGCGTCGGTGATTGGGGCGATCGTGCTGCTGGTCATTTATGGAATCGTGCGGCGCCGGGCATGAGCGCCTGGCGGTGACGCGACGCGCCCGCCCGGAGTCGGCTCTGGTCTGCAAGCGAATAAACCGAGTCGTCGCCGGCGGGCATCCGATGCTTTAGCGCGAAAGATCGAAGCCGAGTTGCGCGCGGCCAAGCGGCGTCAAATCGCTTTCCTGAGCGCGGCCGGCGAAGTCCGTTTCGAAGTGGTCGGCGGGAAAATCGGGCGGGCTTTCGCCGCGCAAAAAGCTCGGCAACTGACGCTTCAGGTAGGCCTCGTTTTTCGCGCACCACGGCGCCGAAGCGATGTACATCACGTTGCTGTAGCCGCTGCCGCGATGCGCGTCCTCGACGGAATGCACGACGTCGCTGTGCCAGAACACCGCGTCGCCCGGCTGCATGTGCGGAATCGGCGTGACTGCTTCGAGCAGCAGGCCGTGCCATTCAGGTTTGATCGACAGCGCGCGGGCGGGTTGAGCGCCGCACAGTTCGTCGTCGGGAACGTCGTCCTGCAATGCTCGCAGAATCACGTAAGCCATCGCGTTGGCGATCGGGATCAATTGCAATGTGCCGTCGCCGGGGCCTTGCGGCGTTAGCGCAGTCCAGCCCTGGAAAGTGCGAAACATCGAACACACGGCCGGCGACGGAATTTCCTGCACGTCCGGCCGATACGCGGCGTCGAACGGGTCATACGCGCGCCAGTTGCCCGACAGCACATGCCGATAAACCTGCTGAAAATTCGTGTCGAGCCAGCGCTCGACCGAGCCGCCATCCACATGCGGCGACAAACCGAGCGACTCTGAACCCGGCGGCCGGCGACGAATCCGGTCCGCGTACACCGGCACGCGCTCGGGATCGAAGTGCCGCCGGCCTTCGCTCTCCGACGTCCACAGGCGGTTGAGGAACACGCGCGTATTCGTTAGCTGTGGCGACTGGCGCGCGGCCGTTTGCGGCTTCGACCAGTAGACGCCGTAAATCTGCGGCTTGCTCGACGCGAGGTTGCCGAAATACTTGTCTTCCGCGCGATGCGCCAGCCTGGCGTCGAGGTCGTTACGCTGCACGTATTCGGCGATTTCGTCGTTCCATTCGCTTGCTTGCTGCCGGTCGAAAACGCCGCGCACGACGCACGCGCCGCGCGTTTTGATGCTGGCGATCGTCGCCTGATCGACAGCGCCGGACACAATCGACGAATAATCGAACACGGGAATCGCATCGCGCCCCTGCGCCCGGTCGCGGTGAATCGCGTCGATCTGCTGGCGGATCGCGCCTTCCACCTGCTCGAACACTTGCTTGTGGTTCGGCAGCGCGGCCCGCAACGTGCGCTTGGTGCTGCGAATAGCCTCGGGAAGATTGTCGATGACGAGCGGCATGGGTTGTCTCCTTGAGATGATCTGTGTGCTTCGGCCTTCCTGCAGATTAAGGATGTTCGGCCATCGCCAAGCATGCTTTACGGCCACATACCGATACAATCCAGACATTCGCCGCCGTTTCCGGCTCCCCAGTGCGGCCAGGCTGCCTATCGTGAAACCTCAATACGAACGCGTCACCATTCCGGACGGCTGCTCGATCCGCGTCTACCATCGGCAGCTCGCGCAGATACCGTTCGAGTGGCACCACCACCCGGAATACGAACTCACGCTGACGATGAATAGCCGCGGCCGCCGTTTTATCGGCGATCACATCGCGGACTACAGCGGCGACGATCTCGTGCTCGTGCCGCCCGACATGCCGCATACGTGGGCGTCGACGGCACCGATCGACGCAAGCGCGCCTCAGGTGGCGATCGTCGTGTGGTTCAGCGGCGACTGGGCGCGGCGAATCGCGGACTGCTGCCCGGAGTTCGCGTCGCTGCGCACGCTGCTGCGGCGCGCCGCGCCGGGGCTGCGCTTTCCGAGCGAGGCCGCTGCGTCGATGCACGAACGAATGGAGGCGTTGCTGGACCCGTCGCCGCGCGTGCGGCTTGGCGCTGTGCTCGACGTGCTGGCGCGGCTCGCGGAAGGCACTTCGGAGCCGTTGGCGTCGCCGGCAGCGTATCGAAGTGCAACGAAGCCAGGCGGTGCGTCAATGCATAGCGCCGTGCGATTTGCCGGGGCGGGCCGACCGGCCGATTCCGTCGAGGCGGGAGCGGGAGCTGAAGCAGAAGCAAGAACGCGTCGCCCCGTCGGAGGCGTTACCGTCACGCCGGGCGCAAGCGCGTCCGAAGCCGAGCGGCTGAACCGCGTCCTCGATCTGCTCGACCGGCGCTTTCACGAGCCGCTGCGGATCACCGAACTGTGCGAGGTAGCGAACCTGTCCGAGCGCTCGTTGCACCGCTACTTCGTGCGGCATCTCGGCGAAAGCGTCGGGCGTTATCTGAACCGTCTGCGGATCGGCTATGCCACGCGTCAACTGACGGACACGACATGGCCCATCGCGCTGATCGCAGCGAAGGCCGGCTTTGCGAATCTGGCCAATTTCAATCGACAGTTTCTGTCGGCGCGCGGCATGACGCCGAGCGCGTATCGACGCTTCTTCGAGACGCATGGCCGGGCCGCGGAAGACGCGGCCGCGACGCCGCATAATTTGCAAATGCGTCCGCCTTCGCTCGAAAGGTCGGGAAGGCGGCAGCGGCGCGAATGAGCTTCCACGACGAACGGCTCGCCGCACGCAACACGCGTCGCAATACGCGTCGAAAACGGAAACGCCCCAACGGTGTACCCGTTGGGGCGTTTTCTATCTCAAGCGTTGAAGCCCACACCAGCCCGTAGCGAACCAGCCACTACAGGCCAGGCAGACTCAACCCGCTCAGCGTTGCCCGATCGGCTTCGCCTCACGCGGCGTATCGCCGATGAACAACTGACGCGGACGGCCAATCTTCTGCTCAGGATCGGCGATCATTTCGTTCCACTGCGCAATCCAGCCAACCGTACGCGCCATCGCGAAGATACACGTGAACATCGACGTCGGAATGCCCAGCGCGCGCTGCACGATGCCCGAGTAGAAGTCGACGTTCGGGTACAGCTTGCGCGACACGAAGTATTCGTCTTCCAGCGCGATCTTTTCCAGTGCCATGGCGAGCTTGAACAGCGGGTCGTCGTGCAGGCCCAGTTCGTTCAGCACTTCGTGGCAGGTTTCGCGCATCAGCTTCGCGCGCGGATCGTAGTTCTTGTAGACGCGGTGACCGAAGCCCATCAGCTTCACGCCCGAGTTCTTGTCCTTCACCTGCTTGATGAACTCAGGAATGTTGTCGACCGAGCCGATTTCTTCCAGCATGTTCAGCGCTGCTTCGTTCGCGCCGCCGTGCGCCGGGCCCCACAAGCAGGCGATGCCCGCTGCGATACACGCGAACGGATTCGCGCCCGACGAACCGGCGAGACGCACGGTCGACGTCGACGCATTCTGCTCGTGATCCGCGTGCAGAATCAGGATACGGTCGAGCGCGCGCACCAGCACGTCGTTGACCTCGTACTCCTCGCACGGGTTCGAGAACATCATATGCATGAAGTTCGCGCTGTACGACAGGTTGTTGCGCGGATACGCGAACGGCTGGCCGATGCTGTACTTGTACGCCATCGCGACCAGCGTCGGCAGCTTCGCGATCATGCGAATGGCCGACACTTCACGGTGACGCGGATTGTTGATGTCCAGCGAGTCGTGATAGAACGCCGACAGCGCGCCGACTGCGGCAACCAGAATCGCCATCGGGTGCGCGTCGCGGCGGAAACCACGGAAGAAGAAGTGCATTTGCTCATGCACCATCGTGTGATTCGTGACGGTCTTCACGAACTCGGCCTTCTGCTCCGTGTTGGGCAGTTCGCCCTTCAGCAGCAGATAGCACGTTTCGAGGAAGTCGGCGTTTTGCGCGAGGTTGTCGATCGCGTAGCCGCGGTACAGCAGTTCGCCCTTATCGCCGTCGATGTAGGTGATCGCCGAATTGCACGCCGCCGTCGACATGAAGCCCGGGTCGTACGTGAACTTGCCGGTCTGGCCGTACAGCTTGCGGATGTCGATCACGTCCGGGCCGAGAGTGCCCTTGTAAATCGGCATTTCAACGCTCGGCGAATTGTCGCTGAACGATAGCGTGGCTTTAACATCTGACGGGGTCATAGCACATCCTCAATCGAAGTATGTAAACAGGGTTTCGATAATTGCACGCCTGGAACAACGCACTCGCGGCGCTCAAGCGTTGCGCAGCAGCTCCAGGACCCGAATCACATCGGGGTCGGCAAGCTCGCCTTCAGGTTCCTTGCGCGCGAGAAGCAAGTCCATCAGGTCGTTATCGCTCAGCTCGAGCAGGCGCGTAAGTGCGCCCACATCGGCATCGCTGAGGTCATGCTCATATCGGCTGAAAAAACGTTCAAAGATCAGATCGTTTTCCAGCAGGCCCCGCCGCGCGCGCCAGCGAAGACGCGCGCGGCGGAGAGGATCGGACTGATGCGATGCATCGTTCATGTCAATACTTGCCGGGTCGCTCCGCGGCGCTCCGACCGCTCTTTCGGGCAGCCGACGACACGAAGCGTGGGTTATTCACTTCACTCTAGACAGTGCGGCGAACCATCAATTCCTTGATCTTGCCGATCGCCTTCGTCGGGTTGAGCCCCTTCGGGCAGACGTCGACGCAGTTCATGATCGTGTGGCAACGGAACAGACGATACGGGTCTTCAAGGTTATCCAAACGCTCGCCGGTCGCCTCATCACGGCTATCCGCGATAAACCGATAAGCCTGCAGCAGACCCGCG